>CABRGT010000017.1 GCA_902470475.1 uncultured Porphyromonadaceae bacterium | reverse complement strand
CCGTGAGCGAACGGCGCGGGTCGGCAATAGAGGTGATGTCGGCATCGAGGCGGCGCAGCTCGGCCCGCAGGGCGTCGACGGCAGCGGCAACCGACTGGCCGGGACGCGCGCCCAGGCGGCGCAGTGTACTGAAATACAGCGACGAGCCTTCGGCAATGAGGGCATGACGGACGAGCGTGTCGGCTATCGCGCGGGCCTGTGCGACGATTGAGTCGTAGACACGGTCGCGGCCGGGGTCGTCGGCGCCCGTTGAGAGGTATGACAGCATGGCGCGGTAGTTGTCCTCGAGACGGTCGATGTCCGTGGTGATCTCCCAGGTGAGGCCTCCCTCGCTGAAAGAGCGCATGGCGGCAAAGGCATCGTGGAGGTTGCCGCGGCTGATACTGAGCGCGACGTCGCTGTGGAATTTACGTATGTCTTTTTCTTTCAATTTTCGGCAGGTTGAATGTCCGACTTCAGATCGGAGACGCAAAATTCAATGAAACTCTCGGCAATCTCGTGGCGGCGCGCGTCGGATATCTTCGGAGCGGCGGCCAGTGGCATTTCGAGCAGCTCGAGCATGCGGTCGATGAATGTGGCGAACAGGCGGCAGCGTGCGGGATTGAAGACACCCTTGCGGCAGCCCTCGGCCAGCAGATCCGACAGCAGGGCCGACTCCTTGTCGGCGGCCATGCGGTTGATACGCTCGAGACGGCGTGTATCGAACATAAGCCAGTTCTTGAGGGTGGATGCAGACTGGCCCTTGATGTGACAGATGCGGCAACGGAGGAAATCGGCCAGGCGCTGATCGACGGGGCCGGAACCGACGGCTATCTCGCGCAGGGAGGTGACGAGCTGCTCGCTTTCGGCCTCGAGGACGGCATTGTAGATTTCCTTTTTGTTGCGGAAATAGGTATAGATGGTGCGACGCCCACGTTCGGACGCGTTGGCGATATCGTTCATCGTGGTCTTGTCCACGCCCTTATGGGCGAAAAGCTGGCGCGCCACCTCTATGAGTCTGTCTCGTGTTTTGATTACCATTGGAATGCAAAGTTACTTTTTTTTTCGATATTTTGCCCCATAAACGTCCACAAATTGTTAAATTTGCAGTCAGATGGCCTGCGCGCAGGCCCTTAAAACGTCAAAAAACGGCATGAAACACATCATAACATTCATAACCGCCCTGGTGCTCTGCGCACTGCCTGCGACGCCGCAAACGAACGTACTCGGGCTCGATGACGGATACGCCACAACGGTGGGAATATACATCAAGGAACTGTCGACAGGCAAGGTGCTCGCGGACCACAACAGCTACCTGGCGCTGACCCCGGCGAGCGTGACGAAGACCGTGACGTCGGCGACGGCGCTGATGCTGCTGGGACCGGACTTCCGATTCGCCACGACGGTGGGGCTGTCGGGACGGCGGTCGGCCTCGGACCGCTCGCGCTGGGAGGGTGACATCGTGATACGCGGATGCGGCGACCCGACGCTTGGGAGCACCGAGTTCAAGTCGGCCCGCGGGTTCACGGACTCGATCGTGGCGGCGGTGAAGCGGCTCGGGATCAAGTCAATCACCGGCTACGTGAGCGTAGTCGACAACATGAAGGACGCCGGCCAGCTGCCGTCGTGGGAATGCGAGGACATAGCATGGCCCTACGGCGCGGGACTGTACGGATTCAACTACCGCGGCAACTACGTAAAGGCATATCCCGACAAGGGAACGACATCGCCTGCCAGCACTCTGAAAATCGACGTGCGGCAATGGAGCAAAAGTTCGACGGACCAGCTGCGCGGCATCAACGCCAACAACCTGACGGTGTGGGCACCGGCACAGACACGCCGCAAGAAGGACTGGAGCATAAACACGTCGAATCCGGATCCGGCATACTCGTATGCGGCGGTGCTGGCGGACGCCCTGCACGCAGAGGGAATCACCGTGGGCAAGAAAGCCACGTGCGGCCGCAACCCGTCCATAGACACGGAACTGTACACGCAGCGCTCGCCGGCGGCGCGGTACATACTGCGCAATCTGATGAAGCGATCGGACAACCTCTTCGCCGAAGGAATGCTGCGCGCACTGGTCCCTGACGGCTCCCGAGCCGACTGCATCACGACCGAGCAGGATTACTGGAGCGACAACGGGCTGAACGCCAAGAGTACGGTGATACTCGACGGGAGCGGACTGTCGCGCGCCAACCGCTTCTCGCCGCGGTTTCTGTGCGCCATACTGGAATACATGGCTGCGGGGCAGTATGCCGACACATTCGTGGATTTCTTCCCGGTGGCGGGCATCGACGGGACGCTGAAGAACTTCGGCGCCAAGACGTCGCTCAAGGGACGGCTGGCCCTGAAGACGGGCAGCATAAGCGGGGTGCAGACGTACGCCGGGTATTATCTGGACCGGTCGGGACGGCCGACCCACACTGTAGTGATAATGGTGAACGGCTTCTTCTGTCCGCGGGCCGAACTCAAAGGCAAAATCGAAAAATATCTGCTAAATATTTTCAAGAAATGACTACAATAGACCAACTGATACGGCTCAACGTAGAGCTTGAAGGTGCGCTGCGGGTGCTTCAGGCCCGTCCGTCGGACGAGGCGCTGGCGGCGGCGCAGGAAAAATACGCTGAATTCTCGCGGCTCTTCGGCGGCGTGGCCGGCATAGCGGGCGACACACCCGAGACACCGACAGAAGTCAAGGACGACGAGGCCGAGGGCGGCGAGGAAGCGCCCGCGGAAGAACCAGACGAGGCCGATGTGCCGGCCGACGCCATAGTGGTGGAGGACGACAGCGCAGCGCAGCGGGCGGCACGCGCCGAAGGTACGCGCGACATCCGCCGCAACCTGACGCTGAACGACAAGTTCATGTTCCGCCGCGAGCTGTTCGGGGGATCGGCGGAGGAATTCAACGACACGCTCGACCTGATCTCGGCGATGAGTTCCTACGCGGAGGCCCGCGAATACCTCTGCGACGACCTGGCGTGGGATCCGGAAAACCCGACCGTGAAGGAATTCCTCAACCTGGTGAGCAACTATTTCAACGCGAAGTCCTGATCCATGGCCGGAAAGCTCTACATAGTACCCACTCCGGTGGGCAACATGGCCGACATGACGCCGCGTGCGGCCGACGTGCTGCGCGAAGCCGACCTGATACTGGCCGAAGACACGCGCACGAGCGGCGTGCTGATGCAGCGCTTCGGCATAACCACGCCGATGCAGAGCCACCATAAGTTCAACGAGCACGCCACCAGCGAGGCTCTGGCAGAGCGCATAGCCTCGGGCGAGAACATAGCGCTGGTGTCGGACGCGGGTACACCGGGCATCTCGGATCCGGGGTTCATGCTTTCGCGCGAATGCCGGCGGCTGGGCGTCGAAGTGGTGACGCTGCCGGGGCCGACAGCTTTCGTGCCGGCGCTGGTGTCGTCGGGGCTGCCGTGCGACCGCTTCGTGTTCGAGGGTTTTCTGCCACAGAAGAAGGGCCGCGCGGGACGCATCGCGGCGCTTGCGGAGGATCCGCGCACATTCATCATCTACGAATCGCCCCTGCGGCTGGTCAAGACCCTGGAGCAGCTTGCCGCGGCATGCGGCCCTGAAAGACCGGCCTCGGTGAGCCGCGAAATATCCAAAATCCACGAATCGACCGTGCGGGGGACACTCGGCGAGCTGGCCGAGCACTACCGAGCAAACATTCCGCGAGGCGAGATTGTTATCATAGTACAAGGCCGTACAGACCCTGAAACAAAAATCCATAAAAACAAATATCGTCCTGATTAAATTAATTTAAAAGAAAACTACCGATATGAAAAAGTTAGTCATGCTGCTGGCAGTGGCGGCCCTGCTGGCCTCCTGCTCAAAGAAACAGTCAGATGAGAACGCAACGTCAGAACAGGCGCTGCAGGAAGCGACCCGCGAAGAACTGGAAACCGCCGTGGCGGACCGCGACCAGCTCCTGAGCCTCGTGAACGACATATCGTCGAACATGGACCAGATCAAGCGTCTCGAGAACATCCTGACGGTGTCGGACGGAATATCGGGCGAGACCGGCTCACAGCGGGCGCAGATCGAAGCCGACATCGCCGCCATACAGGCAACCCTGCAGCAGCGCCGCGAACAGCTTGCCCAGCTCGAACAGCGCCTGAACAGCTCTAATCTCAACAACAAGAACCTGCAGGCCACCATCACGGCCCTGAACAACCAGCTCAAGAGCCAGGAAGAGGAAATAGCCAGCCTCACCAAGAACCTCAACGAAGCCCGGGCTCAGATCGGCACGCTCACCACGACGGTCGACTCGCTCAACACCACGGTTAGCACCGTCACGGACGAACGCAACATCGCCCAGCAGGAAGTGGCCGACGTGACCAACGAACTGAACACCTGCTACTACGTGGCCGCCAACAAGGGCGAGCTGAAGGCCCACAAGATTCTCGAGACCGGCTTCCTGCGCAAGGCCAAGCTGCTGAAGGGCGACTTCGACCAGAGCTTCTTCGTGACCGCCAACAAGCAGACGCTGACATCGATCAACTGCCACTCGAAAAAGGCTGAAGTGAAGACCAACCATCCCAAGGATTCGTACCGCTTCGAGGACGTCAACGGCAGCAAGGTGCTCCGTATCCTGGATCCGGACAAGTTCTGGAGCCTGACCAACTACCTTGTGATCCAGATCGACTGATCATAGACGGAACAGACCTCATCACCGGCGCGGATACCTGCCTGCATGGCAGATATCCGCGCCATTTTTATAAATTTATGTAATCGAATTCAAAATAATGTTAAAACTAAAGTATTTTCATCATTATTTAGAATAAAAAGTTTGGAAATACGTGAAAATGCCCTTAACTTTGCAGCAGATAACTGAATCACCTATCTGCTTAGTCTTAGACCGATTATTTACGCATTTACTTCAATCCGATTAGAATCTAAGCTAAGGCATGTATCCGACCGGCCCGCTCGAGAGAATATGGCCAAGGATTAAAAATAGGTGTTGTGATAAGTAAGTATGATATAATCTCTGCACATTTAAAATGCTATAAGACAGCTCAATTCTAATCACCAATTATGCCTATCGGCTTAGGTCCTTATCATTGTTGAAATGACGGGGACTTTTTTTTGCCCCGTGCCAACCTTTTTTTCCGTTTTTGAAAACTATTGATTACCTTTGTAGAAAATTAATTGACATAAAACTATGCTTCTATCAATGACCGGCTTCGGCAAAGCATCAGCCGAGGTTAATTGTAAAAAGATAACCGTTGAGGTCAAATCATTAAATTCCAAACAGATGGACCTCTCAGCCCGTGTACCGTCGTCGCTCCGCGGCTACGAGATAGAGCTGCGCAACATTGTCGCCCGCCAACTCCAGCGCGGCAAGGTAGACCTCAACGTAGGATGCGAGGCGCTGGCCGGCGCCCCGGCACCGGTGCGTCTGAATCTGACCGCGCTCGCCCAATACAAGAAAAATCTCGACGAGGCTGCCTCGGCACTCGGAATCGGGCTCGCACCGTCGGACATCATGCCGCTGCTGATGCGCTTCCCGGACATAATGATCACGGATACCGACGAAGACAACTCGCCGGAGATCGAGACGGCTCTGACCGACGCATGCCATAAAGCGGTAGAAGCCCTGAACGCACACCGCCGCGCCGAAGGCGAACGCCTCGAAGTATTTTTTGAGAGCCGCGTGAAGGCTATCGGCGAACTGCTCGAGTCGATAGCGCCGTTCGAAGCCGAACGTGTGCCGCGCATCCGCGAACGCATCGAAGAAGGGCTGGCGCGCATACCGGTGGCCGAATACGACAAAGGGCGCCTGGAGCAGGAGATGATCTTCTACATCGAGAAGCTCGACGTGAACGAAGAGCGGCAGCGCCTGGGACAGCATCTGCGCTATTTCCTCGAGACGATGAACGGCGAACCGGGCCAGGGCAAGAAACTCGGCTTCATAGCCCAGGAGATGGGACGCGAGATCAACACCCTCGGATCGAAGAGCAACCATGCCGACATGCAGCGCATAGTGGTGAAGATGAAGGACATCCTGGAGCAGATCAAGGAGCAGGTGCTCAACGTGCTGTAAGTACGCAACCCCAAACCGAGCCAGAGATGAGCACCACACGCAGAATATGCATCGCGACCGGGACCCGCGCCGACTGGGGGCTGCTGCAGCCGCTGGCCGAACGGCTGCGCGCCGACACGGGCACGGACCTGCGCATTCTCGCCACGAACATGCACCTGCTGGAAAAGTACGGGGCGACGGTGTCGGAAATCGAGGCTGCGGGATTCGCCGTGGACGAGCGCGTGCCCATACCCGACGGGGGCGGGGGAGAGTCGACGGAAGCGTGCGCACTGGCGGCAGCGGCATGCCTCGAAGGCACCGCGCGCGCTTTCGGACGCATGCGACCGGATGCGGTGGTGATACTGGGCGACCGCTACGAGATGCTGGCCGTGGCCACGGCCGCCGCGCTGACACATATCCCCATCATACACATATCGGGCGGCGAAGTGACCGAAGGGGCCATGGACGACTCCATACGCCATGCCATCACCAAGCTTGCGTCGCTTCACCTGACTGCCACCGAACCTTACCGCCGACGGGTCATACAGATGGGCGAGCAGCCCGACAGGGTGGTTAACATCGGGGCTCTGGGCGTGTGGAACGCTTTCAACCAGCAGCTGCCCACGGCGGCGGAAGTGCTCGGAAGCCTCGGCATAGCTGACGGGCGCGACATAGCCCTGGTAACATTCCATCCGGCCACACTCGACCCTGAGGATCCGGGCATTCGCTTCGATGCCCTGACCGAAGCCCTCGACCGCTTCGAAGATCTTCACATCATAGTCACCTACCCCAACAGCGACCCGCGCTCGGGAGCTATCATCGACCGCATCGCGGCGTGGGAGGAGCGCCGTCCGGAAGCTGTCACGGCCGTCAGATCGCTGGGCATGAAGCGCTACCTGGCCGCATCGGCGCTGGCCAAGGTGGTTGTCGGCAACTCGTCGAGCGGCGTGGTCGAAGTGCCGTCGGCCGGCACGCCCACGGTGGACATCGGCATACGGCAGAAAGGCCGCATCGCCGCGCCGTCGGTAATCCACTGCGGCGACTCGGCCAACGATATAGCCCGGGCGATCGACCGCGCACTGTCGGACGAGATGCAGCAGCTGGCTGCCGCCCGGGAGAATCCCTACGGGCGCCCCGACACCGTGGAACTGGCCGCACGGACAATCACCGAATTCGTCAACTCATCCGATCACGCGCCCAAGCGCTTCTACGACCTGACATGCTGACACCACTCTACATCATACCTGCCCGCGGAGGCAGCAAGGGAATCCCGCGCAAGAACATCAAGCCGCTGGGAGGCCGTCCGCTCATACACCTGTCGATCGAGGCGGCCCGCGAGGCGGGCGCCGACGACCGCCACATCATCCTCTCGACCGACGACGCCGAGATCGCCGACACCGGACGGCGCGCGGGACTGCCGGTGGAATACATGCGTCCGCCTGAGCTGGCCACCGACACCGCCGGAAGCCGCGAGGTGATACTGGACGCCATGGCCTATGCCGACCGTACCGGCATAGGCTACGACTGCGTGGTGCTGCTGCAGCCCACATCGCCGCTGCGGACAGCGGCCGACATCCGCGCCGCCCTCGCTCTCTACTCACCGGAGATCGATATGGTGGTCACGGTGACTGAGGCGGCATCGAACCCCTACTACAACTGCTTCGAGACAGACCCGGCGACAGGATTTCTGCATGTATCCAAGGGCGACGGGCTGTACACGCGACGCCAGGATGCCCCGGCTGCGTGGGAGTACAACGGGGCGGTATATGTCATCAATCCGGCATCGATCCGCTCCATGGCGCTGGGCGAATTTCCACGGCGCGTGCCGTCGCCTATGCCGCGCGAACGCAGCATAGACCTCGACACGCCGCTGGACTGGCTCGTGGCCGAGGAAATACTCCGAAGCATGCGCGCCGCCGGGGACGGCCGCGACAACCAATCACCGAATAAAGTGTTTTAAGAGTATGCGCAACCTAATCAACGAACAATCGACGCTGCTCCAGGCGCTCGCCCTGCTCAACTCGCTGCCGGCAAGCGCCATGACCCTGTTTGTGACCGACGGACGGGGGGCCGTGACCGGCTCGCTGACCGACGGCGACATCCGGCGCGCCCTGCTCGCGGGCAAGGGACTCGACAGGCCGGTGACGGAAGCCGCCTGCCGTACGTTCAAGGCTCTGCGCGGCGACGAATCGGACGTGGAACTGATCCGCGAGTGCCGCCGCGCCGGCATAAAACTGCTGCCGCGCCTGAACTCCGACGGCACTCCGGCCGAGATCGTGGATCTGAGCCGAACGCGCACACGCCTGCCGCTTTCGGCGATACTGATGGCCGGAGGACAGGGCGAGCGGCTACGTCCGATGACCCTGACCACACCCAAGCCGCTGCTCACCATCGAGGGCAAGGCGATAATCGACTATAACATAGAGGCTCTGGCGGCCGTGGGCGTGACGGACATCACTGTGACGACACGCTACCTGGCCGAACAGCTCGAAAGCCACTTCGCCGAGCCTGTGGCGGGAGTGAATGTGCGCACCGTGCGCGAGGACATGCCGCTGGGCACCATCGGATCGGCCCGGCTGGCCGACATAGCAGAGGAGGGCAACACGCTCGTGATGAACTCGGATCTCATCACCACGATCTCGTTCGAGGAGCTGTATCTGAAACACCGCGATTCGGGAGCCGACGCCACGATAGCCGTCATCCCCTATCAGGTGTCGGTACCCTACGCCATACTGACCATCGAGGGCGAACGCGTCACGGGCATAGCCGAGAAACCGGCTTACTCCTACTACGCCAACGCCGGCATATACATATTCCGCAACCGGCTGCTGCGCGGGCTGCAGCCCGACCGGCGCACGGATGCCACCGATCTGATCGACGAGATAATAGCATCGGGCGGCAAGGTGGCATACTATCCTATCAAAGGCACGTGGATCGACGTGGGATCGCCCACCGATTTCCGCCAGGCGACCGAACTGATGCGCCACCACAACAACCTATCACGCTAACCACACCACACGGACATGGCAGATTCAAATTTCATCGACTACGTAAAGATACTTTGCCGCTCGGGCAAGGGGGGCGCCGGCTCGCGCCACTTCTACCGCGCCAAATACATACCCAAGGGAGGCCCCGACGGGGGCGACGGAGGCCGGGGCGGCCACATCATCCTGCGGGGGAATGCCCACATGTGGACGCTGCTCCCGCTTAAATACCGGCGCCATATCTTCGCAGGCAACGGACAGAGCGGCTCGGGCGGCCGCAGCTTCGGCAAGGACGGCGAAGACGTTGTCGTGGACGTGCCCTGCGGCACGGTGGTCTACGACGCCGAGTCGGGCGAATATCTGACCGAAGTGACCCGCGACGGGCAGGAAGTGAAACTGCTGCGCGGCGGCCGAGGCGGCCTGGGCAACTGGCACTTCAAATCGTCGACCAACCGCACTCCGCGCTACGCGCAGCCCGGCGAGCCGGCCATAGAGCGCAGCATCATCCTGGAGCTGAAAGTGCTGGCCGACGTAGGCCTCGTAGGCTTCCCGAACGCCGGCAAGTCGACCCTGCTGTCGGCAGTGTCGGCCGCGCGTCCCAAGATCGCCGACTACCCCTTCACGACCATGGAGCCGCAGCTGGGCATCGTGGCGTACCGCGACAACCGCTCGTTCGTAATGGCCGACATTCCGGGTATAATCGAGGGAGCGAGCGAGGGCAAGGGCCTGGGACTGCGCTTCCTGCGCCACATCGAGCGTAACGCCGTGCTGCTGTTCATGGTGCCGGCCGATGCCGACGACGTGACCGAACAGTACAATATCCTGCTCGACGAACTGCGTAAATTCAATCCGCAGCTACTCGACAAGCACCGCCTGCTGGCCGTGTCGAAGAGCGACATGCTCGATGACGAGCTTATCGAGGAAATCCGCAAGACGCTACCGGAGGACCTACCGTCGGTGTTCATCTCGGCCGTGACAGGCCAGGGCATCGCCGAGCTGAAGGACATGCTGTGGCGGGCCGTGACCGACGACTCGAACCGACTGGCCACGGTGGACATAGTGCAGCGGCCGCTCGACAGCCAGCACCGCGTGGGCGAGGAGGACGAGTTCATATTCCAGTACACGCCCGGCGAGGACGATGCCGACGATCTTTCGGACGAGGACTTCGAAGGGGAGGACCTGCAGCACATCAGCAGCGAAAGCTGGGGCGACGACATCGACTTCGACGATGCCGAATGGGAGTACACCGACGACGACAATCCAGAGGCCGACCCGGAAAAACATCCCGGCAAATGACTCTCGAGCAGCTCAACAGACACATTACTGACCGCCTCACGCCTGCCTTGGGAGCCGGGGAGGCCCGCGCCACCGCGCGCCTGCTGATGGAGGATGTGCTGGGAGCCACCCCAAAAAAGATATTCACCGACGGAGGCCGCACCGTAGAGCCTGAGACCGTGGGGCGGATTGATGAAATGGTCGCCCGGATCGCCGCCGGCGAGCCGCCGCAGTATGTCGCGGGGCAGGCTCAGTTCATGGGGCTGACACTGAAGGTCAGCCCGTCGGTGCTGATTCCCCGCCCTGAGACGGCACAGCTCGTGGACATGATCACGGACGACTGCCGCGGACGCCGCGACCTGCGCATTCTCGACGCAGGCACCGGCTCGGGCTGCATAGCCATAGCGCTGGGACGCGCTCTGCCGTTCGCCCGGATAGAGGCCATAGACATATCGTCCGACGCCCTGGCCGTGGCCGAAGAAAACGCACGCCGGCTGGGGGTGCGCATCGCCTTCGTGCGCGCCGATCTGCTGTCAATGCCTGAAAGCACCGCGCATGACCTGGATCTGATAGTGTCGAATCCGCCTTACATCGCCGACAGCGAGAAAGCGGACATGGACAGCCGCGTGCTCGACCATGAGCCGCATACGGCACTGTTCGTACCCGACAGCGATCCGCTGCGCTTCTACCGCGCCATCGGCCATATGGGCCGGGGACGCCTGCGCAGCGGTGGAAGGCTCTACTTCGAGATAAACCCGCTATATGCCGCCCCGCTCTCCGACATGCTCGGCGACCTGGGCTACACCGACATAGAAATCACCCCTGATTTTCTGGGGCGGAAACGCTTCGCCAGAGCCACAGCACCATGATACAGCGTCGCCCACTGACACCTGAATCGGCCTACGCGCGCCTGGAAGTGCTGTGCAACCGCGCCGAGCACTCCACGGGCGAGCTACGCGACCGTCTGCGGCGCTGGGGCCTGACGCCGGGCGATGCCAACTCCGTAATAGAGCAGCTGGCCTCGCGCCGACTGGTCGACGACTCGCGCTTCGCACGGATGTTTGTCCGGGAAAAGATCGAATACTGCGGCTGGGGACGGCGCAAGATAGCCATGGCCCTGCGCGCCAAAGGCGTCGACGCCGAAACGACCGCCGAAACCCTCGACGACATAGACACAGAGATCTACGACAGCCGCCTGGCCGAGATAGTGGGCCGCAAACTGCGATCGCTCCCCGACCCGGCCTCCTATGAATCGCGCACGAAGGCCTTCCGCTTCGCCGTGGGACGCGGCTTCGAGCCCGACCGCGTGATAAAAGCAATACAGACACTCACAACTTCTAAAGATTAACGGCTATGGACAGCATCAGACAACAGATAGAACAACTGCGCGCCGACATCAACCGACACAACCACAGCTACTACGTGGAAAACTCGCCCGCAATATCCGACTACGACTACGACATGATGGTCAAGGAACTCGAAGCTCTCGAAAAGGCTCACCCCGAGTACGATGATCCTCTGTCGCCGACACACCGCGTGGGTTCCGACATAAGCGAAGGGTTCAGGCAGGTAGCGCACGTGTATCCGATGCTGTCGCTGGCCAACACCTACTCGATCGACGACGTGGATCAGTGGGTCGGACGACTGACGGACGCCCTGCCGGGCCAGAAAGTGACCATAGTGGGCGAGCTGAAGTTCGACGGGACGGGTATCTCGCTCATATACGAGCACGGACGCCTGCTGCGGGCCGTGACGCGCGGCGACGGCGTACAAGGCGACGATGTAACCGAAAATGTCAAGACCATCCGCTCGATTCCGCTGCAGCTCACCGGCGAAGGGTGGCCCGACTTCTTCGAGATACGCGGAGAAATCGTGCTGCCTTACAAGTCGTTCGAACGCATCAACGCCGAGCGGGCCTTCAACGAGGAACCGCTCTTCGCCAATCCGCGCAACGCAGCCGCAGGGACCCTCAAGCTGCTCAATCCGGCCGAGGTGGCACGCCGCGGACTCGACGCCTATCTCTATTACATGCTGGGCGACAACCTGCCTTGCGACAACCACTACGACAACATGATGATGGCCCGCAGCTGGGGCTTCAAGGTGTCGGAGGCGATGACACTGCTTGAAGACATCGAGGCTGTCGACCGCTACATAAGATACTGGGACACGGAGCGGCGCAAACTGCCCGTAGCCACCGACGGACTCGTCTTCAAGGTCAACTCGCTGCGCCAGCAGCTCAACCTTGGGTTCACGGCCAAGTCGCCGCGCTGGGCCGTGGCCTACAAATTCCCGGCCGAACGTGCGCTGACGCGGCTGCGGTCCGTGTCGTTCGACGTCGGACGCATGGGCATCATCACCCCGGTGGCCAACCTCGAGCCGGTACTGCTCTCGGGCACGATCGTGAAACGCGCGTCGCTCCACAACGAGGACATCATGCGCCAGCTCGACATCCGCCACGACGACATGCTCTACGTCGAAAAGGGCGGCGAGATCATCCCCAAGATCACCGGAGTAGAGACCGACGCACGCGAACCCGGAGCCCGGCCGGTGGAATTCGTGAGCCACTGCCCCGCGTGCGGCACCCCGCTGATCCGCGTCGAAGGCGAAGCCGCCTGGCAGTGCCCCAACAAATACGGCTGCCCGCCGCAGATCATCGGCCGCGTAGAGCACTTCGTCGGACGCCGCATGATGAATATCGACGGCATAGGCGAGGAGACTGCCGCCGCGCTCTACAACGCCGGGCTGGTAACGGATTTCAGCGACCTGTACGACCTGAAAGCCGCTGATCTAATGAAAATCGAGGGCTTCGCGGCAAAGAGCGCCGAACGCGTCATTGCGGGCATAGAGGCGAGCAAGGCCGTGCCTTTCGAACGGGTGGTGTTCGCGCTGTCGATACCGTTTGTGGGCGAAACAACGGCGCGTAAAATAGCCCGCGCCACCGGCAATATCGACGAACTGATGACGTGGCCGGCCGAACGCCTTGAAGCCATCGAGGATGTCGGCCCGCGCATTGCGGCGTCGATCACCGATTATTTCAGCCGCGACATCAACCGCAGGGCCGTCGAACGCCTCCGCGAGGCGGGAGTCACCATGGCCATGCCCGAGACCGCCGGCGACGACCATACCGACCTACTTGGCGGCAAAGCGTTTGTGATCAGCGGAGTATTCGCCAAGCACAGCCGCGACGAATACAAAGCTATGATAGAGAAGAACGGCGGCCGCAACGCAAGCAGCATCTCGAAAAAGACCGACTACGTGCTCGCCGGCGAAAACATGGGCCCCTCCAAGCTCGAAAAAGCCACGAAACTCGGCATCCCGGTCATCGACGAGGATACATTCCTGAAGATGCTGACACCCGAAGCCTGAAACGCAGCTTTTTCATACATCAAGCCTTAGTTGGCTTATTATTCAACTCTTCTTCTACCAAGCGAACCCGTGCCTGTAGTTCTTCTGCCGACGGGAGCAAATTTGAAGGAGCTATTTGGACGTTATCGTAAGATGCAACGCCCATCGGAGTCTGTATACCCTTGAACGCCCAACGCACTTCGGTCTCGTCCTTGTCACTGCATATCAAAAGCCCTATTGTCGGATTATCATCCGGACCTTTGAGTAGCTCGTCAACGGCATTTACATAATAATTGAGCTTTCCGGCATACTCAGGGTCAAAAGGTTTGACTTTCAATTCAACGACTATATACGCTTTCAGCCGGATATGATAGAACAGCATGTCAATCCTACGGGTACGGTTGCCTACGATAAGTTCTTTCTGCCTGCCAACAAAAGCAAAACCAGTGCCAAGTTCAAGAAGAAAGCGTGTGATATTTTGTTCAAGAGCTGTCTCAAGTTGCTCTTCTTTATAATTTACCGGAACGGTTATAAACCCAAAGTCATAGTTATCTTTAGTAATTTCCTGCGCCATACGACTCTGTGCCTCAGGCAGATATTCAGGAAAGTTGCTGATTGCTTTGCCGCTGGATTTATACAAGTTAGCCTTTAGTGAATTATTCAATGTCTGACGGGGCCATCCGGCTAATATACATTCCCGCAAATAGAATATTGCTTCATCAATAGACTTGCATTTAGAAACGATATCTGTCTGATGTCCCCATGGAATCATTCCAAGCACTATCGGGAAACCCTGCTCGCCATTTAAAACTGCCACAGCCTGTGGCACATTTATAAGATATGGAGATTCAATACATTGCAATTCTGCCACAAGTCGTGACAGCTTTTCATTAGCCTCTGTTGTAGAGAAATACAGATACCACTGTTTCATTCGCCACATATTCCTGCTACTGAATCCTTTTTCCTGCGGAAAGGCCTCCTTCAAATCGAAACTGAGTTGCTCTACGACTCCGCTGCCCCATCGTTCCTCAGCCTTACGCATCACAAGGTCACGACCTACACTCCAATTAAAACGGAGCTTTTCTGTGTTGATCTTGATGGAAGCCTTGATTTGGGCAGAAATATAGCGACGCTTGATTTCTGAGAGCCAAGCGGCATAGTCGGCGTCTATCCTAAAATCCTTGACACTGACAATACGAGGGACGTTGTTAACGGTAATATCTTCCATAAGTATTGCAAATTAGTACAAAATCCTGATACGCACAAACTTTAACCATGTCGAAAAAGAACAATCCCGAGTGATTAGATAGTGCAATCATACTTGTGCATCCTCTACTTATCCGTCGACCGGCCGACCACAAAAGCCTCTGTGAAGGGCGGGGTCATTCGCCGGCGAGGCGGCGGTAGAGCGAGCGGAAACTTTTCAGCGTGCCAAAAACCACCCAGACATCCTTGGGATCGACACGGTCGGATTTCACGTCGCGGAGCACCTCGGGGGTAGTCTGGCTCATGCCAATGACATTTACTTTCACACGGGGACGGGTCACAGTGACCAGGGTGAGCCCGTAGTCCTGCGCAAGGTCAAAGTCGGCGTACGGAAGCCCGACAAAAAAACCGGGGGCCGTAAATTTCAGTATGAACGTGTCGGAGGTCACAGCGAGCGATTCAGTGATACTTCCGAGTGCCATCTCGTGGGTAAGGTCGGCGGCTGCGCGCTGCTCGGGACGCAGAATCCGCGCGACATTGAAGCTCTGCAGGATGGATTCGTGGAGCGGATCGATGGCACGGGCGTAGATGGTCTTCACACCGGACTTTTTGAGCAGGGCCACGGTCTTGATCGAAGCGCCGAAATTCTCACCGATGGCCACGATCACTACATCGACATTGCGGAGAGGCAGCACACCAAGCGCCGTTTCTTCCGTGGTGTCGATCACATAAGCTGTCGTGATATAGTCCTTGATCTCGTCTATGATAGTGCGCGACGAATCGGCTCCGATGACTTCGTGGCCCATAGCCACGAGGTCGCGCGCAAGGTTCGTACCGTAGATTCCGAGTCCGATGATGAGAAACCGCATGTTGGTAAATGTTATCAGTTAATAATCAGATTTTCTTCAGGCAGATGCCGGGAGACGTCGCGGCCCTGACGCACAAGGCCTGTAAGGAGCGATATGAGGCCGACGCGTCCCACAAACATGGCCATACACACGACCGTCTTGGCCCCCACCCCCAGATCAGGAGTTACGCCGAGCGACGATCCGACCGTGAACAGGGCCGAAGTGGCTTCGAACAGCAGTGCCTTCGGGGCAAGCTGCGGCTCGAGCAGGAGCAGCAGCGCCGAAACCACACACCACGACACTATGGCGAGGGCCACCACAGCGTTGGCGCGCCGGACCGTGCCGACCGATATGGCCCGGTCAGATGCCCAGGGGCGCGCGGCACCTTTCAGTATCGACCTTACATTGAGGAACACAGCCGCCACCGTGTTGACCTTTATACCGCCGGCCAGCGACTGGGAACCGCCGCCAATCCACATCTGCACGACTACAAGCAGCATAGTCAGCGGCAGAAAGTCGGCGGGCGACACGGACGCGAAACCGGCGCTGCGCGGCACAAGCGAATTAAACACTGACTGAACCGCCTTCTGCCACAATGTCATTCCGGCAAGAGTATTGTCATACTCGAGGATGAAAAAGGCCACAGACGCCACACCCAGTATTATGAAGTATGTGCGGAGGACAAGCTTGGTGTTCAGGTCGAAGTAATGCACCGGGGGACGCTCGGCCACGCGCCGTCGCAGACGCTGCCAGCCGTAGCGGATCCACGATACGATGATATCCTTGAAATTAGCCAGAATGGGGAAACCGATGCCGCCGGCGATGACAAGTACGGAGGTGACAGTGAAAACGGACTGTCCGGCCGTCATCAGCTGCGGAGTGGACATGCCTTCGGACAGGCACGTGAAACCGACGTTGCAGAACGATGACATGGAGTGGAATACCGCGAACATCACTTTTTCGTTCTCGGACAGGTGCAATGTGTCGGGGATCGTGAAATATACCGCGGCCGCGCCGGCAGCCTCTATGGCGAGCGTGAAGCACAGTATGTACAACAGCGTAGGCACCAAGGCGTTCATGGTCTTGGAGTAAATCATGTCGCGGATAAGCAGCTGGTTGTAGACGGACGCGGTGCCGCTGAAGAATATGGCGAAAAAGCAGGTGAAGGTAAGCACACCCAAAGCTCCGACCTGAAAAAGCACGCACAGCACGATGTAGCCCTGAGGGGTGAATGTCGACGCGATATCGACCGGCGTCAGGCCCGTGATGCAGACGGCGCTGGTGGCCACGAACAGCGAGTCGATATAGTCAATCGGCACCGCCGTGAAGCGCGGCAGCATAAGTATGAACGAGCCCGAAAGGATGAAAAACAGAAAACTTCCCGACAGCAGCAAGGAGGGATTGGTACGTCGGCCGGCCAGGGACATAACGGCGAACGACAGCTCCACAATGGCATATGCGGCCAGCACCGTATTAAGAAAATACGGACTGTAAAGCACGCGCTCGAGCCAGGGAATCCACGGATGGACCGGATGGGGATACAGCAACGGGAGCAGGGTGAGCAGGACGCCTGCCTCCACAATCCACTTCACGATGCGGCTGTCGCGTACCGTGGCCCGCAGACGCAGAATCAGATTGAACAGTATGTTGACCAGGAATACGCCCTGGATGACGCGCAGGATGTTGCGGATAAGATGCAGCTCGGATGGTGTATGGTCATACCCTCCGAGCACTACCATCACGACCAGGCACATGATGGAGGCCACGATAGCGGCCACGTTGAGGACGACGCTTCCGGCGGAAATAGCACCGCTGAATTCGTGGGTGAACTGTCCGAATCTGAACCGCAGAGTCCTGATCCTCGAGGCAAACGCCTGTCGCAGCCCTCGTGCCATGATTTATGCCGACCTGCCGGCCGGGCTTATTTCTTGCGCTTGAATTTGGCTCCGGCGTAGATACCGTCGTACTTGTCGAGAAGCTGCGACATGGTCTTGAGCGTCGAATTGTTGGCAATCGACGCGACCTTGTCGACAATCGAGATCACGCGGGTGGCGTCGAGGGTCAGTGTGAGCACACCTGTGGCGTCCTTGGAGGCAATCGCCGAGACATGGCCGAGATTAAGTTTTCCGGCAGCCTGGAATTTCAGCGTCAGCAGCCCGGAATCGCTGTCCTTAACGGCCGTGCCGCTCAGACTGAATTTCTTTGCCTTTATCGTAAAGTTGCCTTCGGCATCGAAAGTGATGACGACCGTATTGAGGCCCAGACGGCTGTAATAAGGAGCCAGCTTGGATTCGGCGGCGGCCGAAGCGGCCACGCCGCCGGCCTTGGTCAGCGCATCGTCGCTCTTGAATGTGACAGCCGGGGATTTGTATTCCCAGGTGCCTTCGAGGTCCTTGATCTCAAATTTGTCGGTCGAAGTGACCGCGCCCACTACTCCGGAGAGTATGTCGAGCGGATTGGCGGCACGAGAGGCCGACACGCCCAGCGCCAACAGCGCCACAAGTGCTACAAGCAGTCTTTTCATATCGTAATTTCGGTTATCACCTCCTCGCGCCTGATCTCGCTGTCGATGCTTTCCCAAATGGAATTTCTGGACTTGAATTCAGGTACGATGCGTTTCATTTCAGCCACTATGTCGTGGTAGTCGCCAAGGTCGGTGCATTTGTGGAGTGTCTCGAGGTGGGCAGACACATCGTCGTAGTCGTACACACGCACCTTTGCGATCATAATCTTGTTGTGGCGCGTGGCCATGGTCTTTTCCTTGTCGTTGAGGAGTTCCTCGTAGAGTTTTTCGCCGGGACGCAGGCCGGTCTCCACGATCTCGATATCCTCGCCCGGACGCAGCCCCGACAACGAGATCATGCGCGTGGCCAGATCGTAGATCTTCACGGGCTGTCCCATGTCGAAGATGTATATCTCACCACCGTTGCCCATCGTGCCGGCCTGAAGCACCAGCGAGCAGGCTTCGGGGATGGTCATGAAGTAGCGGATAATGTCGCGGTGTGTCACCGTGACGGGACCGCCCTGCTCGATCTGACGGCGGAACAGAGGGATGACCGAACCGTTCGAGCCGAGCACGTTGCCGAAGCGGGTGGTGATGAAGCGCGTCGTGCGGCCGTCGCGGTGACGCCGCGACAGGTTGAAGAAGAGCGACTGCACGTAGATCTCGGCGATGCGCTTCGACGCGCCCATTACATTGGTGGGGTTGACGGCCTTGTCGGTTGAGATCATCACGAACTTCTCCACGTCGTACTCTACGGCGAGATCGGCGAGATTCTTCGTGCCGAAGACGTTGGTCATAATCGCCTCGGAGGGGTTGCGCTCCATCATCGGCACATGCTTGTATGCGGCGGCATGGAACACGTAGCGCGGACGGTAGCGTTTGAATGCCTGCTCCACGCGGTCGCGGTTGGCCACATCGGCTATGAACAGGTGTATCTTTATGTCGGGGTGCTTCTGCTCCATCATCAGCTGGAGCTCGTGCATCGGAGTCTCGGCCTGGTCGAGCAGCACTATTTCGCCTGCACGCATCGACGCGACCTGATTGACAATCTCCGAACCGATCGAACCGGCGGCGCCGGTCACCATGACCACCTGGCCGCGGAGCACATTCTCTACTTCAGTGATGTCGGTCTTGATGACATCGCGTCCGAGCAGGTCCTCGATATGTATGTCGCGGACATTGGCCGAGGCATTGCCGGCATTGCGGTCGAACTCTTCGACACCGCTGTACATAAGCAGCTTGATATTGTTCTTCAGGAACACATCGGCCACACCGCTGCGCATGAATTTAAGCTGTATCGACGGGAATATCAGACGCTTGCAGTTGTAGCGGCGGAACAAATCGCGGATTGTCGCGGGGTCGTACGTATACAGCGGAATATCGTTGATATGCTTTACATTAAGATCCGGCGACAGAGCCAGCAGGGCTACGACCTTGAACTTTCCGTCGGCCTCGGAATTGAGCTGTGTGGCAACAGCAAAAGAATTGACAGTAGAGCCCAGCACAATGACACGCTTGCGCTTGTTCTCGACATCGGACAGACGCCGGTAGAAATATTTTATGCCGAGACGTAGCAACATCAGCATCGAGAATGTAAGCAGGCCGATGACAAATACATTCCACAATTCGAAATAAGGCCGGCCTGTGAACGCAAAGCAGGCTCCCGACACCATTGTCAGGAACATCGACGCCGTGAGCACAAGCACCACCACTCTGTACATATCCTCAACCATGGACAGGCGGACGATATAGCGGTAAGTATGCACCAGCGGCATCAAAGCCGAATATACGGCGAACACAATGACGCCGCGCGTCAGCGGAGTGTCCCACTCGCCGAACGACGATATGTTTGAATCGGGATTGAAGGTATATGTAATCAGGCAGCTCAGCGCTACAATCATAAGGTCGACCCCCAACACTAACCATCGGGGAGTCGGTGCGGCCATAAATTTGTTGATTAACATATTATGGCATAACTTCTCAATAATCCGTTCTCTCATCTGGCCCTTTCTATAAAGGTTACGATATAGTACTTCAATTTTTTGCAAAATTACGCCATTTCGCTGAGACTGCCAAATTTTTGTTAAGAATCCCTTAAGGAATTTCCATATTCTTCATTCATACTCCGGACCGGCACCCTATCCAAAACGAATCCAGTCATATCATATTTATGATGACAACAGGCAAAATAAAAATCGCCGAAATATCTGAATTTCAGCGATTTTCTTAATCCGTAACTTTTTGGTTGTGGTCCCACAAGGGCTTGAACCTTGGACTCCCTGATTATGAGTCAGGTGCTCTAACCGACTGAGCTATAGGACCATAATAACAGCTGTTGAAGCCTATTGAAAAGGAGCCGCGGACGACGCCGGGGCTTTTCGGCTGCAAAGTTACATATATTTTTTGGGTTTGCAATGATTTTTGCGATTTTTCGAATTTTTTTCTGCGAAATATGTCGGAACATGGAGCCGGTTGCCGGCCGCCCCGTGACGAAGCAGGCACGCATTTGCCGGCCGCGGGGACCCGGCGGAATGCGGCGCGAAGGATCCGCGCGAGACGGCGGACCTTTCCGCGCGGGACGGCGGAGGAAATAAATGTTGGAATGCCGGGAATAAAGTTGGATTGCGGGGATTTTTTACAATCGCGTGCAAACTTTTTTTCGCGGCACGGCGTTATTGTGGTATAATCAAAACTAACCCCATTAAAACGAAAATTACTATGAAAGGTCTTCAAATCGCACTTGCCGCAATAGGCGGCGCAGTTGTCGGCGCAGCAGCCGCCATTCTTCTCGCTCCTCAGTCGGGTATCCGCACACGTGCCCAGATTCGCCGCTTCATCCGCGACAAGTTCCCCTATGCCAAGGAGAGCCAGGTCGAGGAAATCGCTGACGCCATCGAGGACAAGATCGAGGAAAAGATGAACGAAACCCTTGAAACGAAAAAGAAATGAAAGGTCTGTTACTGTTTCTTACCGGAGCAGCCGTAGGCGCAGCAGCCACGGCTCTTGTCACGACGGAGAAAGGCGAGGAAGTACGCCGCCGCATCAAGGAGATGCTGGTTAAGAAAGGTATCATAGCTGATGATCAGGTCGAGGATTTCGTCGAGATGATCGCCAGCCAGATCGAAGAGAACTAAAGCGCGGGCCGGTGACGGCGTCCGGTCCTGACGATCCGGATCCCGTCGCCGGCACTGCCTTGTCAGGGCAAGCCGGACGGCGACCTGCGCGGCAGCCGCATGCCACGGCATGCGGGGCATTGAATGATATATCAGGATTCATCACAATTTCAATTATTTACCACAAGATGAGTGAAGATAAGCAGTCACTGACGGCAATGTTCGAGAATCTGCGCCGTCTGATCACGTTGAATATCGACTACGCGCGGCTGACGGCCGCGGAGAAAACCTCGCTGCTGCTTTCGGGCATAGCGTTCTATGCCGTGCTGCTGATCATAGGATCGATGGTGCTGTTGTTTCTGTCGTTCGGCATCGGCCACATGCTCGCGGAGACGGTGGCTCCGATCGCCGCGTTTCTCTACGTGGCGGCTTTCTATGTAGTGCTGTTCGTCGTGATCTTTTTCCTGCGCCGGAAGCTGTTCATCGATCCGATAACCAGATTCGTGACCCGATTGTTTGTCAAACCGCCTCAAAAGTGACAGTCATGAAGAAAATACCTCAGAAGACCCACGAATGGGAAGGATATACGATGGACCGTCTAGTGTACGAACGGGCCGTGACTCTGGCTCGCATCGAGCTTGAGAAGGAGCGCATCGTCATCGAGGGCAACCGCGTGCGGCAGGGCAACCTGTTTTTCAACAAGTCGACATTTTCGCGTCTGATGGGCATGATCAATTATGCCGATTTCCTTGTCATCGGCGTGAAGCTGTGGCGCCGCATCGCGCCGCTTCTGCACCACAACACTCAGAAGGGCCAGGACAAGAAACGCTGATTTCAGATTTTTTGGATAAAAAGTAGGCTTAACTGCGACAAAATAGCTATCTTTGCCCGAAATACGGAAAAGAGGACAGCTATGAACGATTATATCGAGACGCGGCTCGACATGGAGCCGTATGCAGGCGAGGACGCCACCGATCTGCTGGCCGGCATGCTCGGCGACGCCGGTTATGAGAGTTTTGTGCCCGATGAACGCGGGCTTACGGCCTACATCGCCGAGAACGCATTCGACAGCGACGCCGTGGCAGCCGCCGTGGAAGACTTCCCCTACGACTGCCGCCTGACGGTGACGCACCGCAAGGTCGAGGGCCGCGACTGGAACGAGGAGTGGGAAAAGAACTATTTCAAACCGATCATAGTCGCCGACCGATGTGTGGTGCACAGTTCGTTCCATACCGATGTGCCGAAGGCTCAGTATGATATTGTGATTGATCCCAAGATGGCATTCGGCACGGGTCACCACGCCACCACATCACAGATCCTGACGGCGCTGCTCGACATGGATCTCGAGGGCAAGGCTGTGATAGACATGGGCACTGGCACGGCCATACTCGCTCTGCTGGCAGCCATGCGCGGGGCATCGCCAGTGACGGGTATCGAGATCGACGAATTCGCCTATGTCAACGCGCGTGAGAATGTGGCGCTGAACGGGCATCCCGAGATATCGCTCATACTGGGCGACGCGTCGGCCCTGACCGGGGTGCCGGAATGTGACGTGTTCATAGCCAACATCAACCGCAATGTCATCACGGCCGACATCGCGGCTTACGCCGCACGCCTGCGCAGCGGCGGCACGATGCTGCTGAGCGGGTTCTACACCGATGACATTCCCGTAGTGGCCGAGGCTGCGGCTGCGGCCGGCCTGAAAGTCGAGTCCTGGACCGAGCTCGACCGCTGGACCTGTCTGAAACTCACACGGCTATGATACGGCGCCTGTTGATGGCCGCATTGGCCGCAGCGCCGGCGGCCCTGTACGGCGCCACACAGCCGACCGACTCGGTGGGAACGCCGAAGAATGTTGAAAGCGAACGACTGACATTCACCTGGGGCGCCGAGGCGGGAAGCTCGATCGATCTGAGCGCCAACGACATGTCGTCGATCGACATTCATGCCTATTTCGGCGTAAAGCAGGGCGTCTTCAGCTTTGCCGGCATAGGAGCCGGAGCCGATATAATGATCAGCAACTCGTGCCGCACGTATCCGGTGTACGCCATGGTGCGCACAGATTTCTCAAAGCAGCTCAAGCTGCTGTTTGTCGATGTAAGGGGCGGCATGGCGCTGAACTATCTGCCCGACAACGCGACCAAGACGGGAGCCTACGGCTCGGTGGGCGTGGGCATCAACCTGGCCCGCGGCCGCAGTTTCCGCAGCTACATCCTGGCGGGCTACACCTATGTGGGACGCGGCGAGGTGACGTCGGGGGAGACGGTCACACACTATCCGGCACTCAACATAGCGATGGTGCGGCTGGGCATCTCATTCTGACCACCCGCGCGGGCGCGGATCATCAGCGAGAGCGACTGTCCCGCCGAGAGTCGATAGTGTGCCGCGGTCGAAGCGGTACGCCGGCGAGGCGATCGACTGCGCGGGGTCGAAGCGGTCGGAACGCAGATCCATCAGACCGCACATCAGATCATAGACCAGGTCGTTGGTAAAGCAGCGCCTGCGGTTATCGCGCAACGCTCCTGACGGCACGGGATGGCGGGCGGCATAGTCGTCGGAAAGCCACACGAACAGAGGGATACGGACCATCTGGAAATCGGCGAAGCCGGGAGCGCGCCTGGCCGTCGGTATGCAGCCGTGGTCGGAAAAATAGACCATAGCCTTGAGATTGAACTCGCGCGAGCACCGCTCGTAGACGGCCTTAAGTACACTGTCGGTATACCTGACCGAGTTCTTGTAGCACGTGGGATTGTCGGTGCCGGGCCATATGGCTTCTGATGCGGGATAGCGGTTCTGATAGTTGAAATGGCTGCCCTTGAGGTGAAGTACGATGAGATTGTCGACCGAGGGATCGACTTCATCGAGAAAATCGAGCAGAGTCATGTCGTACGGCACCTTACTGATCTCCTGGGCTGTCCAGCGGGCCACATCGGAGGTCTCGGCCACGACCGTAACCGGCGTGTCAAACGCTCCGAGGTGTCCCTGGTTGCTGTACCAGTGGATGCGGAATCCGGCCTTGCGCGCCATGTCGATGAGCGAGCACGCGTCGCTGAAAGCGATACCGTTGTACTGATTGCTCTCCGTGAGGGACTTCTCGAGTGTAGCGACGGTATACATCTGCGACGAATACGCGTTCGGAAATATCAGGAAATGCTCCGGATCAGTCTTGGCGCGGGCCGAGAGCCATGGCGTGGTGTCGCGGTCGACGTCGGAAAAGGCCGACATGTAGTCGCGCGTGGCGCTCTCGCCGATTACCATCACATATGTGGCGGGACCGTCGTAAGGCTCCCCGAGACGTTCGACCTCAAGCGAGGCGTTGCGGCGTGCGGCGGCACGGCGGTAGCTGTCGAGCCGGCGCCGGTAGTCCGTTACCACGCGCCATATGTTGACAAGGCCGCTGCGTGCCATCGGCGAGCGGCGGCCGACGAATATGAAGCAGGCGATACCGACAGCTGCGGCACCTTCGACGACCGACATCCAGACCGGAAGCCCCGCGGAAGAATACGCCAGATTGACGGCGGCGCACCCCGCGGCGAGCGCCGCGACTGCAATAGCGACAGCGGCCGTCACCCACCACGGATATGAGCGCGAGAATTCGATGACCTCGTTGATATTCGTCTGGCGTATGATCTGAATGCCGTCGGTGTCGACACACATTCCGTACATTATATAATACACCGCCTGGAAAAGTACAAGCGCCAGCAGGGCGAACTCGATCAGCGACGTCACCGATGCGGCCGCCACAGCGACTGCGGACGGTGCCCCGGACGCCACGACGCACAGGGCCGACAGCAAACCGAAGAAGTACAGTCCGCAGGCTATGTCGATGTGGTTGTCGTAGTCGGCCGACACGGCACGGTGTGTCAGATGGTAAAGCGAAGGATATGTCACAGCCCACGCAACAGCGGTGAATGCCGCGAGCCACAGGGGCCACGCATGGAGCGCGGGGAACCCGCCGGTGATAGCCAGCGGCGCCACGGCAATGACCGACCCGACGGTGAAGCGGGTGGTCTGCTGGTGTATGGAATTGACCGACAGACCGTGGTTGACCGAACGGAACAGCAGCAGGCTCAGACCTGACAGAAGCATTGCGGCCAACAGATATATAATATAAACCATCATATTACGAATTAACGCGCAAAGTTAGCAAAATATCCCGGAAAATGGCTATCTTTGCGATGCATAAACACATCCGAATGGAAAAGACCACCGAACTGCTCAGAATCGTCAACGACCGCATCGCGTCGATCGAATATCCAAAAGGGTCCGCGTCGCCGGCCGGGCTCTACACCCCCATCGAATATACCCTCCGCGAAGGCGGCAAACGTCTGCGCCCGCTGCTGACACTGGCCGCGGCCGCGGCGCTCGGCAAGGACCCGGAAACCGTAGCCGACCAGGCTGCCGCCATAGAGATGTTCCACAATTTCACGCTCATCCACGACGACGTCATGGACCGCTCGCCGCGCCGCCGCGGCAAGCCCACCGTCTACCGCCGCTGGGACGAACGGCGCGCGATACTGTCGGGCGACGCCCTGCTGACCATGGCCACACAGATGATGATGCGCGGCGCCGGCGACCGCACGGCAGACGTTCTCGACATCTTCAACCGCACGGCCATGCTCGTCTACGAAGGCCAGCAGTACGACATCGAGTTCGAAAACCGCAGCACAGTCTCCGAAAAGGCTTACCTGCACATGATCCTGCTCAAGACATCGGTCCTGCTTGGGGGCGCCTGCGAGATCGGCGCGGCCATGGCGGGTGCCTCCGATGAGGTACGCGAGGCCTTCTATCAGTTCGGCGTGAAGCTGGGTCTTGCCTTCCAGCTGCGTGATGACTGGCTCGACATCTACGGCGACCGCGATGTCTTCGGCAAGGCCATCGGCAATGACATCAACACGGGCAAGCGGACGTGGTTCTACGTAATGGCCGCCCATGAGTCACACGACCGCATGGCCGAGGCTTTCGCCATAGAGCCGGGTAAGCGCCGCGTGGCCGTGGTCCGCGCTCTCTACGACCGGCTGCATCTGTCGGAGAGGTGCGACCGGCTTATCGACCGCTACATCGACGAGGCGCTTGATGCACTCGGCAGCGTGCCGATGGACAGCGAAACCCGCCGCTGGTTCGAGGATCTGGCCCATTCACAGTCGCGCCGCGTACGATGATCGATACCCACACACACCTGTACCTGCCCGAATTCGACACCGACGGCGGCGGGACGGCAGCAGTGGACCGCGCGCTGGCAGCCGGAGTGTCGCAGATGATATTTCCCAATGTCGACGCATCGTCGGTCGGTCCGCTCGAGACGCTCGCCGCGAAGTACCCCGGCCGCATATTCCGCGCCATGGGGCTGCATCCCACCGAAGTCGGCCCGACTTGGGAGGCCGACCTCGACAGCATCATGCGGCGGCTGACTCCCGATGCCGGATATGTGGCGGTGGGAGAGGTCGGCATCGATCTGTACTGGGACCGCACATACCGCACCGAGCAGATGGAGGTCTTCGACCGTCAGGCCGGCCGGGCCGGCGAACTGGGACTGCCGCTGATAATCCACTGCCGCGAAGGCCTCGGCGAGACGCTCGAGGTGCTTGCCCGGCATCCGGAAGTACCGGCCGTATTTCACAGCTTCGGCGGCACGGCCGCCGATGTGGCAGCCATCCGCAGCATCGGCGACTACTACTTCGGCATCAACGGCATAGTCACGTTCAAGAACTCCAAGCTCGGCGAAGTGCTGCCGGTCATCGGTCACGACCGGCTGCTGCTCGAGACGGATTCACCCTACCTGGCACCCGTACCAAGGCGCGGCCGCCGCAACGAAAGCGCCTACCTGCCCTACACAGCCGCTTTTGTGGCTGACGCCCTCGGCATCTCCGTCGCAGAGATCGACCGGATCACCACCGCCAACGCACGGCGCCTCTTCCGTCTGCCGTAGCGCCACGCTCAGGCCGCCAATTTCGCGACTATTATGACCATGCGCGGATCCGGCAGGCCTTCATGTCATAGTTACGGGGCAGCGTCAAGGGAGGCCGCGATGGAGTCGCGGACAGCTTCGGCACGGTCTTTTTCGGCCTTGTACGAAGGATACCACTCATAAAAACTATAGCAGGCTATCGCGCCTATCATCACAGCCACGACAAGCATGATGAATCCGTTGACTTTCGGTGTCTGATTCTTTTCATTCATGAATCTAAAACACCGACAGCCTGCACCTTGTTCGGTCCGTCAGACGAGAAAGCCGCGAAGAAAAGTGAACTCGGCAGCCAAAGGGTCAAGAAGACCGACGAGACGCCGCAGAGAGGCTTCGGAAAACCGAAGCGGCTGGAGGCGGTTGTTGACAAAAATCTGCACCCGCACATCGGACGGGAGAGGCGCCTCGCCGTCGTCACCGGCTGCGGCCGCAAGCACGTCGGCCGCAAGTTTCCCGACGTCGGCACAGGCGGCCAGGCTGCCGTCCTCGATCGACGAGTCGGTGGCGAAGCGGTAGTAAGTGCGGTCAGGTGCGAAGGCAAGGTCAGCACGGGCCGTATCGGCGACCATCATCATGATGGTCATACTCTTCGTTTCCATCAGTGGCGGCGCGGCAGCACGTTGATTTTCATAGCTTCGTAAGCACGAGCTGTCTTGGCGCGCGCTTCCTCGACGGTGTCGGCCCAAGCCAGGAGCACGCCCATGCGGCGATGTCCCTTGATCTCGGGCTTGCCGAAAATGCGGATCTGCACTCCTTCTTCGGCAAGCGCTTTCTCGAGATTGTCGAACTCTACAGTGTCGGTGTCGCCCTCCACCACAATGGCGCGCGATGCCGAGGGGCCGTAGAAACGGACGGACGGAACCGGCAGTCCGAGCAACGCACGTGCATGAAGAGCAAATTCGCTCAGGTCCTGGGAGATCATCGTCACCATGCCTGTATCATGCGGACGCGGCGATACCTCGCTGAAGATGACGTCGTCGCCCTTGACAAAAAGTTCGACGCCGAAGATTCCGTATCCGCCGAGCGCATCGGTGACAGCGCGGGCAATTTCGCGGGCTCTTTCAACGGCTGCGCCGCTCATGGGCTGGGGCTGCCACGATTCGCGGTAGTCGCCCTCGACCTGGACGTGGCCGACGGGTTCGCAGAACACTGTGCCCGAGGCGGAACGGACGGTAAGCAGGGTGATCTCATAATCAAAGTCGACGAATCCCTCGACTATGACACGTCCGGCGCCTGCTCGGCCTCCTTCCTGGGCCTCGTGCCAGGCGGCATGAATCTGCTCGGGACGGCGGACGGTAGTCTGCCCGTGACCGCTTGAACTCATCACGGGCTTCACCACGCAGGGCAAGCCGATCTCGGCAATGGCGCGATCGAATTCCTCGCGCGTATCGGCAAAACGGTAGGGCGATGTCGGCAGTCCGAGTTCCTCGGCCGCCAGGCGGCGGATGCCCTCGCGGTTCATGGTCAGACGGGCGGCGCGGGCGGTCGGAGTCACGTTGAAGCCTTCCTGCTCGAGTTTTACGAGCTCGTCGGTGGCAATAGCCTCGACTTCGGGGATGATATGATCCGGACGCTCGGCCTCGATGACGGTGCGCAGAGCGTCGCCGTCGAGCATATTCAGCGTGTGACCGCGGTGGGCCACCTGCATGGCTGGCGCGTGCTGGTAACGGTCGCAGGATATCACCTCGACTCCCATACGCTGCAGTTCGATTGCCACTTCCTTACCTAACTCTCCGCTGCCCAGCAGAAGCGCCTTGACTCCGGCGGGCGAAAAAACAGAACCAATCTTTGCCATAATGATAATTTGGTGCAAAGGTAAGCAAATTTTTCGGGGTCTGCGGCATCGAGAGTTATAAATATTGAATGTTAAAAAACAATGGTTAAAATTTAGAGAAATTAACTTGACTCACTACGGGTTGCGCCGTAATTTTGCGCCGTCATCCTCTAAAATCAATTAAAGCCTATGAACACCAGATTCATCATAAGCGGCCTCGCATTGGCCGCAGGAGTGCTGGGCGCCACAGCGTCGGCACCTATTTCTCAGGAAGATTTCGTGAACGCCGCCCAGTCGACCGTCAACGGTGTCGTATCCGTCAAAAGCTACGCCACCCCGGCCGTACGCGGCTACCAGGGAGGCGGCTTCGATCCGTTCGACGATCCGTTCTTCCAGTACTTCTTCGGGTCGCCCGGCGGACGGCGCCAACAGCCGCAGCAGCCTGAACCCCGCCAGCAGCAGGTAGGCCTCGGTTCGGGCGTGATCATCTCGCCCGACGGCTACATCGTGACCAACAACCACGTCATCGACGGCGCCGAACGCCTCGAAGTGACCCTCAACGACAACCGCAACTTCGCAGCCACCATCATCGGCGCCGACCCGGTCACCGACCTCGCCCTCATCAAGATCGATAATCCGGGCGACAGCCTCCACGTCATCCCGATGGGCAACAGCGAGGACCTTCGCGTGGGCGAGTGGGTGCTTGCCGTAGGCAACCCGTTCGGCTTCACCTCCACCGTCACCTCGGGCATCGTCAGCGCCAAGGCCCGCAACATCTCGTCGACCGTCGGCGGTGGTGCCGGAGGGGGCATCGAAGCCTATATACAGACCGACGCGGCCGTCAACCAGGGCAATTCGGGAGGCGCACTCGTGAACCTTTCCGGAGAACTCGTCGGCATCAATACCGCCATCTACTCGCGCACGGGCAACTATGCCGGATGCTCGTTCGCCATCCCTACCTCGATAGTAAAGAAAGTAGTGGAGGATCTCGAACGCTACGGCACCGTGCAGCGCGCGTTCCTCGGCATCCTGTTCATGGAACTTACGCCTGAGCTGATCGCCGACAAAAAGATCGAAGGCACCACCCGCGGCATCTACGTAGCCGAAGTACAGGACCGCAGCGCAGCGCTTGAGGCCGGCATCAAGCCCGGCGACGTAATCGTCTTCATCAACGGCGACATCGTGTCCGGCACTGCCCGCCTGCAGGAAATCATGGCCCGCTGCAGCCCCGGCGACGTGATAGAAATCGGGCTGATACGTCAGGGCAAACCGCTGACTGTCTCTGTCACTCTGCGCAACCGCGACGGCAACGTAGCCGTGACCGGTCCCGAGACACCGATGGGAGTACTCGGCGCCACCTTTGCGGCTGCCGATCCCGAGCAGCTGCAGCGCCTCGAGATCTCGCGTGGCGTGGCCGTGACCCTTACCGGCGACGGACGGATGTCGCAGGCCGGCATCCGCGACGGATTCATCATCACGTCGGTCAACAACATGCGCGTCGCCACCCCTGAAGACATCGAAAAGATATTCACCGCCATCCGCGATCTCGGTCCCGGCGAGGACAAGGTGATGTTCATCTCCGGAGTATACCCCACTGGCAAACGTGCCCACTACGCCGTCGACCTCGGCGAATAACCGCCCTGACCATCAACCATATTAATAAGTAATAAGTGAATCACATAAGTTGCGCTCCCGCAGTTTATGTGATTCATTTTTTATAATGACTCGAATTTTATCTCCCAAATACCTTTCTTGTTCGCTCCTTTACGACAAAGATACACGCCTTTCTGCTCCATTTTTTCTCAAAGTCCTTACCTGATCGATGGTAAGATTCAGTTCTTCAGCCATTTTAGCCAAAGTCATCGATGGTGTTGCTATAATTAGATGCAGCAAAGTAAGTTGCAACTCAGATAAACCACGATTATTGATTTCCTCAGTGGTTTCTTTGGGATTTTCTTTGGTTTCTTTGGGATTAATGCTATTGACAGGGCGTTTGAAAGTAACAATAACGAAACTCCCGTTCCATCTCCAGGTGGGTTCCTCAACATTCTGTTCGCGACATGCGTCCATAATGCGTTTGGCACCCGAACCCCAGTTCTCAAGATAAGTGGATTTATAAAGAGCCTCGGCAATCTTCAGATTGTAAGGATAGGATTCATGCGGTTCCTTAATGCTTTCAGGCGATATCTGAGGCGGGAAAATACCGGGATTGGCAATCTCAATGCGATCGTCATATATGGCGATACTCCCCGTAAGATTATGTTTTTCCCATTGACGGTGGCACAGACTATTTATTAAGGCTTCACGTAGAGCTGGTAAATTTCCATATACACCCATAACTATGCTGACTATCAGCAATATCTGTAGATTGTAGTGTACTAATAGTGTACTTTGGGAGAAGCTGGCGGCAAGCAAGAGCAAATGGATTTGAAATAATTGTCATCCGTTAGAGATTTTTAACTGCAATGATTTGTGTCTTTTCACTGAATCTATATCCCATCAATAGCATTATAGACTCTCTCAAACCAACCTCCATGATGTGTTCCCTATATACCGCTTGGCGAGATGTGTGTTACTTTGGAGATATGCCGAAAACTGTATAAATAGAGAAACTCAAAGTTTTTCTGCAGGTTCAACTGGCAAGTGCAAAATTAGCGATTTGTTTGAAGAATTCAGTTTT
>CABRGT010000016.1 GCA_902470475.1 uncultured Porphyromonadaceae bacterium | reverse complement strand
TGCTGTTTTTACTGACCGGCAGGCAGCGAATCAGCCCCTTTGAGACTTTGTCAGGCATCACCGCATCGGCCTCGATGGCGCCGCTTTCACGGCACGGAAGCTGCACCGCAGGCCGACCCGCCCAGGCTATTTTTTCAGATAGGCAAGCAGTTCATCAAGATAGCGGCGCAGGCGCGGCTCGAGCGTTTCGCGGCGGTCTGTCATTTCGGCCAGCCAGCGGCCATGCACCGTGGATTCGATGCGTCCGTGATCATCGAAGTCGGCACGGATTTCGCTGCAGCGTCGGTAAAAGGTTTCTTCCCGACGATTACGTGGCAGATGGTCCACCGTGCCGAGAAACTCCTGTAACGCGGCATAGTCAGCTTCGGAGATAGCCACATTGCGGTGCGTCGAATTGTAAAGCCACCTGTACAGACTTCCCTCTCCATCATCGCGAGCCATGACGCATGGCCCGGGAAACCTATTGTTGACAGCCATGAACTCGCGCAAACGGGCAAACCGCTCCGCAAACGACACTTTTGCCGGCATACGGCGTCGGGTCGGCATATAGCCCGGATACTTCTTCCCCGCCACGCCATATGTGCTACGGCCATAAGGAATAAAATGTCCGGGGACTGACATACTGATTATGCCCGATACGCTTGCTGCGGTCGTGTCGGGAAAATATTTCCTGATCTTCGGCATCATGGCATTGACACTCAGCGGCGTGGAGGAGTTGCGCAGAATCATCTCCACGCACTGGCAGATGGTTCCGGTAAAGACGTCATCCCAGGCCGTGAGCACATACCGCCCGCTCTTGCCGACCGGCGCGACATTCGGGCTGTTGTAGATATAGAGCTTGAAGGCACCGATGCCCGGCAGTTTTATCTGCGGGCACGTATCGGCCACAGCTCCGTAAAGTTCGGTCAGTGTCATGGCATGGCCGGCGTCGGCCAGCACTTTCTCTATCGCAGCCGTGATGCTGAACCGGTTGGCCCGGACCCTGATCTTGCTGCCTTCTACCGTCACACCGAACGTCCGGCCGATCTCGTCGGTAAATAACGGAGCTATGCGGTACACATCCTCGGCAAGCTGTGCGGCACCGCTCTCGCGCCTGATGAAGTCCACCACGTCGAACTCTGTGGCGCTGTCCGACACACGGAATACGGCCCTGTTCAGGGCATAGAACGTAGCCATGATCTTGACACCCGTCATAAGCCGCTTGCGCACAAGGTATGAGCGGTCGCTGCCACTGAGCGATACGATTGTGAAGGAATCGTCGATGGCTGTGACCATGCCCATGACGGCCGTTCTCGACGAGGGCGCCATGTGGCCGGCGAGAAAACGGTCGAACACCGGGCTGTCGTCGCGCATAAAATCGTCGCGGAGAGCGCGGCGTACCCCGTCAAGTACCGATTCAATGGCCGCAGGCAACGGAATGCGTTTCAGCAGCAACTGACGCACCCGTTCGCGTGTCAGGCCGAGGCGGGAGGCGATAGAGGCCATATCGGGCGTACCGGTACCGGCCTCCCCGATGCAGTAATGTAGCCTGTAGGCCTCGGCATGGTTCGAACCGAGGCTGCATATATAGCGGGAAATCAGAAAAAATGGCGACACCTCCGCATTGTCTGCCGCCAGGGCGGCCACCCGACGGCGATCGGTCTCGTCGAGAAACGGATATTCCTCGCCGATGCGGGTCATGTGATATTCAAGCGACGAAACCTCGTCCTCGACATAATTTTCGGGTACGGCCAGGGTGTCCGTAAGCATCCTTGTCATGCGTCTGAGCAACCCTGCAATTTCCTCCGAGCTTCGTTTTCCGCAACCGCTGAAAGCCGACAGGCGCAGAAGCCGCCGCCCTTCGATATACGGCCGAATGGCGGAGAAAGCCGCCAGCGATGAAAAGATATTACGTGTACGGACCGACATGGCGGAAAAAGCCGCACCATATGCTATCTCGAGACGCCGACGCGTCGCCCGGTTGAGTGAATCGAATCCGTCGACAGTTCTGCGGCCGAGAGCCTCCAGATCAACGGCCGGAGAATCGGTGTTGAAATCGAACTGCGGCCAGATACCGGCATCCTGTACGACTGCCTGGAGGCGCACCAGTTCGACAGATGTCTTGCGGCCGCAGTTGCGAAGGTTTGCAAGATCCGACTGCGAGTACTTCAGAAGATCCTCTATGCGGCTTATGCCGTTGCTGTGACATACGTTGGCCGCACGGACGGATATCGAGTCACTTTCCAACAGGGAGGCGATGCTGGTATCTTTAGTTATATTCATGGATATTGAAGGGTTACGACACAAAGATAGCACATTATGAATAAAATTGCAAAACTTTTTGTAATTTTATGTGAATTTATGTGATTTTTCGTTTAGTCTGAAGAAAAGTTTGTAAATTTGTCGAAAATTTGGAACAAACGTCATAAAACACATGAAAAGAAACATCATCCTGGCCTCTATGGCCGCACTTGCGCTGAGCGCATCGGCCGAAGGCTATCAGGTAAACACGTTCAGTGCCAAGCAGGAGGGCATGGGCCACGCGGGCGTAGCCATGAAACTCGGCGCCGAGAGCATGCTCTTCAATCCCGGCGCGCTGGCCATGAGCGACAAGACTCTCGAACTCTCCGGCTCCGTATCCGCAATATCGTCGAGCGCATGGGCCACGCACAACGGCGTGAAATACGAGACCGACAACGACATAGCCACGCCCATGAACGTGGCGGCGGCATTCAGAATCTACGACAACCTCTACGGGGGCATAGCTCTGTTCACGCCCTACGGTTCGTCGATCAACTGGGGCGACAACTGGCCGGGAGCCGTGCTCAACCAGGATGTAAGCATCAAGGTATTCACCGTGCAGCCCACCGTATCGTGGCGGCCGCTGAAGAATCTCTCGGTGGGCGCGGGCGTCATGGTGAGCTGGGGCTCGGTGGACCTGAGCAAGGCTCTGATGACCGGCGCATCGCTCAACCCGCTTATGAAAGCCCTGGGCATGCCCGACGAGGCCATGTACTCGCCCGAGGCCGCGCCGGCGTCGGTCAACCTCAAAGGCTCGTCAAAGCTGGCCGTCGGCTACAGCCTGGGCGCATTGTGGGATATCGACAGCCGCTGGAGCCTGGGCCTGGCATTCCGTTCGCGCTCGCTGCTGACCGTCAAGAAAGGCAATGCCAGCGTGAGCTACAGCGGAGCGGCACAGGAAATGCTGTCGCCCGTACTCGACAACCTGAACCACACCAACTTCAAGGCTTCGCTGCCATGTCCTTTCGTGCTGACCCTGGGTACGGCTTTCAAACCTGTCGATAATGTCACCATAGCACTCGACCTTCAGCTCAACGGCTGGAAGACATACCGTACGCTTGATATGGAATTCGACAATCTGCCGGCCTTCGACCAGCATCTGGTGAAGAACTACAAGAACAGCATGACGTATCATCTGGGAGCACAGTGGGGTGTGACCCGTCGTCTCGATCTGCGCTGTGGCCTGATGATCGACACCAACCCCTGCGACATCAACCACTACAATCCGGAGACACCGGGCCAGCTGCGCATCGAACCGTCGGTAGGCTTCTCGTTCCGTCCGATAAAGAACCTCTCGGTCGACTTCGCCTTCATGTACGTGCATGGCTGCGGCACGAAGAATGCCACCGGCGAATATGAGAATTTCGTATACAGCATGGCGCAGCAGGTGTCGCCGGGTCTTGCCGGTATGCTCGGCATTGAACCGGTAGGCAAGTTCACCGCCGACTACAAGGTGCGGGCCTACATCCCGGCCTTCGGCCTCAGCTATTCGTTCTAAGCGAACAAAACCGTGCCGCCGGAGGTTAAAATAGGACAAAGTCCTATGAAAGAGAATCCCGGCACACGGTCCGACAGCCGGTGCAGCCGCCTGGAGCGGTTTGCAGCCTGGCGCAAGCGTTACGTTCCCGACAGCGTGACGCTTATCATCGTATCGGCTCTGATCGGTGTAATGGCCGGATTCTGCGCGTTCGTCCTGAAATTCCTGATCGGACATCTTACAGTTCTGTTCACCAGCAGGTTTCACTTTATCGGCCCCAACTACGCCCTTCTGGGCATACCTCTGGCGGGCATCCTGTTGGCGGCATGCTATCAGCGCTATCTGCTGCGCTGCAACCTCATGCACGGCACCGGCCAGCTCATGAAAGACCTGAAAGACCGTCGCTACCGACTGCCGTCCAGACTGATGTACGCTCCTATGGTGGCCAGCACACTGACGCTGGGATTCGGCGGCTCGGCAGGAGCCGAAGGCCCGATCGCCTATACCGGAGCGGCGATCGGAAGCAACATAGGCCGGGCGCTTGGCCTGCCGCCGTCGATGATGCGGATACTGATTGGCTGCGGTGCCGGCGCAGGCATAGCCGGCATATTCAAGGCCCCTGTCGGAGGCGCGCTGTTCACGCTCGAGGTTCTGAAGATGCGTCTGAGCACGCTGTCGGTGCTGGCCCTCATAGGGGCCGCGGTGTGCGGATCTCTGACCTGCTACGTCTGCACCGGATTCACGTCCGACGTGGGTTTCGTCAACACCACGCCCTTCAATCCGTCGTGGGTACCGTGGATCGCAGGCCTGGGACTTTTCTGCGGCCTCTACTCGCTCTACTACTCGGCGGTGACGGACGGTATGAAACGGTGGTTCGGCCGGCGGCGCAATCCGTGGGTGATGAACATATCCGGCGGTCTGATACTGGGGGCATGTGTATTCATGTTCCCTATTCTCTACGGCGAAGGGTATTCGACCGTGACACACGTAGTCAACGGCGATTTCAGCGGCCTGCTCGGCGGAAGCATGCTGGCCGCCCTGGGAAGCGACCCGTGCGCGCTGACCCTGCTGATGGGGGGCGTGCTGGCCCTCAAATGCTGGGCCACGGTATCGTCGAACAGTGCGGGCGGCGTGGCGGGCGACTTCGCACCGACGATCTTTGCCGGCGCCATCGCCGGATTCGTGTACGCGACAGCCATGAACATGCTGTTCGATGCGCAACTGCCCGTCGGCATCTTCGCCCTGCTCGGCACGGCAGGAGTCTTCTCGGGAGCGATCCACGCGCCGCTGATGGGCATGTTCCTCACCGCCGAAATGGCCGACGGCTATGGATTTTTCCTCGGACTGGTGATAAGCGCAGCCATGTCTTATCTGACCGTCAAGCTTATAAAGCCGGGATCGGTATACTCAACCGTCGAGCACGACGACATCCGCGCCCTTCTGCACCTCGGACGCCGTCACTGAGCCGGAACGAGCCGGGCAACTCCCGCACGTGCGAACAGCCACATCCGTCTGTAACCCAGCGCCGCGACAATGCATGCCGCAAAATATACGGCAAGGACTGCCAGTGAAGGCTGCTGGCCGGGCATAGCCTGAAAAAACCACAGACGCACGACAGGATGCGCCGCAAACAGAAAGGGACTCATCCGCCCGAACCATATCCACACATCGCGCCACACGGGTATAAGCATCGTAAGACGTCCGGCAGCGACTGCAAGGAGCACCGCAGCCGCCAAAGAGATCTGCCACGTGAAGCCGTCGAGCATGCTCGGCACAAAGACGATGGCCGACAATGGCGGCACCACGGCTGCAATGGTCAGCGGCACGGACGCTGTGCGCCCATACATGACCCCTATGGCGAGAACCATGACCCACCCCGTGGAGTTGTGCCTGAACCATGCCAGACCGTCCGGCTCGCCGGCAAGCAGTTCCTGACACACAAGCGACACCGTCACAGCTACCGCCATCCACCAGGCCGGACGACGGTAGATCAGAAACGCATAGATCACGTAAAACTGCATCGTAAGGCCGAAATACCAGTATACCCCAGGCGAGGGCGGCGCGAACGGATACACAAGATCAGGCAGCATGGTAAGCTGGAACAGCTGCGAAGCAAACAGCCGGACTCCCGGTATATTGCCATAGCTTACGATGACAGCCGCCAGCGTCGCCGCCACAAGCACGGTGCCGGGCAGGAGAAGACAGAAGAGCTTCCTGAAGCTTTCGCGCAGAAACATCACACGGCCGAACGGTGCCCCGCCTGTCTCGTATTTGCGGACAAGGCCGTAGCCGGTCAGAAACATGAATACGGGTACTCCGTACCATCCGGCAAATGAAAGCACATCGATGAGCAGGTGGCCGGAAACTGTCAGAGCCCGTATGAAGCCGTCGGCATTGCGCTGAAAGTATTCGAACTCATTCTCGTCGAGCGTACCGGGCAGCAGATGGCAATAGTTGTGAAGGACAATTGCCACTATGGCCAGCCCGCGCATGGCGGCGCAGCAGTCGCGGCTGAGTGATATGTCGATGAAGCGGCTCATAGGTATTGAAATGCAAAATTACTATAAATCCTTCAATATGCGGCTGCCTCACCCTACAAATACATGATATTTTTCTCCTGAACCGAGCAAAATTTGTAACTTTGCGGCGTGAAGCTACTGAGTCTGTTGAGAAGTGTTTTGTGCGGAGCCGCAGCGGCCGTGACGGTGTGCTGCAGCTCGGTGAAGCACGTGCCCGAAGGCGAAATGCTGCTCGACAAAGTCTCGATCGACATCGAAGGCGACCGCCAGGTGACGTCCGAGGAACTGATCAACTTCCTGCGCCAGCAGCCCAACCACAAGGTCTTAGGCTTCGCGAAGCTGCAGCTGGCCACCTATTCGCTCTCGGGAAGCGACACCACGAGGTGGTACAACCGCTGGCTGCGGCGTCTGGGACAGCCGCCCGTAATATACGACGCCGACCTTACCGACGCATCGCGCCGCCAGCTGCGCCAGGCCCTGATCAACCGCGGCTACATGGGTGCCGCCGTCGAAGTCGACACCACACTCGACCGCGCCGCCAAGCGGGCCTCTGTGCGATACCGCATAAACACCGGGGAGCCGCACGTGATAGCTTCCCTGGCCTACAACATCGAGGATTCGGTCGTACGCGACATCATCATGGCCGATTCAGCCCTGATCGACATAACTCCCGGAATGCCCTTCGACCGCGCCCACCTCGACGAAGTGCGCGGCACCATAACACGCCGCCTGCGCGACGAAGGCTACTACGGATTCAGCCGCGAATTCATCACTTTCACGGCCGACACCGCGCGCGGCTCCAAGGAGGTAGGACTGACACTGAACATGCGCGACCCGGGACTGCGCGCCGACATAGCCGCCGAATCCGATCTTGCCGCCGATGACATCCGCTACCACATGTACATGGTGCGGTCGGTGACTTTCATCACCGAAGAAGCTCAGACGGCATCCCCGGCCGAGCGCGATACCGTACACTACCGGGGCATGGACATCATCTACGGACCCGACCGCTACATCCGCCCGTCGGCGCTCTACGACATGTGCTTCATCGAACCGGGCCGACACTACAGCGCCACCGACGTCGACAAGACTTATGCCGCGCTGTCGCGCCTGAGCATACTGAAATTCATCAGCATTGAAATGGAACCCGCCGGACGCCTCGGGGCCGACACCGAATTGCTCGATGCCGTGATCAACATATCGCGCAACCGCAAACAAGGCGTCACCCTCGAGCTGGAGGGCACCAATTCGGAAGGCGACTTCGGATTCGGCGTCGGAGCCACGTATCAGAACCGCAACCTGACCCACCGGTCCGACATGCTCACCGTGAAGCTGCGCACAAGCTACGAAAGCATATCGGGCAATTTCGACGGCCTGATCAACAACCGCTTCACCGAGTATGCCGGCGAAGTGGGCATGACATATCCCAAATTCCTGCTGCCATTCGCCTCGCGCGCATTCAAGAAGCGCATGCAGGCCACTACGGAGTTCGCTCTGTCGTTCAACTATCAGGAACGTCCCGAATACACGCGAATCATCGGCGGAGCGGCCTGGCGGTGGAAGTGGAACAACCGCTGGCGCGACTACATGCGCCGCCACACATTCGATCTGATCGACGTGAACCTGGTGCGGCTGCCCCGCTCCACCATCGATTTCATCGACGAGATCGCGCCGACCAATCCGCTGCTGCGCTACTCGTACGAGGACCATTTCATCATGCGGATGGGCTACACCTACTATCACACCAACCGCCGCATTCCGACTGCGGAGGTGAACGCATTCGCCATGCAGCCGCAGGTCAACACCCTGCGCGTGAGCGTCGAATCGGCCGGCAATCTGCTCTACGGCCTGTCGCACCTCTTCTCGGGCAACCACCGCGACGGCGTGTACAAAATTTTCGGAATACAATACTCGCAGTATGTCAAAGGCGAGTTCGACTATACGCTGACGCGTAACTTCAACTCACGCAACGCGCTGGCCTTCCATGTGGGCTTCGGCATCGCCTACCCCTACGGCAACTCGTCGATGGTGCCATTCGAAAAACGCTTCTACGCCGGAGGCGCCAACGGCGTGCGCGGCTGGGGCGTCCGCACCCTGGGGCCGGGCTGCTACGACGCACGCAACTCCGTCACCGACTTCATAAACCAGTGCGGCGACATCAACCTGATCCTGTCGATGGAATACCGTGCCAAGCTGTTCTGGGTATTCGAAGGCGCGCTGTTCATCGACGGCGGCAACATCTGGACCATACACGACTACCCGAACCAGCCGGGCGGCATGTTCAAATTCAACAAATTCTACAAACAACTGGCTGCATCCTACGGAGTGGGCCTGCGCATGGACTTCACCTACTTCCTGCTACGCTTCGACCTGGGTCTGAAAGCCCATAATCCGGCCATGAACCAGGAACCCTGGCCACTGCTGCACCCGAAGTGGAGCCGCGACGCCAACTTCCACTTCTCCGTCGGGTATCCGTTCTGATCCGCACGAAAAAGCAGCTTATAAAAAATACAGACCGTATGAAACAACTTGCGATATTCGACCTCGACGGCACACTGCTCAACACGATCGACGACCTGGGACACGCATGCAACCACGCCCTCCGGGCCAACGGCTATCAGACACACCCCATCGAAGCCTATCCGGCAATGGTAGGCAACGGAGTACGCCGTCTGATCGAGCGCGCGCTCCCTGCCGAGAACCGTACCCAACCCACCGTTGACCGCCTGCTGGCCGACTTCCGGAGCTACTACGACGAACATCTCTGCGACTACACCCGCCCGTACCCCGGCATCGAGAACGTACTGCGCGAGCTGCGCGGACGCGGAGTCGACCTTGCCGTGGCATCGAACAAGTACGAGAGCGCCGTCCGACGCCTGATCGGCCATTTCTTCACGGACACGGAATTCGTGTCCGTGTGCGGCAACATCGACGGCGTCCCCACCAAACCCGATCCCTCCATAGTCTTCCGTATTCTGACGGAGCGCCCGACGCCCAAGGATGATGTGATCTACTGCGGCGATTCGGCCGTGGATATGGAGACCGCACGGCGGGCAGGCGTGGAGTCGGTCGGCGTCACCTGGGGCTTCCGTCCCGTGCGCGAACTCACCGGCGCCTATGCCGACCACATTATCACCGATCCCGCCGAACTGCTTGATCTCATCGGACAGCCCGCCTGACAAAAGTCTGGAAAAATATAGCCGGAATCAAAAAAAATTATAATTAACGGAGACGATTGCATGAAATTACGCGGGATTTGTGTAACTTTGCGACAATAATATTGTGATTCTATGTCTTCAAAACCTTATGATTTCCTGATCGTGGGCAGCGGCCTCTACGGCGCGACTTTCGCCCACAAAGCAACCCGCAACGGGCTGCGCTGCCTGGTGATAGACCGGCGGCCGGTGGCGGGAGGCAACGTCTATTGCGAAAAAATAGCCGGCGTGAACATCCACGCCTACGGCCCGCACATCTTCCGCACCTCCGACAAAGCCATCTGGGACTTCGTCAACTCGCTGGTGCCGATGGAACCCTACATCCACAAGGCCATGTCGCTGGGCGCCGACGGCGTCTACCGCAACCTGCCCTTCAACATGAACACCTTCCAGGAGCTGTGGGGCGTGACCACCGCCGAGGACGCGCAGGCCATGCTCGACAAGCAGCGCGCCGACGCTCCCGAAAATCCGCTCAACCTCGAGGACCAGGCCATCGCCATGGTCGGCCGCGACCTCTATGAGCTGATGGTCAAGCGCTACAACGAAAAGCTGTGGGGACGCCCGTGCGCCAACCTGCCGTCGTTCCTGATCAAGCGCATACCCCTGCGCTTCACCTACGACAACAACTACTTCGACGACAAATACACCGGCGTGCCGGTCGGCGGCTACAACAAGCTCATAGAGAAGCTGCTCGAGGGCTCGGAAGTGCGCCTGGGCGTCGATTTCTTCTCCGACCGCCAGGGACTCACCGACCTGGCGCGCCACGTAATCTTCACCGGTAAGGTCGACGAATTCTTCGACTACCGCTTCGGGCGGCTCGACTACCGCACGCTGCGCTTCGAACACGAGGTGCTCGACACGCCCAAAGCTCAGCCGTGCGCCGTGATCACCGACAACACCAAGGAGAACGACTACGTGCGCATCTGCGAGCACAAGCATTTCGACCCCGAAGCCGCCAACCTGCCCACGACGGTCGTCACCCGTGAATACTCCGTCGAGTACACCGACGGCATGGAAGCCCTGTACCCCGTCAACGACGTGCGCAACACAGCCATCTACGCCCGCTACCATGACCTGGCCAACCGCGAGCCGGGCGTGACATTCGGCGGACGTCTGGCCGAGTATCGCTACTACGACATGGCACCCGTGATGACCAAGGCACTCCACGACTTCGAGAACCTGATGATCCACCTGCAATGACGGACACACCACAGCCGATAGATGACGGACAGAACGACGGCGCCCCCGTCACGGACCGCCGCGCCCCGCGCAAGCCGTGGATAGCCCGCTATCTGACATGGCCTACGCTGCTGTGCCTGGCTGTGGTGGCCTACCTCCTATTTGTGGGCGAGAATTCCGTCAGCCGCCGCGTGGCCTATGAGCAGGTGATCGACAGCCTGAGCGAATGCCTCGCAGCGCAGAACGACTCGCTCGACTACTACCGCGACATGAACCGGCGCCTCAGCCACGACCCGGAACTGATGGAGCAGGTGGTACGCGAGCAATACAATATGAACCGGCACAACGAGGATGTCTTCGTTGTCGAACGACAGAAACAAGAAAAATGACTGACACCACAAAACCGAACACACGCCGCGCGGCGCTCTGCTCGCTGGGCGGATCGGCCGGGCTGCTGCTGATCGCAGTAGCCGTGATGCTCCCGCTCCTGCGCGGAGGCTTCGACAAGGCCTCCGCATTCGAATGGATATACGTCGCCGGAGCGGCCGTCTGCCTGATCTCCACCATTTTCACGCCGAAACTCCCGGCGACCGAGCCCCTCGGCCGCCGTCGCTGGCAACGGATCGAAGGGTGGAGCTCGATCATCTTCTGCGCCGCCGCCGTGATGCTCTTCGTGCCTTCGACCACCATCCGCGACTGGCTCGCATTCACCCTGGCCGGGGCCGTGATCCGCATCATCTGCTTCTTCCGTTCGTTCCGTCCCTACCGATAGGCGCGACGGCAAGCCCGCATTATATTTTTTAACAAAAAAATCTTAACTAACGCGGTGGCAAACGCGTTTAATTACGGAAAAATTTCGTAAATTTGCCGCCGAATAAGCGGAGCGGCCCGCCATCGCGGGTCGGCGAGCTCATAAATGAAAGTTATTCAACCAAATAAATTAAGTTTTACAGTTATGACAAAAATCGGTATTAATGGTTTTGGCCGCATCGGACGCTTCGTGTTCCGTGCCTCAACCAAGCGCGATGACATCGAAGTAGTTGCCATCAACGACCTTCTCCCTGTTGACTACATGGCTTACATGCTGAAGTATGACACCATGCACGGCCACTTCGAAGGCACCGTAGACTATGACCTCGAAAAGAGCGAACTCATCGTCAACGGCAAGCACATCCGCGTGACCGCATGCCGCGACCCGAAAGAAATCAACTGGGGCGCTGTAGGCGCAGAATACGTCGTTGAATCGACAGGTCTGTTCCTGACCAAGGAAAAGGCTCAGGGCCACATCGACGCCGGCGCCAAGTACGTGGTTATGTCGGCTCCCTCGAAGGACGACACCCCCATGTTCGTATGCGGTGTGAACGCCGATACATACGTCAAGGGCACCCAGTTCGTTTCGAACGCTTCCTGCACCACCAACTGCCTCGCCCCCATCGCCAAGGTTCTGAACGACAAGTTCGGCATCATCACCGGCCTTATGACCACCGTTCACTCTACCACCGCTACCCAGAAGACCGTCGACGGTCCGTCGATGAAGGACTGGCGCGGCGGCCGCGCCGCTTCGGGCAACATCATCCCCTCGAGCACCGGCGCCGCCAAGGCTGTAGGTAAAGTGATCCCCGAACTCAACGGCAAGCTCACCGGTATCTCGATGCGTGTCCCCACCCTCGACGTTTCGGTTGTCGACCTGACCGTCAACCTCGAGAAGGGCGCTACCAAGGAAGAGATCTGCGCTGCCATGAAGGAAGCCGCTGAAGGCGAACTCAAGGGCGTTCTGGGCTACACCGAAGACGCAGTCGTTTCGAGCGACTTCCTCGGCGACGTCCGCACCTCGATCTTCGACGCCAACGCAGGCGTTTACCTGACCCCGAACTTCGTAAAGGTTGTTTCGTGGTACGACAACGAGATCGGCTACTCCAACAAGGTGCTCGACCTCATCGCCACAATGGTGAAGATCAACGGCTAATCACACACCGCCAACTCACAAAGCCCGCCTGTTACGGCGGGCTTTTTTTTATGCACGTCCCGGTAGATTTATCGGGGGATTTTTGTAACTTTGTGGCGGAGCGTCAATAAGGCTCGCTGAATCTTATGAAAAAATTTCTCTACGCGCTGATGGCGGTGCTGGCGGCTGTTGCCGGCGGCTGCGGCGGCCACAGCGACAAATTCGTCATAAAAGGCTCGATCGAGGGAAAACCGTCGACCAATATCCGCGTCATCTATTTCACCGACGGCAACGTCGTCACCGGTATCACGGTGGCCAACGAGGGCAGCTTCGCCTTCGAAGGCTCGTCGTCCGACGTGGCACTGATCGAAATCTACGACAACGAATACCGCCTGCTGGGGCGCACCGTGGCGAGCAACGGCGACGACGTGGCGCTACATCTTAGCCCGGCCGATCCGGCGGCTTTCAGCGCCAAGGGCAACGCCATGGCCGAGCGATGGTCCGATTTCCTGAAAGAAAATGCCGGGAAGACCGACCGCCACGCGGCCGTGACGGCTTATGTGACGGCACACCGCGACGATCCGCTGTCGGCCCTGCTGGTGATGACCGAAATCGACGCATCAGGCCCGGCGGCCGAACTGGCCGATTCGCTGATGACACTGATCGATCCTGAGGCCCGCGCCTCGGGTGTGACTGCCGGCTTCACCGCACTGGTCGACCGCGTCAGCTCGGCTACGTCGCACGCGCCCGTAGCAGCCATCAACTACATAGCGCCCGGCGGCCGCCAGCGACTGTTCAAGCCGTCGGGTGCGCGCCTCAACCTCATCGCCGTCACCGCCCACTACAAGGGCCGCGACAGCGTGGTGAAGGTGCTTCGCGATATCCCGGCCCGCAAAGGCCTCGAAGTGATCGAACTGTCGGCCGACCAGGACACCATCGTGTGGAGCCGCGACGTACGGCTCGACTCGGCCCGCTGGACCCACGGCTGGGTGGCTGGCTCCATCTCCGGTGTGGCACTGCAGCGGCTCGGCATCCCGGCCGTACCATATTTCATCGTCACCGATTCGGCCGGCACGCAGTTGTGGCGGGGACGCTCGGCAAGCGAGGCCGCCCGTTTTATTAAAGACACAATGGACTGACATGCTGGTAAAGACTTACAGCGGAGCCGTGATAGGCATCGATGCCCTGACGGTGACCATCGAAGTATCGGTCAGCCGCGGCGTGCAGTTCTGCATCGTCGGACTGCCCGATACTGCCGTCAGGGAAAGCCACCAGCGTGTCATCTCGGCCATCCAGCAGACGGGCTACACGCTGCCGCGCTCGGGAGTGGTGGTGAACATGGCCCCGGCGGATGTCAAGAAGGAAGGCGCGGCCTATGACCTGCCCATAGCCATCGCGCTGATGACCGGCGCGCAGCTGATACAGACACCGGATCTCGACAAATACGTCCTGTTGGGCGAGCTGTCGCTCGACGGCACGCTGCGGCCAGTCAACGGCGTGCTGCCCATGGCCATCGAAGCACGCCGACAGGGTTTCCGCGGCATCATCGTACCGGCTGAAAACGCCACCGAGGCCGCTGTGGTCAACAATCTCGACGTCTACGGGCTTCACTCGCTGCGCGAGGTGGCCGATTTCCTCACCGGCGCCTCGGCTCCCGAACCGGTACGGTTCGACACCCGCGCCGAATTCGCCCGCTCGCTTGAGCAGTTCGACTTCGATTTCAGCGAAGTCAAAGGCCAGGAAGGCGTCAAGCGCGCTTTCGAAGTGGCCTGCGCAGGCGGCCACAACATCCTGCTGGTCGGCCCTCCCGGCTCGGGCAAATCGATGCTGTCGAAGCGCCTGCCGTCGATCATGCCGCCGCTGACCCTGGCCGAAGCCCTCGAGACAACCAAGATACACTCCGTGGCCGGCAAGCTCAAAAGCGGCTCGAAGCTGATGACACGCCGGCCGTTCCGCTCGCCTCACCACACCATATCGCCCGTGGCCATCGTGGGCGGAGGCACCAATCCCATGCCGGGCGAGATCTCACTGGCCCACAACGGCATCCTGTTCATGGACGAATTTCCGGAATTTCCGCGCACCGTCCTTGAAGTCCTGCGGCAACCTCTCGAGGACCGCCATATCACCGTCTCGCGAGCCCGCTATTCAGTCGAATACCCTGCCGGATTCATGCTTGTGGCATCGATGAATCCTTGTCCGTGCGGCTACTACAACCACCCCACAAAGGAATGTACCTGCGCGCCGGGAGCGGTGGCCAAATACCTGGGACGCATTTCCGGCCCGCTGCTCGACCGCATAGACATTCAGATCGAGATCCAGCCCGTGCCGTTCGAAAAATTGTCAGGCCACAGCGCCGGCGAAAGCAGCGCCGCCATCCGCGAGCGCGTCGTTCGGGCCCGCGACATCCAGTCGGCCCGGTTCGCCGGAGAGCGCGAGGTCCACACCAACGCACAGATGAACGCCCGGCTCATCACCCGCTGGTGTCGGCTCGACAAGGCATCGATGGACATGCTGCGGCACGCCATGACCAAGTACGACATGAGCGCCCGCGCCTACGACCGCATCCTCAAAGTGGCCCGCACCATCGCCGACCTTGCCGGATCGACAGACATCACCGTCGAACACATCTGCGAGGCCATCTCCTACCGCAACCTCGACCGCAGCTCCTGGGGCAGCAAAACCCTCCCGCTCTGACCGCTAACCCATTCGGCGTACCTTAAACCCAAACCGGCACATGGCAAAGAAAATATTCAAATACATCGGACTTGCTGTTTTGGCCGGGGTTGTGTGGGCCATCATTGACTCCATTATCAGATTCGGAGCCAAAGGTACGATTTTGGTAACTTTATTTCCGATTTTCTTTCCCCTGGCATTATATGACAGTGGTTCTAAGGATCTTGGAGGAGGATATACTTATTATGACTGTAGATTTATATCGGAAAATGATAAACGGCCATGGATGCGGATCCCGCAGTTTGTCGAAGATTATGAGTATAACTCTCGATTCATTGTTGCCCGTCAAAGACCGACTGTTCGCGGAAATCTCAGCGAGGAAATTGAATACATCTATCCCCTCGGCAGGGATACGACCTATTATTGGATTATCGACAAGGACAATGACCGGATTTACGGACCCGTGCTGTACGACCGATTCCGGCAGTTGGGCGATTCGCTCGACATCAGGCTTAAAATGGCCCGGCCCGATGGGAAACTGACTCTTTCCGAACGGCTGTCAAATCTATTCTGTTCAGTCAAATAAGCATGAAGAAAAAATATGCATCTGATCCGATTTTTGCTCAGTTTTGCCGGGGTTTTACTTGAGATATTTCTTGTTATCGGGATTATTTCATTTTTTTGCTATGACGGTTATGAAGACTTTGGCAACGGCTATGTTCTATTCACAGATGAAGGTGTTATAGACGGACAGAAGGATGGACATAATATTTACATTCCATGGAAAGTTGAGAAATATGAATCAAATTATCGTTTTATAGTTGCCAGACAACACCTTGGCCATTATGATACTTTCGGAAAGCATATAACTTACCCCGCCGGGCGGGATACGACTTATTACTGGATTATCGACAAGGATAATGACCGGATTTACGGGCCGGTGCTGTACGACCGATTCCGGCAGTTGGGCGATTCACTCGACATAAGGCTCAAAATGGCCCGACCCGATGTGAAACTGACTCTTTCCGAACGGCTGTCAAACATATTTTTATACCCTCACAGCGAACGTATACCATTAGATTAAAGTCAGTGACAAAAAAGATTCGTGTACATATATGGATGAACCTGAAAAGTTGAAAGTTTTGAAACCAAGTGCTGAAGGTGAGAGGATCGGACATCGCGCGGGACTGCTGGCCCTGACGCCGGTGGCGGTGTTCCTGCTGAGTTATGTGGCCGTGTCGCTGGCGATCGGCGACTTCTACAAGATGCCGATAGCGGTGTCGCTGGTGCTGGCATCGGTATGGGGCATAATCATATGCCGCGGCCGATCGTTGCACGAACGCATCGAGACGTTCTCGCGGGCCGCGGGCCACAGCAACATCCTGTACATGATATGGGTATTCATCCTGGCCGGTGCGTTCGCGTCGCTGGCCAAGGAAATCGGAGCCGTGGAAGCGACGGTAAATCTGACTCTGAGCATATTCCCGGGCGAATACATCGTGCCGGTGCTGTTCTTCGCTGCATGCTTCATATCGCTGTCGATCGGCACGTCGGTAGGCACGGTGGTGGCGCTGACGCCACTGGCGGTCGAGATAGCCGGTGCGGCGGGAGCGTCCACGGCATTCTACGTGGCGGTAGTGCTGGGCGGCGCTTTCTTCGGCGACAACCTCTCGTTCATCTCCGACACAACAATAGCAGCGACGCGGTCGCAGAATGTGTCGATGCGCGACAAATTCCGCGCCAACCTGTGGATCGCCGTCCCGGCGGCGCTGGTGACTATGACGGTATATGTCATAATAGGCCAAAATGCGCCGCAAATGGCCGTAGAACGCGCCGCGGACGGCTGGCTGATCATTCCTTACCTCGTGGTGCTTGCGACGGCCGCAGCGGGCGTAAACGTGACGGTGGTGCTGTCGCTCGGCATACTCGCCGCTACCGTCCTGGGCCTGGCGCGCGGCGCGGATATCCTCGACCTGGCCCGGTTTGCCGGAGCGGGCATCGACTCGATGGGCAATCTGATCATCATCACGCTGCTGGCCGCGGGGATGCTCGGGCTGATCAAAGTGTGCGGCGGTATCCGCTACCTGCTGCAGATCATGACGCAGCACATTTCGGGCAGCCGGGGCGCACAGGCCATAATCGTGGTACTTGTCGGACTGGTGAACCTGTGCACGGCCAACAACACCGTAGCGATCATCACGGCCGGCCCCATAGCGCGCGACATCGCCGACCGCTACGGAGTCGACCGCCGCAAAAGCGCGTCGCTGCTCGACTCGGCATCGTGCGTGGTGCAGTGTCTGATCCCCTACGGCGCGCAGACGCTGCTGGCCACGTCGCTGGCCGGCCTGTCGCCCGCCGCTCCATGGCCCTATCTCTACTATCCGTGGGCGCTGATGGGCGCCATAGCCGTCTCGATAGCCGTCAAACGCCGCAAAAAGAATTAGTCGGGCCGGCAGCGCCGACGGAATCGCACTTTTTATGGCTGAAAAGGCCGAAAGTGTCGCCGTTTTCAGAATTGAAACGTTTTATGAGCAAAAAATGATTATTTTTGCGTATGCATAAAACGAAAAGCCTATGAAACTGCAGTTACCGCCCCGCGGCGACGGACGCCGGATGAGCGTCACGAGCCGCCGCCTCACCATAGTCGGCGCCAACGGTGCCGGCAAGTCGCGCTTCGCCGCCTCGATGGCTTCGCTTACCGGCAGCCGGGCATTCGCCATGTCGGCACTTACGGCTATTTACAGCGATCGCGAGGACCCGTCGCCGGGCTCGGTCGATTCGCTGTATCACGAGGCGGTAGCGCGCTCGCCTCTGATCCGCGAAGATATCCGCGGCGGTTTCGAACGGCTCACGGCACTGCTGGTCAACGAGACGGCGCTCGAACTGCTGGCCGAACGGCTCGCGGGCGACACACCTGACAATAGGCCGACCCGGCTGCAGCGGCTGTTCGACAACTGGCAGGCGATCTTTCCGGGCAACTCCATGCTGCTCGTATGCGGACGCCTGCTCGTCGACGGCGCCGAAGGCACATATCCGGCCACCCGGCTGTCGGCAGGCGAGAAAGCCGTGCTCTACAGCCTAGGCGCAGCGCTGGTGGCGCCGAAAGACGCGGTGGTGTTTGTCGACGCGCCGGAAATGTTCCTGCACCAGTCGGTGACCGGTCCGCTATGGGACCGCGTGGAACGCATGCGCCCCGACTGCACGTTCGTGTACACGACGCACGATCTGGGATTCGCGGCATCGCGCGCCTCGGGCGATATCCTGTGGGTGAAGAGCTGCGACCCGGCGGAAGGCACGTGGGACTACGAGCTGCTGCCGGAAGCTTCCGGAATTCCGGAGGACGTGTACATGGCGATCCTGGGCGAACGCAAGCCGGTGCTGTTCATCGAGGGCGATGCGCGCCACAGCTACGACGCAAGGCTATATCCGCTGGTCTTTCCGGAATATACGGTAAAGCCGCTCGGCAGTTGTGACCGTGTCATCGAGGCAACCCGGTCGTTCAACGCGCTGCGCGACTTCCACTCCCTGGACGCGCACGGCATCGTCGACCGCGACCGCCGAGGCGACAACGAAGTGGCATATCTGCGCGGACGCCGCATCCTCGTACCCGACGTGGCCGAGATCGAGAACATGTTTCTGCTCGAGACGGTGGTGCGCACCGTGGCGGCCGTCAACGGGCGCGATCCGCAGGGCGCATTCGGACGCGTGCGGCGCAATCTGCTCGCGTTGTTCCGCGGCAACATCGAGCGTCAGGCTCTCGAACATACGCGCCACCGCATCAAGCACGAGGTCACGAAGCGCGTCGACGGGCGTTTTGACGGCGTCAGCGCCCTCGAACGGCATATCTCCGAACTGATGCTTACCGTGAACCCGCGGGGCGTCTACGACGAGATTTTAGGGCAATTCCGGGGATATCTCGACGGGGGCGACTATGCATCGGTGCTGAAAGTCTTCAACCATAAGTCGATGCTCGCCGAAACACACGTGACTGAAATCACCGGCGCCGGGGGCGATGACAGGAAGCGTTACATCGAGACGGTGCTTGACCTGCTGCGCCAGACAGATACCGCCGAGGCGCGCACGATCCGAAATGCCATACGCGGCGCCTTCGGGCTGCCGCCGATGCCGCGAACGTCGAAGAAGATCTGATTTACTGCGGATTGCGAGAATCCATAAGGATCGTGACCGGTCCGTCGTTGACGAGCGCGACCTGCATGTCGGCTCCGAACACACCGGCAAGTGTCTGCCTGCCCAGCAGGCGCGATGTCTCGTCGATAAACAACTGATAGAGGTGCGTGGCCAGTTCGTGGCCGGCAGCCCGTATGTAGCTGGGCCGATTGCCCTTACGGGTCGAGGCCAGCAGTGTAAACTGACTCACGGCCAATATCTCGCCACCAACATCGGCTACCGAACGGTTCATCACTCCGCGCTCATCGTCGAAGATACGGAGCGCCACCGCCTTTGCTGCCAGATAATGGCAATCGGCCTCGGTGTCGTCCTGCTCGACACCGACAAGAATCAGAAGCCCCTGGCCGATCGAAGAAACCGGAGTCGCCCCGACCGTCACGGACGCCTCCCGCACACGCTGTATTACCAATCGCATAATATCCTAATTTATCATTCAAAAAACATCACAACAATCCTGCCATATATACCGGCAGGCAAAGTAAATCGCCCTCCTTTCGTACATCTTTGGTGTACAGCAAATAACGTTGCCTGATTCTTGAAGAGTATTTTTTCTGGAATTCATCAAGCGACTTATGAGACTTATATCCGGATGACTTTACCTCGATAGGACAAATCTTATCCTCGCGGCTTATGAGAAAATCTATCTCATATCGTTGCTCGCGTTCGCTCCCCGGCATCTGCCCTTTGAAAGTGTAATAGTAAAGATTGTGTCCTGCAGATCGTAAAAGCTGTGCCACAACATTTTCATAGATATACCCGAGATCCGCAGGTAATTTGTCGGTCAGCAGTTTGGAATAAATTGTATTATTGGCGTAATCAGCATCCATGAAAGCCAAAGTGACGAAAAGCCCGGTATCGACAAGATACATCTTGAAGAAATCATAGTCAGCATGCAACGCGAAACCGACTCCGGGATCATTGGCATGATAAGCGAAATTCACCGTCTTCGAGTCCGCCATATCCCGGAAAATCTCTCCAAGCCTCGAAATCTTTGCATTTTTTATTACTTTGCCAACCATATATCTCAAGGTGTTCCGCGACAACTCAGCCGGTATGGAGTGAAATATCGTGGATGCGCGCCCACTACCGTCGACTCTTCTAAAATCATCCATATATAGCTGGAGAATATCCCGTTTGACGGCGTCAACTACTGCAAAATCAGGAGTGTCAAGATATGCATTGACAGCCTGTGGCAGGCCTCCGACAAGCATATATAGCCTGAACAATTTCATAAACTCGCGGTTGACATCGTCGCCAAGCGGCTTCATATTCTCATACGCATATCGGATCATTTCAAACGTCGGACGCTTACCTATCGCCCATAAAAACTCTTCAAAATCCAAGGGATACATATTTATCCGATGTTCTTCGCTGGGAATGAGGATATCTTTTACAGCTTTCCTGATGGAAATAAGAGAGCCGGTCTCTATATAATCGAACCGTCCGTCCTTGACCAGAAATTTTATTGCCTGGCGGGCTTTTGGACAGAATTGTACCTCATCAAAAATTATCACGGATTTCCCTGGCACAAGGCTCACACCGGTAAGCGACTGAAGCGAAATGAAAAAATAATGAAGATCCGAAATGTCATCAAAAAGCTTCACAACAGCCTTTGGAGCTGTAACGAAATCGATTATAAGATATTTTTCGTATTCGTTCTTAGCAAACTCTTCGACAATGGTTGATTTTCCGATACGACGGGCGCCCTCGATCAGCAGTGCCGTACTGGAGGCCGAATCGGCTTTCCAGGCACGCATGGACTCGTAGATTTTACGTTTAAAGATTGTTCGGATCATAACAAGCTGATTTTTCGGAACAAAATTAATCAATATTCCCAATAACACAAAATGTTTCAAAGAATTTTGTCCTAATAATGTAAAATATTTTTAATCAATTTGTCCCAAAAACGGGAATTGTGATCTACCTATCATTTGTAATAGCGCCCGCGCCATGGGCTGTATCAGCATCATCCGCCCTGAGGACCGAAGCAATGAGGCGCGCCTTGGCGGGACCTACGAGGGCGGCGATGTCGGATTCGGAAGCCTCGCGGATGCGCTTCACACTGCGGAAATGCGACAGCAGGGCCGTGCGCGTCTTTTCGCCGATTCCCTTTATGTCGTCCAGCTCGCTGGTAATGGCGCTCTTGCTGCGCTGGTTGCGGTGATGGGTGATGCCGAACCGGTGCGCCTCGTCGCGCAGGTGCTGCACCACGCGGAGCGACTCGCTGTTCTTGTCGATATAAAGCGGCACGCTGTCGCCCGGGAAGTAAATTTCCTCGAGCCGCTTGGCAATGCCCACCACGGAAATCTTACCGCGTAGCCCGATATTGTCGAGAGCCTCGACGGCGGCACTCAGCTGCCCTTTGCCGCCGTCGACGACTATAAGCTGCGGCAATTCCTGCCCCTCCTCCATCAGGCGCGTATAGCGGCGCGTAAGCACCTCGCGCATGGAGGCGAAATCATCGGGGCCGACAACCGTCTTGATGTTGAAATGCCGGTAATCGCGCTTCGAAGGCTTCGCGTCCCTGAACACGACGCACGACGCGACCGGATTGCTGCCCTGGATGTTTGAGTTGTCGAAACACTCGATGTGACGCGGCAGTTCGGGCAGACGGAAATCGGCCTTGATGCGTTCGAGAGTCTTGACGGTGCGCTCCTCGGGATTGTGCTTGGCCATGTGCTTCAGATCATCAATACGGTTCTGACGGGCGTTGCGCCGGGAGACCTCGAGGAGCTTGACCTTGTCGCCGCGGCGGGGCACGGTGAAAGTGACGTCGGGCATCTCCACATCGGGTACCGAGTCCACCACAACCTCGTCGAAATCCACTCCGAGCGAAGCCTTGACCTCGGCCATGGCGTAGGCGAGCAGGTCGCCCTGCGACTCGTCGAGCGAACGCCTGTAGCGGAGCGTGACACTGCGGACCACGGCGCCGTGGCGCACGTGCATATAGTTGATGTAGACATCGGAGTCGCCGCTCTGATCGTCGATGCCGAACACGTCGAGGTCGCCTACCGTCTGGCTGACGATGACGCTGCGCGACTGATAATTCTCGAGCAGACGGTAGCGTTCCTTGACCTCCTGGGCCTCCTCGAAGCGGAGTTCGGAAGCCAGGCGTGCCATCTCGTCGCGCAGATAAGCCATGAGTTCGGCCGTATCACCGCGCAGAATCTGCTTTATGTGATCTATATCCCGCCGGTAGTCCTGAGGCGACACCAGGCCGGTGCAGCAGCCTCTGCATCGTTTGATATGGTATTGCAGGCAGAGGCGGCCGGCCCCCTTGGCGACGGATTCTCCGGTGATCGGAATGCGGCACGTGCGCAGAGGGTACAGCTCACGCAGCAGTTCGATGACAGTGCGCGCCACGGCCGTGTTAGTGTAAGGTCCGAAGTATTTCGATCCGTCGCGCACGTGCTGGCGGGTCATGAACACGCGCGGATAAAGCTCGTTGGTGACCACGATCCAGGGATACGACTTGTCGTCCTTGAGCAGCACGTTGTAGCGCGGCTTGTATTCCTTGATCATCGAGTTCTCGAGATTGAGAGCATCCTGCTCCGTAGGCACGACGATATATTTCATGTCGGCGATATTGCGCACGAGCAGATTGGTGCGCAGCACATCGTGCGTGCGGTTGAAGTACGACGACACACGCCGCTTGAGATTCTTGGCCTTGCCAACATAGATGACCGTCCCGGCACTGTCGTAGTAGATGTAGACGCCGGGGGTATCGGGCAGGAACGATATCTTCTCGCGTAGAGCTTCTGATTTCACATGTTTCGGCATATATCTATAACGTAAAAACAGGCTTTAAAGTATGCCAAGGCCCCGTTCTTTTGAATGGAACGGGGCCTTGAACCGGCGATCCGGAATGTCCGGACGCTTAATAAGTGATCAGAGAGGTCACGTCGACATCGACAGGAAGAGTCTGACGGCCGTTGAGAGCCGAAATCTCAATGATGAAGTTGATGTAGATTTTCTTCGGATTGAAGCTCTTCACCAGATTGTAGGCGGCAAGCATGGTGCCTCCGGTGGCGAGTACGTCGTCGTGGATTACAACGACATCGTCGGAGGTTATGGCGTCCTTATGAATCTCTATTGTATCGGTGCCGTACTCCTTGGCATAGGTCTGGCTGACGGTGTCGGCAGGGAGCTTACCGGGCTTGCGGGCCGGAACGAATCCGGCGCCGAGTTCAAAAGCGAGGATCGAACCGCCGATGAATCCGCGGGACTCTATACCTACGACCTTGGTGATACCCTTGTCACGATAAATCTGTGACAGATCCCAGCCGATGATGTGCAGCGCGCGAGGATCTTTGAACGCTGTGGTGAGGTCTTTGAATACGACGCCCTTGGTGGGGAAGTCGATGACATCACGGATCTTTGACTTGATGTATTCCATTTTATTTATGCTGTTAAGTATTTGATTTTAAAATTATTTATCGCGCATTTGTTCCACGTGAAACAAAAGTTTATCTATTCATCAGAAGAAGCAGAATGTTGATATCACTGGGCGAGACACCGGGAATTCGCGAGGCCTGTCCGATTGTCTCGGGCCGCTGGCGCTGGAGCTTCTGTCGCGCTTCAGTCGAAAGAGCCTTGACGGCCGAGTAGTCGAATTCGGCAGGCAACCGAAGTTGCTCAAGGCGTCGCAATTTTTCCGCACCCGCTTGCTCGCGCTCGATGTAGCCGCGGTACTTGATGAGAATCTCGGCCGCCTCCACGATTTCCTCAGCGCGGTCAGCAGGAAGTGAGGCGATGAACTCAGCCAGTTCGGGAACGAATTCCGCGAGCGCTCCAATCGTGACAGACGGACGCGAGATAAGGCTGACGAGTTTTACGCTCTGATGGAGGGGAGACGATTCAATAGATGCAAGATACCCGTTGATCTGCGCGGCGCGGACTGTGGTAGCCTCGGCCAGACCGATCAGGCGGTCGCGCGATTCGCGCTTCTCTACTACGAGCCGATAACGGCGTTCGTCGGCCAGACCGAGTTCATATGCTTTCGGAGTAAGGCGCATGTCGGCGTCGTCCTGACGCAAAAGAATGCGATGTTCGGCACGGGAGGTGAACATGCGGTACGGTTCATCGACACCCTTGGTAACAAGGTCATCAATAAGCACGCCTATGTAGGCCTCGTCACGGGCCAGCGTAAACTGAGGACGGCCCATCGCCGCAAGTGCGGCATTGGCACCGGCAACGAGTCCCTGCCCGGCAGCCTCCTCGTAGCCGGTGGTTCCGTTGATCTGGCCGGCAAAAAACAGATTACGTACAAGCTGCGTCTCGAGAGTATGACGAAGTTGCGTAGGGTCGAAGAAATCATATTCAATGGCGTAGCCGGGACGGTAGATCATCACATCGGCAAGTGCGGGTATAGTCTGCAGAGCCCGTATCTGTACATCCATGGGCAACGACGACGAAAAACCGTTGAGATAGTATTCGGTTGTCGATTCCCCTTCGGGCTCGAGAAAAAGCTGGTGTTCGGTCTTGTCGGCGAATGTCACGATCTTCGTCTCGATCGAAGGACAGTAGCGAGGACCGATGCTCTGTATCTGCCCGTTATAAAGCGGTGAATCCGGCAGACCGCTGCGGAGGATATCGTGCGTAGCCTCGGATGTGTAGACGATGTAGCACTCGCGCTGGTCAAGTACACGCTCGACTTCGGGCAGATACGAGAATTTATGATGCGACGAGTCGCCGGCCTGCGGCTTGGTCTTGTCCCAATGTACCGACCGGCCGTCAATGCGCACAGGAGTGCCGGTCTTCATGCGGTCGGCACGAAAACCGAGACCGACAAGTTGCTCGGTAAGGCCTTCGACGGCCGGCTCGGAGATACGGCCACCGGGGAACTTGCAACGGCCGATGTGCATCAGACCGTTGAGAAACGTGCCATTGGTAAGCACGACCGCGCGGGCCCGGAACACCGCACCTTCGGCTGTACACACTCCCTTGACGGCGCCATCTTCGATGATGAGGCGGTTTACACACCCCTGCCACATACTGAGGTTATCGGTATGCTCGAGAATATCGCGCATCATCAGCGAATACTTGGTGCGGTCGGCCTGCGCGCGCGGGCTCCACATTGCAGGCCCCTTCGAAAGATTGAGCATGCGGAACTGTATGGAATTGCGGTCAGTAACAATACCCATCAGGCCGCCCATTGCATCTATTTCCCTGACAATCTGCCCCTTGGCGATACCACCGATGGCAGGATTGCAGCTCATCTGCGCGATTTTGTGCATATCGAGCGTGATCAGCAGCGTCTGGGCTCCCAATCGGGCGGCGGCCGCCGCAGCCTCGCATCCGGCATGGCCGGCACCGACCACTATCACGTCGAAATCAAACTTCATATAGTCCTACGAGTAAAAAATAAAACATTAACGCATGGCAATCGCCTCATTCTCACAGGCTTCCATTATCTCGCGTTCGCCCGGTCCCTTGTCGTTGATACCACACAGATGCAGAACACCGTGAATTATCACACGGTGTAGTTCGTTGTCGTAATCAGCGCCAACAAGTTGGGCATTAGAACGTACGGTGTCAAGAGAAATGAAAATATCGCCCGAGATGAGTTTGCCGCGGGAATAATCGAATGTAATGACATCCGTATAATAATCGTGTCTGAGGAATTCGCGGTTGACGCGGAGAATCTCTTCGTCATCGCAAAAGATATATGTGATGTCGCCGACTATTCTGCCGTGGGCCTTGGCCACCCGAATAATCCACTCTTGCGTAACTGCACAATCAATAGCCGGCAGCTCTGTGCCCCGGCTTAACCATTGGAACGAATTTATCATCTTCCCGTAATTGAGATGCAAAGTTAAAAAAATAATTTGATTTTTCAAATTTCAGCAAAAACAGGTCTCGAGAATTCTATTTCAAGAAAAATACGAACAGGAATTTTTGAGGATATACATACATTTATCAGCGATTTAAGCTCAAAACAAGGCGAAAATTAAGCGACTTTTTGCAGTCATCAGGGCAGATGGCCGTAAAAATCGGCTGAAATCAGCGGACACCGGAAGAGCCGATAAAGCCGTCAAGACCTCCGAAACTTAAAAAAGGACGGATGTTGGCCGGATCGTAAAAATTTATTAATTTTGCGACACTTAACGTAAAATGGAAAACGCAGCCGGAAAACACCATGGACAAAATATCCGCCACCATTATCACACGCAACGAAGAGAACAACCTTGAACGCTGCCTCAATGCTCTGAACGGAGTCGCCGACGAAATCATCGTCGTGGACTCATATTCGACCGACCGCACACTCGATGTGTGCAAGCGCTACGGCTGCAAGGTGACTCAGCGCGAATTCCAGGGCTTCGGCTCCCAGCGCCAGTATGCGACCGGTCTGGCTGAGAATGTCTACATCCTGTCAATCGACGCCGATGAGGTGATCGACGAGGAAATGCGCGATTATCTGATCAAGACCAAGGCAGAAGGCTTCAGGCACCGGGTTTACCGGGCATGGATCCAGAATTATTTCTGCGGCAAACCGATCCGCCACTCCGGATTCGAGCCGGTAGCGCAGGTGCGCCTGTTCAACAAACGCTACGCCAACTGGAATCTGCGCGACTACTCGGACAAAGTGTCTTTTCCCGACAGCGTGATTCCGGCCACATTGCCAGGCACAATCCATCATTACCGCTGCGCGTCCATGTCTGAATTTCACAAGAAGGAAAACCGCCTGGCGTCGCTGCAGGCCAAGTCGCTGGCCGTAGGTCACCGCTCGATATGGGCGCCGACACCTTTCCTGCAGGCAGCTCTGAAATACCTCCAGTCGCAGGTTGTCGATCTGGCATGGCTCGACGGACCCAACGGCATCTCCATAGCCGGTCGCCGCAGCCGCACAACCTACGAGGCCTACCGCATGGCACGCGACATAATCAAAGAACAGAAAAAGCGCTGAGTGCGGATGAACATCATACATCTCGTCTCCAATAAAGTATGGGGCGGCGGCGAACGTTACGTCCTCGACCTCGGCCGCGCCCAACGGGCCGACGGCCACTGCGTCGGCATATTCACCCGCCGCTATGAAGCTGTCGCGAAACCATTTGCCGACGAAGGGCTGCACAGCGGATATCTGCACCTGGGTGGAGTTATCGACGTGGTGACACCGGTCAGGCTGGCCAAGCATCTGCGCGGCATCGAGGGTCCTGTCATAGTCCACGTCCACAACTTCAAGGACGCATACACAGCCGTGGCCGCACGGCGCCTATGCGACCGAAAGGATATATATATAGTAGCCACCCGGCACCTTGTGCGACCGGCCAAGACCGATAAATCGCACCTGCGTACGCTCGCAGCCCTCGACGCGGTGATATTCGTGTCGCAGCTCGCGCACGACCGTTTCTGCTCGACACTTCCGGCCGGATTCGACCGCAGTCGGCTTCACACGGTCGTCAACTCCATAGCCATGCCCTCTCCCCTACCCTACCCCGAAAAGGATCACGAAAATCCGCCGCGACTGATTTATGCGGGGAGACTCGCGCATGAAAAGGGCATAGACGTGCTGCTCGAGGCGATGGCGCTAATTTCTGACCGCCGCTGGAAACTCGACATAGTCGGATCCGGACTGCCGCGCGACGAGGTCGCGTTCGAGAAGCAGGCACGCGCGCTGGGAATTGCCGACCGCGTCGACTTCAAGGGACACAAGGCCGACGTCTTCGCCGAACTTGCGGGCGCTGATATAGCCGTGCTCCCCTCACGCGTAGCTGAAGCATGCCCGCTTATCATCCAGGAAGCTTACGCCTGCCGCGTGGCTGTCGTGACGACCGACATCGGCGCCCAGCCCGAAACAGTCGACGACGGAGTGACCGGACTGCTCGTAGCACCCGAATCGCCGCGCGCACTCGCCGACGCCATCGGGCGCCTGCTCGATGACCGCGATCTCTGCCACAGAATGGGCGAGGCCGGACACCGAAAACTGATTTCCGACCTTTCTTACGATAAATTCTATAAATCCATAATGGCCATTTACGATGGGTGTCAGCATCACGACAAGTAGCCGCGAGGCGTGGCTTACCGCACTGGCCCGGCAACTCGCCGCCGATGGCATCCCGGTGGAAGCCATAGACATCTACAAGGGCCGAAATCGCGTGGTAAGCCTGCCTACCGAAGCCGGTGAAGTAAACATCAAGCAGTTCCGCATCCCGCACGCCATCAACCGGCTTGTCTACGGCAACCTGCGCCGCGGGAAAGCACGGCGCGCTTACGAGAACGCCGGCAAGCTGCTCGCGCAGGGCTTCCCCACCCCGGCTCCACTGGCCTATGTGGAGCAACGCGAAGGTGTGCGTTTCGGCACCAGCTACTTCGTGAGCGAACAGCTTCAGGGCTTCGAGGACATACGCCACATTGCCGTGTCGGAGCACCGCACGGCCATAGTCGAGGCCATCGGACGGCTCATGGCCGACCTGCACCGCGCCCACATATTTATGAAGGATTTCTCGCAGGGCAACGTGCTGTGGCGAGTGGATTCCGACGGCCGCATATCGCTGTCGCTCGTCGACATCAACCGCATGGCATTCGGAGTGCGGTCAAAGCGGCGCCTTATGAAAAATTTCCGCACCGTGGCCGATGACCGTGCCCTTCTGGCCGAGATAGCCCAGGCCTACGCCCGCGCATCGGGCATGGCGCCCGACGAAGCCATGCGCCGGGCACAGCGGGCCAAGCGCCTCTACATACTCAAGCGGCGACTCAAAAAACTCCTCAAATAGGAAACTTTATCGGGCAAAAAGCGTTAACTTTGCGAAAAATACTCGCCAATGAAAGGAATCATACTCGCCGGAGGCACCGGCTCGCGTCTGTATCCGATCACCAAGGGCGTGAGCAAACAGCTGCTGCCCGTGTACGACAAGCCGATGGTCTACTATCCGCTGGCTACCCTCATGCAGGCCGGTATCCGCGACATACTGCTGATATCGACGCCCGCCGACCTGCCTGCGTTCAGACGCCTGCTCGGCGACGGCAGCGACTTCGGCGTGCGCCTGAGCTACGCCGCACAGCCAAGTCCCGACGGCCTGGCACAGGCATTCATCATCGGTCGTGAATTCCTCGGCAACGAGGCCGCATGTCTGATCCTGGGCGACAACATATTCCACGGGGCCGGATTCACCACACGCCTCACCGAGGCTGTACGCCGTGCTGAAAGCGAGGGTCAGGCCACCGTGTTCGGCTACCGCGTCGACGACCCCGAACGCTATGGCGTGGCCGAATTCGACGCTGAAGGACGATGCCTCTCGATCGAGGAAAAACCCGCCGAACCCAAGTCGAAATATGCCGTCACCGGCCTCTACTTTTATCCGGCCGGGGTGAGCGAGATCGCCGCCACGATCCGCCCGTCGGCCCGCGGCGAGCTGGAAATCACCTCGCTCAACAACGAATATCTCCGCCGCGGACAGCTCCACGTGCAGACTCTGCCCGAAGGCTTCGCATGGCTCGACACAGGCACACACGATTCCCTGTCAGAAGCGTCGATCTACGTCGAAGTCCTCGAGAAACGCCAGGGACTGAAGATCGCATGCCTCGAGGGCATGGCCTACCGCCGCGGCTGGATCCCACGCCGGACGATAGAGGAATCAGCCCGGACAATGGCATCCAACCAGTACGGCCAGTATCTTTATAAAGTAATCGCAGAAGTTGATGAAAGCAATAAAAACAGAACTTGAAGGAGTCGTGATACTCGAGCCGGAGATCCACCGCGACAGCCGCGGATATTTCTTCGAGAGCTGGACACAGCGCGATGCCGACCGCCTGATCGGTCCTGTGACGTTCGTTCAGGAGAACGAAAGCCGGTCGACCGCCGGGGTGGTACGCGGACTGCACTTCCAGCGGCCGCCACATGCGCAGGCAAAGCTCGTGGGCGTGGTAAGCGGCCGGGTGCTCGACGTGGCAGTCGATCTTCGCGCAGGGTCGCCCACATACGGCCGGTGGATAGCCGTCGAACTGTCCGACGAGAACCACCGGCGACTCTTCATACCGCGCGGATTCGCCCACGGCTACTCCGTACTCTCTCCCGAGGCGACTTTCACCTACAAATGCGACAATTATTACGCCCCTGAATCCGAAGGCGGAATCGCATGGAACGATCCCGACCTTGCAATCGACTGGCAGACTGCCGACAGCGAGCCGATAATCTCCGAAAAAGACCGGCACCACGACGCCTGGGCCGATTTCGACACACCTTTCAGCCTCCAATGACAAAAAAATGAGCAAGCAATATAAAAGAAACATAATAGTGACCGGCGGGGCCGGATTCATCGGATGCCATCTGGTGAAACGCCTCGTCAACCGTTACCCCGACTACCGCATAGTCAATGTCGACGCCCTGACCTACGCAGGCTCGCTCCTCAACCTCACCGACGTCGAGGGCAAACCCAACTATGTATTCTGCCAGGCCGACATTGCCGACTTCAAAACGATCAGCGACATCATGCGCCGCTATGAGATCGACGGTGTGATCCACCTCGCGGCCGAAAGCCATGTCGACCGCTCGATCAGCGATCCGTTCGTATTCGCACGCACCAATGTACTGGGCACCATGACTCTGCTGCAGGCAGCCAAAGACGCGTGGATGGCACGCCCCGAGGGTTTCGACGGAAAGAAATTCCACCATGTGTCGACCGATGAGGTATATGGTGCCCTGGAGGCCGGCAGCAATGATCTGTTTACCGAGGACACGCCATATGCGCCGCATAGTCCCTACTCTGCATCCAAGGCATCGAGCGATCACTTCGTACGCTCGTTCCACGACACATACGGCATGCCCACCGTGATAACCAACTGCTCCAACAACTACGGACCGAACCAGTTCCCCGAAAAACTGATTCCTCTGTTCATCAACAACATCCGCAACCGCAAACCGCTGCCTGTCTACGGCAACGGCGAGAACGTGCGCGACTGGCTCTACGTCGGCGACCACGTCGAGGCTCTCGATCTCGTATTCCACCGCGCCGAACCGGGCACGACATACAACATCGGCGGCTTCAACCAGTGGCGCAACATCGATCTGATCAGAGAACTGATCGTAGCCGTAGACCGGCGTCTGGGACGCCCCGAAGGAGCCGACCTCGACCTTATCAGCTACGTCACCGACCGCCCGGGCCACGACCTGCGCTACGCCATCGACTCGACACGCCTGAGCCGCGACCTGGGCTGGACGCCACGGCATACGTTCCCGGAAGGTCTGGCAAAGACAGTCGACTGGTATCTCGACAACCCGGAATGGCTCGAAGCTATGAACAGCCGCAACAGCCCCATAGCACATCTTCAGAAATGAAACACAGCGAGATAAAAGGCATCACGATATATTGCGGCTCTTCGGCCGGAAACAATCCCGCCTTCATAGAGGCCGCCGAGGCCACCGGGCAGGCCATTGCCGCCGCCGGGCTGCCGCTGATCAGATCGG
>CABRGT010000015.1 GCA_902470475.1 uncultured Porphyromonadaceae bacterium | reverse complement strand
CCCGCCGATCGAGTGGCCGGTGACGATCGAGATCAGGTTGACAAGGTCGATGACAGCCAGCGAGCGGTACAGCTCCAGACCCTTGACACACCGGCGGCACAGCGCCTCCGACGACGGGCGGTAGCGGTTCGGCTCCTTGCCGAGCGCCTTGTAGGCCGCGCGGATGGCGGCGACGGACGGCCGCTTGTTGACCATCTCCATCGGGGTGGTCTCGCGCACACGGGCCGCCGCCGCGGTGATTTCGGCCCACAGTCCGTCGGGCGTGGGAGGATTGGCCACGTCGGCCGTCACTATGATCTCGGTCAGCTGCGGAGCGGCCGCGGCCACCTCCGGTTCGATTTCAAATGCTATATTGCGTGCAGACATATCGTTCGGTTTTCAAGCTTCTGACAAAATTACAATTTTTTTCGTAACTTTGCGCGCGATATGAAGGAGTTTTTCAAAATACTCAGGCGCTTCGTACCGCCTTACAAGAAATATCTGCTGCTCAACATCCTGTTCAATCTGTTGACAGCCGTGCTGACCCTGTTCTCGTTCGCCCTGATCATCCCCATACTGGAGATGCTGTTCAAGATCAAGGAAGCGACATACGCATACATGCCGCTCGGATCGGCGTCGCTCAAGGATGTGGCGGTCAACAACTTCTACTACTACACACAGGAATCGATCACACACTTCGGTCCCTCCGCCACGCTGGCGCTCCTGGCTGCCGCCCTGGTGGTGATGACCGGCCTCAAGACCGGCACCGCCTACCTGAGCAGCTACTACATAGTGCCGCTGCGCTCGGGCATCGTGCGCGACATCCGCAACTATCTCTACGACAAGATCACCCGCCTGCCCCTGTCGTTCTTCACCTCCGAGCGCAAGGGCGACGTCATGGCCCGCATGAGCGGCGACGTGGCCGAGATCGAGAACAGCATCATGTCGTCGCTCGACATGATGTTCAAGAATCCGGTCATGATCATCGTGTGCCTCACCATGATGCTGATGATATCATGGCAGCTCACCGTGTTCGTGTTCGTGCTGCTCCCGCTGGCCGGCATGGTCATGGGCCGCGTAGGCAAGCGACTCAAGCGCCAGTCGTTCGAGGGGCAGACCCAGTGGGGCGTGCTCATGTCCAACATCGAGGAGACCCTCGGAGGCCTGCGCGTCATCAAGGCCTTCAACGCCGAGGATAAGGTCCGCCGCCGCTTCCATCAGGAAAATCAGGTATTCTTCCAGATCAGCAACCGCGTGGCCCGGCGCCAGTCGCTCGCCCACCCCATGAGCGAATTCCTCGGCACCACGGCCATCGCGATAATCCTGTGGTTCGGCGGCTCGCTGATCCTGAGCGGATACTCGTCGCTCAACGCGGCCTCGTTCATCTACTACATGGTCATCTTCTACTCGATGATCAACCCGGCCAAGGACCTGTCGAAGGGCGCCTACAGCATCCAGAAGGGACTCGCGTCGATGGAACGCGTCGACAAGATCCTCGCCGCCCGCAACCCGATCGCCGACCCCGCCGCGCCCGTCGCCGTGCCGGCCCTGAAGAAGTCCATCCGCTACGAGGACGTATCGTTCAGCTACGGCGACCGCCGCGTGCTCCACGACATCAGCCTCGACATTCCCGCCGGAGCCACCGTGGCACTCGTCGGGCAGAGCGGCTCCGGCAAGACCACCATGGCCGACCTGCTCCCGCGCTTCTACGACGTAGGCGAAGGACGCATCACAATCGACGGCGTCGACATCCGCAGCATGCGTGTGGCCGATCTGCGCTCGCTCATGGGCAACGTCAACCAGGAAGCCATCCTGTTCAACGACACATTCTACAACAACATCACCTTCGGCGTCGCATCGGCCACCCGCGAGGAAGTGGAGGCCGCCGCACGCATCGCCAACGCCCACGAATTCATCATCGCCACCGAGGACGGCTACGACACCTCCATCGGCGACCGCGGATGCCGCCTCTCGGGCGGGCAGCGACAGCGCCTGTCCATAGCCCGCGCCATCCTCAAGAATCCACCGATACTGATCCTCGACGAGGCCACCTCGGCCCTCGACACCGAGAGCGAGGTGCTCGTCCAGCAGGCGCTCGAGCGGCTGATGAAAGACCGCACCACACTGGTCATCGCACACCGCCTGTCGACGATCCGCAACGCCGACATCATCTGCGTCCTGCACGAAGGCCGCATCGTCGAGCGCGGCAACCACGACCAGCTCATGGCCCTCGGAGGCCACTACCGCCGACTCGTCGAGATGCAGAGCCTCGGCTGAGCGCACCGCAACCAATGAGCGCCCCCGCTTGTTATAAAATATCGACTTTCAACTGCTGTTTATGATTGAGCACAACATAAAGGAAGAGGAACGGGCAGTGCTCGTGGGCCTCATCAACGACACCCAGGACGAGGCTCGCAGCCGCGAATACCTCGACGAACTGGCTTTCCTGGCCGACACGGCCGGCGCGGTCACCGTACGCCGCTTCACACAGAAACTCGACTATCCCAATCCCCGCACCTTCGTCGGAAAGGGCAAGCTCGAGGAAATCGCCGGATTTGTCGAGGAGAACGACATATCTATGGTGATTTTCGACGATGACCTCACCTCCAAGCAGGTCGCCAACCTCGAGCGCGAGCTCAAGGTCAAGGTTCTCGACCGCACGAGCCTCATCCTCGACATCTTCGCATCGCGCGCCCAGACAGCCCACGCGAAGACACAGGTCGAACTGGCCCAATACCAGTATCTGCTCCCACGCCTTACCCGCATGTGGACACACCTCGAGCGCCAGCGCGGCGGCATCGGCATGCGCGGCCCGGGCGAGACACAGATCGAGACCGACCGGCGCATCATCCTCGACAAGATCGCACACCTCAAGGAAGAGCTGCGCTCCATCGACAAGCAGAAAGCCATCCAGCGCAAGAACCGCGGCAAACTCACCCGCATCGCCCTGGTCGGCTATACCAACGTGGGCAAGTCCACGCTGATGAACCTCCTGAGCAAGAGCGACGTCTTCGCCGAGAACAAGCTGTTCGCCACCCTCGACACCACCGTGCGCAAGATCACCATCGACAACCTGCCCATGCTGCTCACCGACACCGTCGGATTCATCCGCAAGCTCCCCACCCACCTGATCGAGTCGTTCAAGTCCACCCTCGACGAGGTCCGCGAGGCCGATGTGCTCGTCCACGTCGTGGACATATCGCATCCCAACTTCGAGGAGCAGATCGAAGTGGTCAACAACACCCTGCGCGACGTCTGCGGCGGCGCCGACAAGCCCGTCATCCTCGTCTTCAACAAGATCGACGCCTACACATACACTCCCAAGGACGCCGACGACCTCACGCCCGCCACGGCACGCAACCTTTCGCTCGACGACCTGAAATCCTCGTGGATGGCCCGGATGAACGACAACTGCGTCTTCATCTCCGCCCGCAAAGGCACCAACATCGACGAGCTCAAGCAGATGATTTACGACAAAGCCCGCGAGATCCACCTCACCCGCTTCCCCTACAACGACTTCCTCTTCCAGCACTACGAAGCCGACCCCGCCGACTCCCCCCGCGAATAACACCGCCTGTAGTCCGGCGGTTCAGACACCCTTGCCCATCTCGTAGGCCTGGGCCATAGCCGGATGCGAGTCGATGTCGCCGCGGTTGCGGGCGCCGTTGCCGCGTATCACGCCGCGCTCCACCGACCCGTACAGGCACACGGCAAACCCGTGGAAAGCCTCGAAGACACCGTCGGTCGCCGCCTCGTCGCCGTCGGTCGATGTCGCTATGTAGAAAAACTCCTTGCCGGCAAGATCCTTCTCATGGCCGTATGTGCGGTCGATCAGCGCCTTGAGCTGGCCGGTCATGTTGTAGAAATACACCGGCGACGACAGCACGATCACGTCCGCCGCCTTCATCTTGGCGATGATTGCGGCGGCATCGTCGGTCAGCGCCGCCGAGGCCTCGCGGTCGTAGTCGTTCTGGTCGAAGTAGCGGATATCGTAGTCGTTGATGTTGAGCATCTCGACCGTGTTGCCCGCCTCCTCGGCGCCCTTTTTGAACTGCATGCACAGCTGTTCGCTGTTGCCGCCGCGCCGCGGACTCGACGAAATGATCAGCACCGACTTCGGCCGCTCCGTTTCCTTGCGCGGGTCGCTGAATCGGGCAGCGGCCGCCGTGTTTTCCGTTGATTCTTCCTGCTGTTTTCCCGCGCACGATGGAAGCGCCGCCGCGAACACCCCCGCGGCGAACGCCAGCGCTAAAATTCCCGGTCTCATGTGTCTGTCAGAGATTCTTGTCGAAGAATTCTTCCATCTTGCCCACGGCAGCGTCGACATAGGCCGGAACATAATACGTCTGTATGTGGCTGGCACCCTCGATCGGAAAATACTCCTTGTCAGTCGTACCGGCCTTGTCATATGCCTCGCGGCTCATATAGTCGGAATCCGACCGGCTGCCCGACATGATCAGCAGCGGTATGTCGATCAGTGCGCCGTAGGTCGTCGCGTCCCACGTCATCAGATCCATGAGGCTGGCGCTGGTGTAGCGACTCACCGAATTGGGATGCACGTGGGTTATTCCGTAGTATTCGAGACCGTCGTGATAGAGGGTGCCGGGCTGCAGGGTGCTCATTGCCTGCTCGATCTGCTCGCGCGTCTGCGTGCCGGCCGCACCCTCGTAGGCCGTCTCGCCGGTCATCACGAACCGCTCGCGGGCATCCGACGCGCGGCGCAGCCGCTCCTGGATCGTAGCCGTCTGCGAGTCCTGATAGCCGTTGCGGCGCACGCGGCCCGTATTGAACAGGCTCAGCGTGGCGGCCGCGCGGATACGCTTGTCGCTCTGAATGGCCGCGTAGGTGTAGCCGCCGCCTCCGCAGATGCCTAAGGCGCCTATGCGCTGCGGATCCACGCCCGGATAGCGCGAGATGAAGTCGACCATGCCGCGCACGTCGTTGATACGGTTCTGCGGCACGTCGAGATTGCGGGGCACGCCACCGCTCGCGCCCTGATAGGAGGCGTCGGCGGCGATGGCCACGTAGCCCAGCCCGGCCAGACGCTGTGCGTACAGCCCTGCCGTCTGCTCCTTGACGCCGCCGTTGGGATGCGACACCACTATGGCCGCATACGAATGCTGCGGATCGTACCCGGCCGGCGTGTAGACATTGGCCGCGATCTGATTGCCGTTGAGATTATACACTACAGGGTGGATGTTGACCTCCCCGGGGACGTTTTCTGTGATTGCGCCTTCGTACACCAGCCCGAAAGGATTCTGAGTGTAGTCGAAGATTTCCTGTGAATATGCTTTTGCTGTCATGATCAGTAACACCGCTGCCAGTGCAGCCTTTATGGATTTTTTCATGATTTATCTGGCAATATATTTTTTACCTCCGCTGATGTATATGCCGCTTTCGGGCACCGCCGCCAGCCGCACCCCCTCCAGCGAATAGACGGTCTGTGCGGCCGCGCCAGCAGGCGTCATGGCCTCGGCCGCTCCGGCCCCGCCTTTGCCGTAGCCGATGCTGTCGAGCCAGCGGCGCACCGTGCGTGCCGTGGGCATATCGATGCCGGCATCGTCGTTCTGCGGCGTACGGATGTTGTCGGGGTCGATGTCCTCCGGCAGCGTCGCCGGTATGTGTTCCGAGTCGGGCGTACACCTGTACAGCTTCTGCATCGTCTCGTTGAGATACGTGGTGGCGCCGTACGTCACGAAGGGTATGATCACCTTGTCGCCCAGGTCGTAATGCTCCAGGAATGTGCACATCACCATGGCCGGCTGATGCCACCAGCACGGTGTGCCGACGAAGATGGTGTCATACTTCGCTATCTGCGCGTCAGTGAGGTAATCCTTTACCTCCGGCCGCAGATCGTTGTAGGCCTCGTTCTGTATCTTGTCCGAATCGTCATAAGGATTCTCGGCATAAGGCACCGCCGGCTCGATGAAGAAGATATCGGCGCCGGTCTCGCGGCGGATGGCCTCGGCCACACCCTTTGTGGTGCCCTGCGCCGAAAAATATGCCACCAGTGTCCGCGTGTCGCCGTCCAGGGCATTGTCGGCGGCGGAGGGAGCCTGCGCCGGTTCGCCGGCCGAACAGCCGGTGCAGCAAATGGCCGCCGCCAGCAGCGCCGTCAGCAGCCGTCTCAGTGTGAAGTCGTTGGGTTTCATTCTTTGTGCGTATTTATCAGGAGTGTTATTCAATCATTAACCGGTGCAAAATTAATCCGTCCGCCCCACGTCCGAAATATCCTGATTACGGAATATGTTATAATATTTACCGATACCGCGGCATATCCCCGGATTTTTCGTATTTTTGCACACGTAAGTTATTGTGTGATTATGGATAAGATCGTGAATATCGACTGCGTGGCCGACTTCGACCGCGTCTGGGGCGTCGAAAGCCGCCATCCCCTCGTCAATGTGATCGAAGGCGCCCGCATATCCGCCCCGGTCCCTCACTGTCGCAAGCATTTCGGCCTGTATGTGGTGTATCTGAAGGAAGCCGTCTGCGCCGACCGCATAACCTACGGGCGCGGGTCGTATGACTACCAGGAGAATACCCTCGTATTCGTCGGGCCCGGCCAGGTCCTGGGCTATCCCGCCGACGGATCCTCCTTCCAGCCCAGCGGCTGGTGCCTCTACTTCAGCCACGACCTCCTGCGCGGCACCTCGCTGGCGGCCAGCATGCGCGACTACACATTCTTCTCCTACGCCATCAACGAGGCTCTCCACATATCCGCTGCCGAGCGCGAATCCATAATCGGCTGCCTGCGCCGTATCGACGCCGAGATCGACAACCGCGCCGACAGCCACACCGACTCAATCATCACATCGGCCATCGAACTGCTCCTGAACTACTGCGCCCGCTTCTACGGCCGCCAGTTCGAGACGCGCCGCAAGGTCAACAGCGACGTGATCGCTTCCTTCGAAAAGCTCGTCGACGACTATTACACCTCCGGACAGGCCGCCTCACTCGGCACACTGACTGTCAACTGGTGCGCCGAGCGCCTCAACCTCTCGCCCAACTATTTCGGCGATCTCGTGCGCAAGGAGACAGGCCGCTCGCCGCGCGACTACATCCAGGCCCGCGCCATGGCCATGGCCAAGGAACTGTTGTGGCATTCCGAGCTAAGCATCAGCCAGATAGCCTACCGCCTCGGCTACCAGTATCCGCAGTACTTCACGCGCGCGTTCAAGACCGCCACCGGCATCACCCCCAACGAATACCGCAAGACTCTCTGAGCTGCCGTTCGCCACCGGTCCGGAGTCATCGGCGCCCAGTCAATGAACTTTTCCGAAGATCGCAGGTCTTTACATATATAATCATTTTAAAGACCACACACATGGATATAAGGAAAATCACATCTGTCTCGGCCGTGGCCATGGCCGCACTCTGCGCCGTATCCCCCCTGGCCTCATGCTCGGGCAAGTCGGCCGCGGACGAAACCGCCGACACCGTCCGGGCCGAAAGCGCCCGCAAGGGCAAGCCCGGAGGCGGCCCCGTCATCGACAAAAGCGGCGACACCCTGCTCCAGGCAATGATCAAGGCCGAAGTACCCGAATTCCGGCAGCTTGAATACCACGACGAAGTCACCGGCAAGGCACTGCAATACAACCTGTTCTCGCCCAAGGACATGGAAGAGGGCAAGGAATATCCGCTCGTCCTGTTCATGGCCGACGCAAGCACTCCCGGCACCGACGCCACGCGCCCGCTGACACAGGGCTACGGCGCCCTGGTGTGGGCCACCGACACATGGCAGGCCGCCCATCCCTGCTTCGTGCTTGTGCCGCAGTACTCGGGCGTGGCCGTCAACGACGCCTACGAGCACACCGACGAGGTCGACATGGTGATGCGCCTTGTCACCGCAATCGCTTCCGACGAACACGTCGACCACGCCCGGCTCTACACCACCGGGCAGTCCATGGGCGGCATGATCTCCATGTACTACAACGTCACATACCCCGACGTCTTCGCCGCCTCGGTTTTCGTCGACTGCCACTGGGACAGCGCCACCTTCCCCGAACTCGTCAAGCATAAGTTCACGTTCATCACCGCCGGCAAGGCCGGCACATTCGGCCCCCTCCTGGCCGCAGCCGAAAACGCCGGAGTGAAATACGAGTACGCCGAGTGGAGCGGCCGCCTTCCGCAGGCCGCTCAGGACAGCCTCGCTGCCGCCGAGCTTGCCAAGGGCGCGCCCGTCAACATCATAAACTTCGAGTCCGGCACCGTCCTGCCTCCCGACGGCAAAGGCAGCGAGCACATGTATTCGTTCGACTACGCCTACCGTCTCACCCCCGTCCGCGAATGGCTCTTCCGCCAGTCGCGGTAGCCGCCCCTGCAATAAGTTCTTCAGCAATATATAATCTCGAGAGGCATTCCGCACAGACCCGGCGCCGGCACAGCGGCGCACACAGATCACGGTTATGCATTATCGTGCCGGCCCGGTGCCGGGACAGCGGATGCCATCACGCGCAGTACGTTCCCTACGGCTGCGCTTTTTTATGCCCGTTCCCCTCTCCGGTCACACACCATGGCCGCCGTAAGAATCAAAATCAGCCGGTCCGCGCGGACCGGCTGATTTGTCCGGAGAATGCTCTGTTCTCCGCGTTTCCCAATCAATGTTCACCTGCTGTGAGCGACAGCAGCCTTCTTTTTCTTTGTCAGATGTCTGATCCAGATATAGTAGCCCGTCAGAGGCAGCGTCGCCCCGAGCAGGGCCGCCAGCAGCCACAGAATGCGCGTCAACAGGCCACCCGGGCTTCCCGTGTGGATCGAGTAGATCCAGCCGCGGAGCTTGTCGGCACCGGCCGAATCGGCATACCGCGTCGCCGGAGTCACCTCTCCCGACCGACGGTCAAAAGTATAGCGGTCCGACGCGCGGCCGTTGCCCGTCGTCCCGAGCGTCACGGTCGCCGTCTCGGGGCCTACCGTTATCTGAGGCGAACCGGGATTCTGCGCCTTGAGCCGGTCGTAGACCTGCTGCCAGCGTCCGTATTCAGAATGCCCGCGGCCCTCCGGACGGCCCTCCGGACGACCCTCGCCGTGGCGGTGTCCTTCCCCGCCGCGGCCTTCACGGCCTTTCCCGCGGACATCCCGGCGGCCTTCCACGCCCTTGCCGGCTTTCTCCGGTGCCGGGGCTGCCTGGGCGAAGTTGCGGGGAGTATGCTCTACGCCGCACACGGCATAGAACGCCGACCGGTACCAGTCGAACGACCACGTCAGACCCGTCAGCGCCATGGCCAGCACGAATATCAGCGCATACATGCCGCCGGCCACGTGCAGTCCCTTCCAGAAGCCCTTCCAGCCCTTCTTAAACGAAATGGACAGGCTGTGTCCAAGCCCCTTGCGCGCACGCGGCACCCAGATGACGATGCCCGTTATCAGCGCGATGACGAACATCAGCGTCGAGATACCCACGAGCAGTTTGCCCGTCTTTATGCCGTCGCCGTGCGGATTGGCGCTGTCCAGGAGCCACCGGTGCAGCCCGAACATCGTCGAGAAGAAGCCCAGGCGCTCGTAGCGGCCCGTGATCTGCCCCGTGTACTGGTCCACGAACACCGACGCGCGGCGCGGCTTCGACAGATTCACCTGATAGGTGCGCGTGTTGTCGTCGTACACCGTCACGCCCGTGATCGCCACGCTGTCGGGCAGCGTCGCCTTCACCGTTTCCATCAGCTCGCCCATCGGAAGTGGCGAGTCCTTCACTTCGGCCACGCGGTAGACCTCGCTCCGCACGGCCCGCGTGATTTCAGGCTCGAAAATCAGCATCGCGCCCGAAAAGCATATCAGCGTGATGATGATGCCGAACGGCACCGACAGCCACAGATGTATTTTTCTGAAGAATTTCATTGCACTCATCATTTAGCGGGAGTCATGTATCCGAAGCCGGTGATATCAGTCGCCTCGATCGTCACGCCCCTGGTGGCGCGTGCCGTAGTGGTGTTGATGGCATAGATCGCCGGCCGTTCGTTCTCTACGTTTATGGGAATGTATACATTGCCGTTCTGCGTGTAGACGGTCTTGCCGATCGAGGTGACGTTGGCCGGCAGCCCCGTCACATAGGTCAGCTTCTTGTCCGAGGCGTCGAAGATGGCCAGTTCGGTGGCCGCGGGATTCTTCTCGGTGAGCGGACGGTCGTACATGATCATCAGGAAGCGGTCGCCGCCCGCCGGCCAGCAGCGCATGAACGAGCGGTTGCCGCCCGGAGTCTTCTCCTCGATGTTGCAGTAATAGTCGTCGAACGAGGTGCTTCCGGCCGGGATGCGGCACACGCCTGCGGGCAGCTTAGTCTGCTGGCCCGGATCGGTCATGGTCTTGGCATAGCTGGCCGAGAACACGTAGATGTCGCCGTTGTCAGCCGCCCACACGGTCTGATAGTACTGCGAGCGGTAGCGCCCGCACGGGGTGCTGATGCGGTCCGTCTTGGCCAGCACCGGGTGCAGCATGTCGGCGTTGTCGTAGATGGCCACCCAGCATTCGTCCGGATACTGCGTGCCCACCAGCTCGCCGGCCTTGTAGGCGCCGCTGCCCGTACCGCCTGCTTCGGTATGCACCAGGTGCTCGTAGCCCGGGCGGATCCATTTGCCGTTGTCATAGGCCGCGCCGTACTGGCTCAGGCCCATCGGCACTGCGCCGCAGTAGAGCCGCTTGCCGCTCTGCTCGGCACCGGCCAGCGTCACGTACTCGCCGTTGCCCAGGAAGTTCTCCATGCTGTAGGCGCCCGTCGACGTGTCGTTCGACCGCGTGGTCTCGTTGTAGACGTTGAGATACGTCACCAGCAGCGTCATCGGACGGTAACCGTGCGCATCGGCCAGAGCCGCCGGGCCTTCCCCGGTCGACATGGTGATGATGTCGTCGTCATACGCGCCGTACGACGAGAACCGGCTTATATTGTACACGGTGCTGCGGGCTTTCATCTGCCCGTTGTTCCCGAGTATATAGCTGCGGGTGGTGCCGGCGTTGCCCTGGTTGTAGGTCAGCGCATAGAGGAAGTCCTTGTAGAACACCCACTGGGTGGCGCCGTCGTTGAGAAGTCCGTTGTTGACGGTCGACAGCGTGCCTCCGTCGAGCGATTCGCCCGTGAGCAGCACGTACGACGTGGCGTTCGAGCCCTGTACCGTCGTCGCGAACACGAATTTGCCTTCGCCGCCTGCCGTATTGTCGCCTCCGGCGGGCTCGTCATTGTCGGAGCATGCAGTCAGGCCGGCCATCGGTATCACGGCCAGGGCCAGCGCACGCAGTAATGTGTAGTTTTTTGTCATGTCTTTCAATTATTATTTGTCGTTTAGTTTCCGAAATATATTCTGAATTTGCCGTAGAAGGCGCGTCCGGCCTTCTGGAGGCTGAAATTGTCGTAAAGGCGCGCATTGGTGAAGTTGCGGCACTCCAGCGATATGTTGTAGCGGCCGTTATGGATGCCGTACGACACCGTCAGGTTGTGGGCCAGCTGGTTCGGCACCATGTAGTCGCTGTTGTCCGACCCGATGTTGGCCGTGTAGTAGCAGAACTTGTGGGTGTACTGCGTGTCGTACGTCACGGTCAGCACATTGCTTCGGCGCCCCAGCCCGTGCCAGTAGAAGTTGACGTCGGCGTCCGCGAACATATACGGCAGGTTGGGCATCCGCTCACCGTACGACAGGTTCGCCACCGTGCTACCCTGCGCCGTGCGCATGTTGTCGCGCACATTCATCTGCGTGAAGTTGCCCCCCAGGCTCAGCCAGCGCGAGAAGCTGTAGCGTGCCGTCACACTTATGCCCTTGGTGTCCACCCGGCCATAGTTGACATAGGTGGCCGCCGACTTGCCGCCGCTCAGCGCCAGGATGTTGCGCTGTATGTAGTCGCGCGTGTCGCGGTAGATCAGTCCCGCCTCCACGTACACTGAGCTGCTGCCGAATGCCGCCGTGTAGCTCAGGTTCAGATTGACATTGTGGCTCGTCTCGGGCTTCAGCGATATGTCACCCATCTCAAGGTCCTCGTCGCCGAACATTTCCTCGATCGTCGGCAGCCGGCACGCTTTCTCGTACGAGGCCTTGAGCTGCAGCCCCAGCGGCATGAACCACGTGCCCGCGGCGCCGAATCCGAAGCAGTCAGTCGAGTGCGAGGTCAGTTCATACACATCCTGGGCCGATGAAGTGGCCGCCGGCCCCGACACATATTGGTGGTAATGTTTGCCGAAAACCGAGATATTCACCTGCTGCGTCGGAGTGAAGCGGTACGACACCCCCGCGATATTCTTGCTCGTCACCTTGCCGAACTCGTCGCGCGACGGCGGCATCGTCAGCAGGTCCTCGTTCGTGCGGTTGAACGAGTTGAACACATCGTTCACCGTGAACGCGTGCTTGTCGCCCGCCCGGTAGTTGGCCGTGAAGGCCGCCGACCAGTTGTTGTTAACGGCCCGCGACAGCTGCAGCGACTGCTCCCCGGGCGAATTGAGCGGCGCCGTCTCCCCGCGCCAGTTGTATTTCACCGACGACGTATCGACGTTCGTGAGATTATTGCGGCTGTAGTTCGCGCTCAGCGACACGTCCAGGCCGCGCGTCAGCAGATTCCGCTTGCCGTATTCCACCGACGGCATCAGCGTGTAGCCGTGGCGGTGCTTCCGCCCGTACACTATCTCCTGCCGCACGCCAGTCTGTATCTCCTTGTACATGTGCGAGTAATTGATGCCGACCAGCAGACGGTCGGCCCACGGCTTGTTCACAAACCCCGCCTTCGCTATCACCGCCTCGTTGTGATACGTGTCGTTGAAGCGGCGCACATGCTCGGGCTTGCGGCGGTTGATCGCACCCGTCTCGAAATCCTCCACGGGCGAGTACACCCGGTAGTCGTTGTCCGAATAATTCTGGAAAGCGTTGATCTCGTACTTGAAGCCGCAGGCAAGAGTCTGCCCGAAGTTCACATACGACTTATGGGTGTTGAACGAACCGTACGAGTACGATGCATCCACGAACCAGCGCCGCTGCCGCTTGGGCGTCACTATGTTGATCACCCCGCCGATGGCATCCGCGCCGAATCCCACCGGCACCACGCCGCGGTACACCTCGATGCGGTCGGCGAAATTCACCGGTATGTTGTTCAGGCCGAACGAGCTGCCCACGCCTTCCTGAGGCACTCCGTCGATGAACACCTTCACATGCTTGCCGCTGAAGCCGTCGATCGTCACGGCCATGTCCGAACCCACGCCACCGCTTTCGCGGATCTTCATGCCCGGTGCCTTCGCAAGCGCCTCGCTCAGAGTCTTGGTCGTGTTCACCAGCTCACTGGTATTCACCGCCGTGGCGTTGAACGCCGAGTTGCGCACCTTGCTCAGCTGATTTCCCACCACTATCACCTCCGCCAGCTGCGTCGACGACTTGAGCTTCACATTCAGCCTCGTACGTTCGCCGGCCTTTATCGTTACGGGAAGCTCCTGCTGCACGAAACCCACCGACGAGAACACCAGCGTGTAGCTACCCGCCGGAGCGCTGATATGATACATGCCCTTTTCATTGGTCGAGCACGTCAGCGACGTACCTTTCAGAAACACCGATGCCAGATCCACCGGCTCGCCGTCCGCCGACAGCACTTTGCCCGAGACCATGCCCGTGCCGCTCTGCGCCGCCGCGCTTATGGCAGCTGTCAGCACTGCTATCAGCAGCAATATATATCTGTTACCTATTGTCATGGCGTTTTATGTTTTTGTTACCTTATTGAAATACAAAGTTCGCCATTATCCCCCGCGTGCGAAATACCTACTTTTGAGTATGCCGGAGCATTTATTCCTGATGATCAACACAATAGCGCCCGCACACCGACAGGTAAAGTTGACGAACCGACCATAAGTAGTGGCGAATGTCATGTCGCGCGTTGCCACATGAACGATAAATTGACTATCTTTGCGGGCCGGAATACCCGGCGCCGGCTATGAGAAACCTTTCGCTTTACATCGACCTCGCATTCTGCTTCATCGTCCTTCCCGTGATGGTGATGATATTCCCCGTCGAACGGTGGCTCCACAACTTCCCCTGGTACATCGCCTCCGTCGGCACATGGCTCTACGGCCTGTATTTCCTCAACCGCTTCGTCACCGTCCCCTGCCTCTTCGGCCGCCGGCGCGCCGCCGGCGTCGGCATTGCCCTGATCGTCGTGTCGTTCGCCGTCACATTCTGCCTCTCCCGCATAACACTCTACACTCCCCGCCCCAGCATCTTCGACCAGGGCATCGGCCGCGTCCTGCCATACACACAGCCCTATCAGCAGGCCGTGTGGGCCCTCTTCATGATCGTCGAGGCATTCAGCTTCGCCGTCGGCCTCCTCACACAGGCCAACCGGCAGCGTGCGCGCCGTCGAGCCGTCGAGGCCGAGCGCGAGAAAGCCAGGCTCGAACTCTACAAGGCACGCATCAAGCCGCACTTCATGTTCAACACCCTCAACTCCCTCTACGGCCTCTTCCTCACCCGCAGCGACAAAGCCCTCCCCTCGCTCGAGAAGTTCATCTCAATGATGCGCTATATCCACACCTCGTCCGCAAGCGACCTCGTGCCACTGTCCGACGAAATCACATACATCAGTCAGTACGTCGCACTGCAGCGCCTGCGCCTCAACGAGATGACTTCTGTCAGCCTCGACATCGACACCGGCGCCCCGCAGCTTTCTCTGCCTCCGATGCTCCTGATCACTTTTGTCGAGAATTGCTTCAAGCACGGCGTCTCGTCCGTCGAGTCGTCATCCATCGACATCTCGATCCGCGTCCGCGGCACACAACTCGTGTTCACCACCCGCAACCGCATCTTCCCCGTCCCACGCATCGGCGAACACATGGGCATCGACAACTGCCGGCGGCGCCTCGGCATAATGTATCCCGGCCGCCACACCCTCTCCGCTGGCCCCGACGGCGGCGGCTGCTTCATTGTAAAACTGACCATCGACCTGAAATGATTAAGTGTATAGCCATCGACGACGAACCCATCGCCCTGACCATTATCCGGGAGTATTGCGACAGATACGGCGGCATTGATCTCGAGACATTCACATCACCCGTCGCAGGCCTCGCGCGTATCGCCGACGTGCGCCCCGACATAGTTTTTCTCGACATCGAGCTCAACTCCCACAACGGCATCGAGCTCGCACGCCGGCTCCCGCCCGGCACATGCATCATTTTCACCACCGCCTACTCACAGTATGCCCTCGACGGATTCAATGTCGACGCCGTCGACTTCCTGCACAAGCCCGTCTTCTACCCGCGCTTCGTCCAGGCCATGGAAAAAGCCGTCCGGTGGCTCGGAGCGAAACCGTCCGCGTCACAGCGCCGCACCATCACACTCAAGGTCGAGCACAAGAACGTCATCGTCGACACAGACACCATCCTCTTCGTCGAAGCCATGGACAACTACGTCAAAATCTTCCGCCGCGGCCTTCCCACCGTACTGTCACAGATCACCATGAAAGAGATGGAAGCCCTCCTCCCCGCCGACGCATTCATCCGCGTCCACCGCTCATTCATAGTGGCCGTCAGCGCCATCGAGAGATACTCCAACCGCCGCATCAGCCTCCGCGGCACCGACCGCATCATCCCCGTCGGCCGCAAATACACCCCCGCATTCAACTCCCTCTCCACCACCTTCCGCACCCCCTGACCCCGCCCACCGCCAAAGCACAGAGCAAGCAGGCGAAGCACAGGGCAACCGGCGAAGTCGTTCTGCTTCGCAGAGAACGCACGCGTCTCGCCTGTGCCGCCAGGCAGTCCGGACACAAAAACGCCCTGCCAAAATAATTTCAATTTTTCTTGCGTATTTAAAATTTATATTGTAACTTTGCCACCGTATTATTAAACACCCTCTCCCCTCTTACCCCTTACCTTTTACCTTTTACCCCTTACCTAAAAAACCGCCTATGAAACAAAACCGAGTTAATCGACACGCGTAAGTAACCCACTTAAAAATAGGAGACACACATGACATAGCGACCGACACCGCCGGAAACATCGCACACCGGCATCGAAAATCAAACTTTTATCCGAGAATCTATCAACAGTACTTTAACCTTTATCAAAAAAACGCACATTGACATTGTTGAATTTTTAATCCTTCTCACCACTCAGCATGCCGTACACCGCAGCCGAGATGCGCGCTATCACTTGAGCGGCCTCAGCCTCGTTGCCGTGGAAATCCTTGACAAACACAGCCAAAGCATAGCTCGTTCCGTCGGGCAGCACAACATAAGCCACATCGTTGTGAGCGACCAGGACACCCTCGCCGGTCGTGTAGCCCGAGCCGGTCTTGTGACCGACCGATACCCCCGGCACCCCGAGCAGCGGCGCCACTATGCGGTCAGTGCCCGTCCGGCACTCGCGAAGTGTCTGAGCGACAAAGGCTTGCTTCTCCGGGCTGACGAGGCTGTCGGTGTAAAGCCGGTTGATCAGTATAGCCGCACCGAGCGGCGACGTGCTGTTGGCATAGGCGCGGTCATGGTCGGCCGACATTTCAGCCTCGGTGTATGCGATCCGGAAACTCTCGCGGGGAATCACGGTAGCGACAAAACTGTCGGTCGGAGCCACTCCGGCAATCCGTCCGAACATCAGATTGCTCGCGTTGTTGTCGCTCTGCGCGAGTGTATAGCGCAGCAACTCACCCACGCTCAGTCCGAATTCCGCATCGGCGTGATCCTTCAGCATCGGACTCCATGTATCCGGATCAAGGTCGCTGCGGCGTATGGTCAGCACCGTGTCCAGACTGATGCCGCACTCGTCCAGCTCCTTGCACACCGCAAGCGCCTGATGCATCTTGAACACGCTCATCATCGGATACTTGCACTGGTTGTTGACGGCCACCGTATCGGTGTTGTTCACGATCACGGCCACGCCCGTCTCGCCCGGATATCCCGCAACGATTGCCGCAATGGTGTCAGCGAGCCGCTCCATGTATTTCGATTCTGCAGCGGCTCCCGAATTCCTTCCGCACGAGCACAGCGCCGGGACGCCGAGCATCCACACCGCCCATAATATCGTCTTAATTCTGCTGATCATCATATTCAATACTGTATCTGTAAAAAACCTTACGCCCGGCAAAGTTATGAATTTCTGCGGAGGCGGCTCAGATGGGTCGGCGTGATGTTAAGCAGCGAGGCGATATCTCGGAGAGTGAACAGCGAGAACAGATTGGGATCGTGGCTGATAAGCTCTTCGTAGCGCTGCTGCGGCGATTTCGAGTAAAGATCCACCAGGCGGTCATAGACCGTGGCGAATATCTCGCGTGTGGCATTGTCGGCCATCTCACGCATGTGTGCATCCGACTGCACCTGATCCGCCACCCACGCCGACGGCAGGCAATATATGTCGCACGGAGTCGTGGCGATGATCGAGCACCGCGATTTATGCCCGTAAAGCGAACCCGGGAAATCGCAGACAAACTGTCCGGCAAACTCCAGGCCGATCACGTGAGGCGTGCCGTCCGGCGAGTAGCACTCATATTTCAGAGCGCCCGTCGCGACATAGCCTATGTAGCGTCCGACCGTCCCGGCGGTGATGAACTCTTCGCCTTTCTCATAATGGCGCAGCTCACCCTCCCTGACGCACAGGCGGCGCCAGAAGTCCGTGTCGATATTGTCGATATACGAATTGAACTGCGACGGCATACTTACAGGCAGACTGACATGTCCGGATATTTATATTGTTATGACCCTGCAAATTTACTAAAAATTCGCGAATCAGCCAACAGCAACCGTCGGACGAAGGCACATGGAAGCCGTCATGCACAGGCAGGGCTGCGGCATCACGATGCGCCGCAGCCCTGCATATGGTCCGCCGGACAGTCTTATTCTACCGGCTTGAACTGATCCTTGCCTACGCCGCAGACGGGACATACCCAGTCGTCGGGCAGATCGGCGAACGCTGTTCCGGGAGCGATGCCGCCGTCGGGATCGCCTACCGCCGGGTCATATACCCAGTCGCATACTTCACATACATATTTTTCCATAGTCTCAGTGGGATTTATTTGTTATTGATCAGAGTCGCTATATCGTTCTCCACGGTCGAGATAGTGCCGATGTGGAATTTGTCCTGCAGCACTTTCAGTATGTCGGGAGTAAAGAATGCCGGGAGCGTGGGACCGGTGTGGATGTTCTGCACGCCGAGCGACAGAAGCGCCAGCAGCACGATCACGGCTTTCTGCTCGTACCACGCTATATTGTAGACGATCGGCAGATCATTGATACTGTCGACCTTGAGAGCATCCTTCAGTGCCAGAGCTATGCGCACGAGCGAATAGGAGTCGTTGCACTGTCCGGCGTCGAGCACACGCGGCACACCTTCGATGTCGCCCAGAGGCAGCTTGTTGTAGCGATACTTGGCGCAGCCTGCCGTAAGGATCACGCAGTCGGCGGGAAGCGCCTCGGCAAACTGAGTGTAATAGGCACGCGACGGAAAGCGGCCGTCGCAGCCGGCCATGACGACGAACTTGCGGATCTTGCCGCGGTTGATCAGGTCGATGATCTTCGGCGCAAGTTCCAGCACCTGATGGTGCGCGAACCCGCCTACGATCTCGCCGTGCTCGATTTCCGTCGGAGGCGGACACTGCAGTGCGCGGGCGATCAGTTCCGAGAAATCCTTCTTACCGTCGGGACCGGCCTCGATGTGGTGTGTGCCGGGCATGCCGACCACTCCTGTCGTATAGACACGGTCGAGATAGGTGCAGTTGCGGCGGGGAGGCACGATGCAGTTAGAGGTGAACAGGAACACACCGTTGAACGTCTCGAACTCGTCGGTCTGCTTCCACCAGGCATTGCCGTAGTTGCCGGCGAAGTGCGGATATTTCCTGAAAGCCGGATAGTACTGCCCCGGAAGCATCTCCGAGTGCGTGTACACGTCGACGCCCTTGCCGGCGGTCTGTTCGAGCAGCTCCTCGAGGTCGCGCAGGTCGTGGCCGCTGATCAGGATGCCGGGACGGTCGCGCACACCGATATCGACTTTCGTGATCTCCGGATTGCCGTACGATTCCGTGTTGGCGCGGTCGAGAAGAGCCATCACGCTTACGCCTCCTGCACCGACATCCAGCACGAGCTTCAGCAACTCGTCGACACCGATGTCGTCGCGGGCCGTCTCGGCCATGGCGTTTTCGATGACGGCATATACCTCGTCGTCCTCATAGCCGAGGTTGGCCGCATGGCGCGCATAGGCGGCCATGCCCTTGCATCCGTAGATGGCGAGCTGTTTCAGCCCCCGGCGGTCGGGATCGGTCTCGGCGAGCACCCCGGTCACGGCTTCGTACTTTTCAGCTTCGTCGGGTGTGGCCGTGAATCCGATCTGCGGAAGGTCGGGCAGAGTGATTCCGGCAGCCACGGCCTTGTCGAGCAGATCTTTCTTGACTTCGAAAGCCCGGCGGATAAAATCGTCGAGCGAGTCGTTGTCGAAGTTGACATTGGTGATGGTAGTGAACAGAGCGTCCATCACCTCGTGACTCGCCTCGCGCGAGGGCTGCCCGTGCCTGCGGAGCTCACGGTTGATGGCCGACACTCCGCGGACGGCGTAAAGAAGCAGATCCATCCGCGCCGATGTCTCGGAATGTTTTCCGCATACTCCTATGCGCTCGCAGCCTTTGCCACGTGCCGTCTCCTGGCACTGGTAGCAGAACATTTCAGGTCTGTTCTCCATAATACTTGTATTTCGGATACTTGAATTCAGGCTATCTGGGAGGACGGCGTCATTTGTCGGACTTCACCTTCACGAGCATGACCTTGGAGTCGGCCTTGGCGAGCACACTGTGGGGCACACCTTCGCCCATAAGCATGAACTCGCCCTTGCGCAGCGAGTGCGGGCTGTCGATCATGGTGAACTCGACCTCGCCTTCGATCACATAGACCATCACCTCGGCCGGAGCGAGATGCTCGGTGAGCATCTGCCCGGCCTTGAAAGCCAGCAGCGATACACCGCCGTTCGTATTTCCGAAGACATTCTTGAACTGTACCTTGTCGGCCGCGGCCTCTACCTGTGGAGCGAGGACATGAACCTCGCCGAACTTATATTCAGTTTCCAACATAACTATTACATTTATATCGATTAAACATATGATTGTCCGATGGATTTTCCATCACTCAGATAACGTTCCATTCCCGCCGATTGTTCATCCGCCTCATTTTTCCGATTCCTTCCCGCGGCCGGCGCGCGATGTTTGATGGATTTGGCCGCGTGGATATTTTTTTGTAATTTTGCCGCGAAAATCAACGACATAAAAAAGAGATTATAAGATGTCACGACCCGTCAGAGTCAGATTCGCCCCGTCGCCGACGGGACCGCTGCATATAGGAGGAGTGCGCACGGCACTTTACAACTACCTTTTCGCACGCCAGCACGGCGGCACAATGATATTACGCATAGAGGATACAGACTCGCGGCGTTTCGTGCCCGGAGCCGAGGATTATATCAACGAGGCCCTGCGCTGGCTGGGCATAGAGATCGACGAGGGCGTCCGCGAGGGCGGTCCGTTCGGCCCTTACAAGCAGAGCGAGCGCCGCGACATCTACCGCGAGCACGTGAAGATGCTTCTGGACCGCGGCCGCGCCTACATAGCCTTCGACACTCCCGAGGAACTCGAGGCCAAGCGCGCCGAAATCCCCAATTTCCAGTATGACGCATCGACCCGCACGATGATGCGCAATTCACTGACCATGCCTGCCGAAGAGGTTGACCGCCTCATCGCCGAAGGCACACCCTACGTGGTGCGCTTCAAGGTAGAGCCGGGCCGCGACGTGGTGGTCGACGACCTGCTGCGCGGGCGAGTCACCATCAAGAGCGACATTCTCGACGACAAGGTACTGTACAAAAGCTCGGACGACCTGCCCACCTACCACCTGGCCAATATCGTCGACGACCACCTGATGGCAGTGTCGCACGTGATCCGCGGCGAGGAGTGGCTGCCGTCGGCACCGCTCCACGTGCTGCTCTACGAGGCTTTCGGCTGGCAGGACACTGCGCCCGAGTTCGTGCATCTGCCGCTGCTGCTCAAGCCCGACGGCAAGGGCAAGCTGTCGAAGCGCGACGGCGACCGCCTCGGCTTCCCCGTGTTCCCGCTCGAGTGGCACGACCCGAAGAGCGGCGAGATCTCGTCGGGCTACCGCGAGAGCGGCTATCTGCCCCAGGCCGTGGTCAACTTCCTTGCCCTGCTGGGCTGGAATCCGGGCGACGACACCGAAGTGATGTCGATGCAGGAACTTATCGACAAGTTCTCGTTCGCCCACTGCTCGCGTTCCGGAGCCAAATTCGCCTACGAGAAGGGCAAGTGGTTCAACCACGTCTACATCGAGAGCACTCCCGAGGCTGAGCTGGCCCGTCTGTTCAAGCCCGTGATGGCCGCCGAGGGTGTCGACATGGACAGCTTCAGCGACGAATACATACAGGCCGCGCTCGCCACAGTCAAGGGCCGCGCCAACTTCGTCAAAGACTTCACGGAGCAGGCCGGTTTCTACTTCCGCGCTCCCGAGACATACAATCCCAAGGATATCCGCAAGCGATGGTCGGCCGAGACACCGGCCCTGATGACCCGTCTGATCGAGATTCTGCAGGCCCTTCCCGACTTCAAGGCCTCGACGGCCGAGCCCGTAGTTATGGACTGGATCAAGAGCGAGAATCTGCACATGGGCAATGTGATGAACGCTTTCCGCCTTGCAGTCGTAGGCGAATGCAAGGGACCCCACATGTTTGAAATCACAGAGATACTCGGCCGCGACGAGACCGTACGCCGTCTGCAGGCGGCCATCGACCGTATCCATATAGATGAACCCGCTGTATAACGCAGGCATAGCACTGTTCGGGGGCGTTCTGAAGCTGGCTTCGAAGCGTTCGGCCAAGATCAGCGAGATGCTTCGCGGACAGCGGCTGACGCTCGACACGCTCGGAGAGATCCGGCGCGAGAAGGCGCCCGACGGCTTCGACGTGTGGTTTCACGCCGCATCGCTGGGCGAGTTCGAGCAGGGGCGCCCGATGATCGAACGCCTTCGCCGCGAGCAGCCGCAGCTGAAGATCCTGCTCAGCTTCTTCTCGCCCTCGGGCTACCGGGTGCGCCGCGACTACGCCGGAGCCGATGCGGTAGTGTACCTGCCGCTGGACACTCCGTCGAATGTCCGCGCCTTCCTCGACGCGGCCGCCCCGCACAAGGCTTTCTTCATAAAGTACGAATTCTGGGGCAACTACCTGTGGGAGCTCCGCCGCCGCGACATACCGACATACATTATCTCGGCCATCTTCCGGCCCGGGCAGCGGTTCTTCCGCCCGGCGGGCGGCATGTGGCGCCGGATGCTTGGATGCTTCGACCACCTCTACGTGCAGGATGAGGCTTCACGCCGGCTGCTGGCCGGCATCGGCATAGACCGCGTCTCCGTGGCGGGCGACACCCGCTTCGACCGTGTCACCGACATCATGAACACCCACAAGCCTCTGCCGGCGGCCGTCACGGAATTGGCCGAGAATCAGCCGTTCACGCTCGTGTGCGGCAGTACCTGGCCGCCCGACGAGGACCTGATAATACCCTGGTTCAAAAAATATAAGCAGACACGACTGATCCTGGCACCTCACGAATTCGACCGTCCGCGCATAGCACGGTTGCTGGAGCGGCTGGGATCCGACGCGCGCAGCCTGTCGTCGCTCCGCGCCGACGAACCGCTCCCCGCGGGCTGCCGCGCCCTGGTCATCGACTCGTTCGGGCTGCTGAGCAGCCTCTACTCCGTGGCCGACACGGCCTACGTAGGAGGCGGCTTCGGCACCGGCATCCACAACATCAACGAGGCGGCCGTCTACGGCGTGCCGGTGGTCTTCGGCCCGAAATATCAGAAATTCCGCGAGGCCTTTGACCTGATCGCCACGGGAGGAGCCTTCTCCGTGGCCGACAAAGCCGGATTCGATACCGTCATGGACAGACTGCTCGACGATCCGGCCGCACGCGAGGCCGCAGGCGAGGCAGCCGCAGGCTACATAGCGCGCAGCATCGGAGCCACCGACATTATTTTCAACGATATATTCACCCGCTAAAACTCCTCTGTATGATCAAAACCGGTCTTTCGGCCAAGGTTCCCGACTTCGTCGGCCTTGTAAGATATCTGAAATCGCATCCTGATGTCGAAATAGTGTGGATCACCAACGCCGGACGACAGGCTGTCGTCAGCTATCTGTATCCGGAACTGACCGGCGAGTACGACGGCAAATTCGCCGAGGAAGGCGATTTCGACGCCATCGACCTGTACATCGGGCCGTGGACGCCTGAGATCGACTCGCATCCCGAAGTGAAAGCCATAGTGTACGGAGCCGCCGACGGCGCGGCCGCCGAGATCGAGAGCGGCCTGGCCGAACTCAACCGCAAGGCGCTGGTCCGCGGCGCCCGCGTGGCCGCAGTCCCGGCGCTGACTGAAATCATAGGCTCGCTGGCCCTGATGCCGCTGGCCCGCAACCTGATGCTGACCACCCCGATCAGCGGCGCCATGCTGCTGCCTGAGACCGATGCCCGCTATGCGGAGACAGCCCTGGGACTTCTCGGTGACGAACAGCTCGGACCGCTGCGCCGCGCGCTGACGGCCTTGCAGACCTCTTTCGCGGCCCCGATGCGGATAACGGGTTTCACTACGAACGACGGCGTGGCCATGGCCACACTGACGGTCGACTGCCGCATGCCCGTGGCCGACGTGGCGCGGCTTTACCACGACTTCTACGACGATCACCGCCACGTGGTGATCCTCGAGGATCCCGTCCACGATGTATGTGCGCCCATGGTCAGGGGCACCTACAAGGCAGTGGTGTCGCTCAGGTCCGACGGGACCGCGCTGACCGTAACGGCTGCCGTCGACAGCAGCCAGCGCACTGGCGCGGGCTCGGCCCTGCATCTGCTCAACCTTCTTTTCGGCCTCCACGAACTCACCGGCTTCCGGTCATAAACTATCTTCTGTCATGGCTCTGTGGCTTACGATAATCCTGCTTGTAGTCTCCAACGTGTTCATGACCTTTGCCTGGTACGGACATCTGAAGCTGCAGCAGATGAAAGTGATCAGCGACGCCACGCCGCTGTGGATAGTGATCGTCATCTCGTGGCTGATCGCCCTGGCCGAATACTGCTTCATGGTGCCGGCCAACCGCATAGGCTATGCCGGCAACGGCGGCCCGTACTCGCTCACACAGCTCAAGGTAATGCAGGAGGCCATCACACTGGTGGTGTTCACATTGTTCACGGTGGTATTCTTCAAGGGCGAGACGCTGCACTGGAACCACCTGGCCGCCTTCGCCTGCCTGGTGGCGGCCGTCTACTTCGCCTTCATGAAATAACGCCCGTAGAGCGCCGCAGATTCAAGGTGAAGAATTTACCAAACTATATAATTGTTTTCAGGGACTTTTCTTTGCGACCTGAAAAAATTTAGTAATTTTGTAAAGTCTTCACAATAAGAGCGACATATACCGAAAACAGAACATAGAAGTTTTGTATTCAGGAAAATAGGGACATTGATGGACGATGTTTTATGATGGACATGGATTGCGGACAGATTATATTGTTTCAGACACAGGAAGGAGAGACGGAAATCGAGGTCAGACTCTCCAATGAGACTGTATGGCTTACTGCCAACCAGATGGCAGAGTTGTTTCAACGCGACCGCTCTACCATACAACGTCATATCAAAAGAATTTACGAGGAAGGTGAGCTGACCGCAGATTCAACTTGTGCATTTTTTGCACAAGTTCAAACGGAAGGAGTAAGACAGGTTGAACGAAAGATCCCCATTTACAACCTTGACATGATTATCAGCGTGGGGTATCGCGTCAACTCGCATCGTGGCGTGCAGTTCCGCCAGTGGGCGACTCAGGTGCTGAAAGAGTATATGGTCAAGGGCTTCGTGCTTAATGATGATTTGCTCAAAAATGCAGGGCAAGGGAATTATTTTGATGAGCTGTTGACTCGCATCCGAGATATCCGCAGTTCAGAGAAGGTGTTCTATCGCAAAGTGCTGGAGATATATGCTCTCAGCATCGACTATGATCCCCGCACATCCATCACACAACAGTTCTTCAAGACGGTTCAGAATAAGATGCACTTTGCTGCCCACGGACATACTGCCGCAGAGGTGATTTATGATAGAGTCAATGCAGAGAAGGATTTTATGGGTCTGACAACGTGGCGAGGAGCAATGCCTACTAAACAAGAGGCAGAGATTGCGAAAAATTATCTTTCAGAGGAAGAGGTTGATATGCTGAACCGTATTGTCAACCTATATCTTGATTTTGCCGAACTGCAAGCCAAGAGCCATGTCCCGATGTATATGAAGGACTGGATTCAGAAACTCGATGACTTCCTAAAGCTGTCGGGTAAAGAATTACTGAACCATGCCGGAAACATATCTGCCGAAGTAGCCAAACTAAAAGCAGATGAGGAATACGACAAGTTCCGCAAACGCACCCAGTACCAGCTATCCCCGGTTGAAATCCACTTCCTCGAAGTCTTCGAAGCCGAACAAAAGAGACTCCGCTCCGCAAAATAAACCGGCTGCAAACGATGAGCAAAAAATCGAGTCCCGGGGCTCGTGCCTGCGGCGCTTCACCCCAGGCTATGAACGGCCTCGCCCGCTCCGCGGGCTGCCTGCCCGGGCTTCGCGAGGCGACATACGGAGGCATGATGGGATGGCCGGGGTACGATGAGACGGTTATAGTATGATGAGGTGCCGGGTACGGCACGCGGGGGCTTCGGCGGATGTGGGTATGTGATTGATGTGAAGAATGTGAGGAGGCGATAGTTTTCATGACAGTTTTAGGGGGAATATTCAAAATTTAACGCTTGGGAGGGCGGGCAATCGGCGAAAAGTCACTAACTTTGCCCCTTGATAATTTCGAGACTCAGTTGAGGAAGTTTTTGCTATACATAGTGCTGTTGCTCGCGCTGCCGCAGATAGTGGCCGCGCTGGCCGACGTAGCCGATCCGGCTCCGACCTTAGGCCGCAGCCCCGCAGCGGACACTTCATTGACTGATACGGTGTTGCCGACGATTATCGCCTCGGCTGAATTGCCGCCGGGCGACAGCCTCGCCGCCGACTCTCCGGCTCTGACCGCGGCACCGGCGCCGGCCGACACGTTCGTGGCCCGGCTGCGACCTGTGACGAAAAAGGTCGATCTCGACGCTCCGGTAGATTTCGCCTCGACGGACTCCATGATCATACTGCGGCGCGACTCGGCTTTCATGTACGGCAACAGCCAGGTGAGCTACGGCGAGATAAAGCTCGAATCGGCCAACATAGAGATGGATCTGAACGACAATACGGTGTACGCCGTAGGACAGCCGGATTCGGTGGGCGACATGCAGGGTTCGCCGGTGTTCCACGAGGGTCAGACGCAGTACGAGGCGGGAACGATGCGCTATAATTTCAAGACCGGCAAGGGATACATCACCAACGTGATCACCGAGCAGGGCGAGGGCTACCTGACGGGCGGCACGACGAAACGCGACTCGGTGGGCGACTTCTATATAGTCAACGGCCGCTATACGACGTGCTCGGACCACGACTGCCCGCACTTCTACTTCAATCTCTCCAAGGCCAAGGTGCGGCCGGGCAAGAACATAGTCACCGGCCCGGCGTGGATGGTGCTGGCGGGTCTGCCGCTGCCGCTGGCGGTGCCGTTCGGCTACTTTCCGTTCACGGACAGCTATGCATCGGGCATCATAGTGCCGTCGTTCGGCGATGACTACCAGCGCGGCTTCTACCTGCGCGACGGCGGCTATTACTTCGCCATCAACGACAATATCGACCTGGCCCTTACGGGTGAGATCTATACGAAAGGCTCATGGGGCCTGACCGCGACATCGACCTACTCGCGGCGCTACCGCTATTCAGGCAATTTCAACATCAGCTACCTGAAGTCGATATACGGCGAGAAAGGCAGCCCGGACTACTCGCAGCAGACGAACTTCCAGATTCTGTGGAGCCACAGCCAGGATTCGAAGGCGAACCCGAACATGAACCTATCGGCAAGCGTCAACTTCACCACGGCAGGATATTCGCGCAACGATCTCAACTCGTATTATTCGAGTGCGTTCACCGAGAATACCAAGAGTTCGACCATCAACATGACGTACCGCTTTCCGGGCACGAAGTGGTCGCTGTCGACAACGATGAACGTGGCGCAGCGAACCCAGGACTCGACGCTGACGGTATCGTTCCCGAACGTGACGGTCACCATGTCGCAGACGAATCCATTCAAGCGCAAGCACAAGGTGGGAGCCGAGAGGTGGTACGAGAAGATCAAGCTCAGCTACTCGGGACAGTTTCAGAATTCACTGACGGCCAAACAGAACGTATTCTTCAAGAAGAGTCTCATCAAGGACTGGCGCAACGGCATGCTGCACCGCGTGCCTATATCGGCGACGTTCAACGCCTTCGGCGTGCTGAACATCACACCGAGCATCAACCTGACGGACCGAATGTACACGAGTAAGATCAGGCGGTCGTGGGATCCGAACGCCTCGGTCGAAGTGGTAGACACGACCTACAGTTTCTATAACGTGTACGATTTCCAGGCATCGGTGTCGATGGACACGAAGATCTACGGCTTCTGGCGCCCGGTAGGATTCCTGAAGAACAAGGTCAAGATGATCCGCCATGTGATCACACCGACCATATCGCTGAGCGGAGCGCCCGACTTCGGCTCGAAATTCTTCGGCTACTACGGCGAATACCAGTATCCGGACGCGAGCGGCGAGATGCGCACGCGCCGCTACAGCCACTTTCCGAACGGCCTGTTCGGCGTGCCGGGAGAAGGGAAGCAGGGGACGCTGTCGTATCAGATAGCCAACAACCTGGAGATGAAGGTGAATACTGATGACTCCATCGGGGAGAAGAAGATATCGCTGATCGAGAATTTCACCATAGGCCAGAGCTACAACTTCGCGGCCGACTCGCTCAACTGGTCGAACATCAACACGTCGCTGCTGCTTCGCCTCACCAAGGGCTTCAACCTGAACCTGTCGGCGACGTGGGACGTGTACACCTACCAGCTGAACTCGGCTGGGCAACCGGTGCGCGTGAACATACCGCGCTGGAAGGCAGGCAAGGGCATCGGCCGACTGTCGAGCACGGGTACCTCGTTCTCCTACACGTTCAACAACGACACTTTCAAGCGCAAGAACAAGGATAACAAGGGCAATGGCACGGGCGACCAGAACAGCGGCTCGCGGCCACCGTCGGGCGCCGAAGCCGAACGTGCCCGCGAGGACGAAGAGGAAGACGACAGCTCGTCGGGCGACTACGACCTCGACGGCGACGGCTACGTGCGGTGGCGTGTACCATGGAGCCTGACATTCAACTATTCGATCGGATATGCCTACGGCTCGTTCAACTACAAGAAAATGGAGTACGATCCGCGCATCACGCAGAATCTGAGCATATCGGGATCGATACGCCCCACGCCGGGATGGAACTTCTCGTTCACGGCATCGTACAACTTCGACACCCACCGCCTGGCCTACATGAACTGCAATATCTCGCGCGACCTGCACTGCTTCACGATGCGCGCCAGCTTCGTGCCGGTGGGTCCGTACAAGAGCTATACGTTCAACATCGCAGTGAAGTCGTCGATGCTGAGCGACCTGAAGTACGACAAGCGCTCGTCGATGTCGAATGGTGTAACATGGTACTGACCGCAGGCGAGATGTGTTTTTTTAAGGTATGATCAAGATTGTGATGCTGATAGGGATGGGGAGCTTCGCGGGCGGCGTGGCCCGATACGGCGTGTCGAGGTTCGTGACGGCTGTGTGCGGACATCCGACAATGTGGGGAACGTTTGCGGCGAATGTGACCGGATGTTTTCTAATCGGATTGCTGTACGGGCTGTTTGAGCGGACGGGCAACGTCGAGGAGCACTGGCGGCTGTTTCTGACGGTGGGATTCTGCGGCGGCTTCACCACATTCTCAACTTTCGCGCACGAGAGTTACGCGGGGCTGACGGACGGACGTTTTCTGGCCACAGCACTATATGCGGGACTGAGTCTGACCGCCGGACTGGGCGCCGTGTACCTCGGACATCTTCTCGTGCGCAACGGGTAAGGCGCCATCTCGCATATCATGCGGCATTTTTCGTTCAATTCTTCGCGGAAACAGGATTGGCACGGCTCTGTCACGGGCAGGAGTAGCTTTGAGCGCGAGAACAACGTCAGTGAGCAAGCTCACTATACGCAGAGCGAATTATTTCAAGCAATGCGGGAATTTCGTTTTTCACCGCTTCATAAATCAGATCAGCGTCAAGTTCGAAATACCCGTGCGCAATATGGTTTCGCATCCCTATGATTGCGCGCCAAGGTATATCGGGATAGTTTGAACTCAAAAAATCGGGAAGTATTCTGTTGATTCTATTAATACCTTCTCCAATGGCTGTAATCAGAGTGCAATTTGCAGCCAACAACTGAATACCGGATGGTGAATTGTAATAATCATCCACAGAAATGACTGATCTGTTCCAATCAATCAGACGTATTATAGTATCCTCGATGTTTTCAAGAGTCTGCCTGCACCTGACCTTATCTGATTCAGAGTATCGTGATAGCATCGCTGTAAATCTGATTTAAGAACTTCTGAGAAAGATGCGCATGCCGACGTACAAGATCCACAGAGGCATGTAAGAGATTTTCAAGAAAAAGTTTAAGCGCACTCATCTGCAGAATTCGCGGCGGCATATCCACAAGAATATCAACATCGCTGTCGGAACGGTTGTCGCCGCGGGCGACAGATCCGAACAAAGTAATACCGGTAACCCCGAATTCGCTCCGGATATAGGCAAGATTTTCTGATATCAGTCTGACACATTCAGCGGCGCTGTTCATAATAAAGCAATTGTGAGGATATTGGCAAAATTAGTAAATATCTTCTGACAATCCAAATTAATTTTAAATTTTGAAAATAACGACAACGGATAAAACGAATAAAGCGACGGTAAAACACAGAAACGCCGCGGATCACGAATGACCTGCGGCGTGCCTGCGCTTCAAGATGGACTCGAACCAACGACCCTCTGATTAACAGTCAGATGCTCTAACCGACTGAGCTATTGAAGCAAAGCAAAAAAACTTATCCAAAAAAACGAGCGCTTCAAGATGGACTCGAACCAACGACCCTCTGATTAACAGTCAGATGCTCTAACCGACTGAGCTATTGAAGCAGTCACTTGCGCGATCCCCTCCGGGGTTTTGCGGTGCAAATTTACGTCAAAGATTTGGCCCGTGCAATAGTTTGGGTCGATTTTTTCAAAAAAAGATGTCTTTTATTGGGTTTTACGACCTTTTTTTGTAATTTCGCTTGTTAATTACAGAGACAAACAAAGAAAAAACAGGCTGATGAGAAAAATACTTGCAGCGATATGTGCGGCGGCAATTGTGGCGGCCGCGGGAGCCGGCAACCGCGGCTCGGCACGCGAGCCGAACAAGGACGCCACATCGAACAACATGTATCTGTTCAACGAGATATTCAAGGAGGTGCAGGCAGGCTATGTCGACTCGCTGGACGCTGACGCCCTGACGCGGCGCGCCATCGACGCGATGCTGTCGGGCATCGATCCGTATACGGAATATTATCCGGCCGAGGAAGTGGAGGATCTGACGACGATCTCGTCGGGGACCTACGGCGGCATCGGCTCATACATATCGACCCGCGACGGGCGCGTGTACATCTCGCAGCCGACGTGGGGCTCGCCATCGCGTGAGGCGGGACTGCGCCACGGTGACGTGATCCTGGAGATAAACGGGGAGACCGTGGAGGCCGGCACGCCGGTGGACAAGGTGAGCCGACGGCTGCGCGGCCAGGCAGGGTCGACGGTATCGGTGAAGGTGCAGCGCCCGTGGATCGGAAGCGACTCGATACTGACGTTCGACCTGGTGCGCCGCAACATCGAGGTGGATCCCCTGCCCTACTACGGAGTGGATGAGGCCGGCGTGGGCTACATACGGCTGACGACGTTCAACAACAAGAGCGCGGGAGCTGTACGCGACGCAGTGAACGCCATGAAGCGTGACCCGCGCCTAAAGGGCATCGTGCTGGACCTGCGCGGCAACGGCGGCGGACTGCTCGAGAGTGCAGTGCAGATCGTAGGGCTGTTCGTGCCCAAGGGGACCGAGGTGGTGCGCACGCGCGGCGCCGAGCCATCAAGCGAAAAGATATACAAGACGACACGCAAGCCGATCGACACGGAGACTCCGCTGGTGGTGATGATAGACGAGTCGACGGCATCGTCGAGCGAGATCGTGGCCGGCGCGCTGCAGGACCTTGACCGCGCGGTGATCGTAGGCAGCCGCTCGTACGGCAAGGGGCTGGTGCAGACGTCGCGTCCGCTGTTCAACAACGGCATGGTCAAGATCACCGTGGCACGGTACTTCATACCGAGCGGACGTCTGATCCAGGCCATCGACTACCGCCACCGCGACAACGAGGGCACACCTACACGCGTGCCCGACAGCCTGACCAAGGTGTGGTACACCGCCGGAGGACGGCCCGTGCGCGACGGTGGCGGCATCACGCCCGACGTAGCGGTGTCGGACACGACGATGAACCGTCTGCTGTACAACGTGATCAGCGACCTGTGGGCGTACGACTACGCCAACCGTTTCCGCGCGCGCCACGACACGATAGCGGCCGACTGGGCGGTGGATGATTCAGTGTTCGCCGACTTCAAGGCCTTCATCGACCCGGACCGCTTCAAATACGACCGCATGTCGGAAATGGGTATCGACTATCTGCGCGACGCAGCGCGGGTGGAGGGCTACCTGAACGACTCGGTTGAGGCTCAGCTCGAGAGGCTGGCCGGAATGATGCGCCACGACCTGCAACGCGACCTCGACTTCAACCGCGACGAGCTGGTGAAGATAATAGACAGCGAGATAAGCGAGCGATACTTCGACGACGGCACCCTGGTGCGTCGGTCGCTGCGCTACGACCTGGAGGCCGATACGGCGCGGGCGGTAGTGCTTGATCCGGCGCGTTACCGCGCTATCCTCACACCGAAAGGCAAATGACACTCAGCGAGGTCGAAAAGATATTCATGACGGCCGCACGCCGGCAGGCTCTCGAGGCCCTTGCCGACGGCAACGCCGCACGCCCGACGCTGTGCTCAGCGGCGGGAT
>CABRGT010000014.1 GCA_902470475.1 uncultured Porphyromonadaceae bacterium | reverse complement strand
GAATCCGACCGTAGCGAGATGTATAACCGCATCGAGGGATACTTCCAAGAGGCAAAGGGCGGTACGCTGGTGATTAAGAATATACAGTTGCTTACCTTTGAGAAACAATCGGTGCTTCTCCACATTCTGGAGCAGGAACACCCGGATGTTCGTATCATCTGTACCGCCAATTCGTCTTTATTGAAGATGGTTGCCGATGAAACTTTCCGCGACAACCTTTTCTTCATTCTCCGTCAGACAAGCATAACGGTGCCACCACTAAGAGAAACAACCGAGGATATATCCGACATCGCCGACTATCTTCTGACAAAGTATGCCCATAAGAAACAGGATCCGAAGCTATATGTTCTGTAGACATCTGCATATCTGACAATGATTTTCAGACTTTTGAATTCAATAGTCGCTATAGAAACATCGGAAAGTTCTATCCTCATTATGAACTTATAATCCATCGTAATGATACCAATAAATCTTGACAGAATAGCGTAAAATAGACCTCAGGATGACTATGATGCAAAGATACCGCCCGGCGCTCGGACAGTCGCTCGAGCTGCTCTCGGTGCGGCAATGCGACTACGGCGTAATATGGCTCCGCTACCGGATCCACCGCTGACAGTCATGCGCCCCGCAGCGATTTGTTAATGTTTTATTAAATTTTCAGATACACTGCGGTGTCTGAATGCCAATAATCGTATATTTGCAGTCAGAATCAACATCCGACAAATAAAGATTGCGATGGACATACGAATACTGGTAATCGATGACGAGGAGACACTGTGCGAGGCGCTCCGGTTCAATCTTGAGGCCGAAGGCTACGAGGTCGACACCGCACTGAGCGCCGAAGAGGCTCTTGCCTGCGATCCAAGCCGCTACAGCCTGATATTGCTCGACATAATGATGGGCGAGATGTCCGGGACACAGCTGGCGCGGATCCTTAAGGCCAACCCTGCCACGGCCAGAGTTCCCATCATCTTCTGCACGGCCCGCGACGCCGAAAGCGACATGATCGACGGACTCGAACTCGGAGCCGACGATTACATCACCAAGCCCTATTCGCTGCGCAATGTCCTGGCGCGCGTAAAAGCCGTGCTGCGGCGAACGGCCGCCATACATCCGGAAGACCCGCAGCCCGAACAGATCTCCTTCGAAGGTCTTTCGGTGATACCTTCGCGTAAAATCTGCACTGTCGACGGCGCCGAGGTGAAGATGCCTAAAAAGGAATTCGAGATCCTGCTCCGCCTGCTCAGCCACCGCGGACGCGTATTCTCGCGTGAGGAACTGCTCAAGGACATATGGCCGGCCGAAGTGGTGGTGCTCGACCGCGTCGTCGACGTCAATATCACCCGCATACGCCAGAAAATCGGCCGCTACGGGCGGCATATAGTCAGCCGTTCCGGCTACGGATATGGGTTCATCGAATAGACTCACCTACCCCACGCGGTTGTTTCTGTGGCTGCTGGGATACTCGCTGCTTCTGGTCGGTTGTTTCGTAGTCTTCCAGTACTGCCGTGAAAAGGAATTCAAGGCCGAGGAGCTGAACACACGGCTGCAGACGATCAACACATATATAGCCAGCGAGATCAGCGAGGGCCACAGCCCGGCCGACATCGACCTGAGCGAATTTCATTCTTTCGACGATATGCGCGTGAGTGTGATCTCTGAATCGGGCCATGTCATCTACGACAACAGTCTCGACACGCTGCCCGACGCCAGCCATCTCGACCGCGCGGAAATACGCCGTGCCAGAGAATTCGGCAACGGATACACCGTCCGGCGCCACAGCACGAGCACCGGCGACAGCTATTTCTACTCGGCCTGCCGCACCGACGACGGCTCCATAGTCCGCACGGCCGTGCCCTACTCCGTATCGCTCAGCGAACTGCTCCGGGCCGACTACGGCTTCCTGTGGGTGATGGGACTGATCGCGGCAGTCATGTGCGTGCTGGGCTACTTCGCCACACGGCGCGTCGGACAGCACATCACACGCCTCAGCGCCTTCGCCCGCGACGTCGAGAAAGGCACCGTCATTTCCGACACCGAACCTTTTCCGCACGACGAACTCGGCGAAATCTCCAACAACATCGTGAGGCTATACGCAAGGCTTCAGCAGGCCTGCACCGACCGCGACACCGAACACCGCGAGGCTCTGAGGCAGCAACTCGAAAAGGACCGCATAAAAAAGCAGCTCACCAACAACATCAACCACGAACTCAAGACACCCGTGGCCGCGATACGTGTGTGCCTCGAGACCCTGCTCACCCACCGCGGACTCGAGCCGGAAAAGCGCGAGGCATTCCTGCAGCGGGCCTTGAGCAATACCGACCGCCTGCAGCGACTGCTGGCCGACGTGGCACTGATCACGCGCATCGACGACGGCGGTTCGTCGATTATCCGCGAGCCGGTCGATCTGAGTTCGATAATTGACAGCGCTGTCGACTTCCAGCAGCCGGCAGCGGCTTCCGGCGGCTTCGAAATCGTGAACGATGTCACAGGCCCGATGCCGTTCACCGGCAATGCCGCCATGCTTGAGACCGTATTCGCCAACCTTATCGACAACGCCATAGCCTACAGCGGCGGCAACCGCATCAGTATCTCGGCGTGCCGGTCGGACGCACGGTATATCATCGAGCTGAGTGACAACGGCACCGGTGTACCCGAAGAGCATCTGCCCCGCCTGTTCGAGCGATTCTACCGCATCGACAAGGGCCGGTCGCGTGCCTGCGGAGGAACCGGCCTCGGCCTGTCGATCGTCAGGAACACCGTGGCGCTCCACGGCGGCACTGTCACTGTCGAAAACCGCCACGGCGGCGGACTCCTGTTCCGTATCACATTCCCGGCCGAAGACGATTTCACAAAAGGTTAGCTTTTTTGAAACGTTTTTGAAATGTTTTTCCGATTACTTTGCAATACAAAAATGTCAAAACAATCGGAAAAACATTATGGAGATTCTTTTTCTTTGTGTAATAATCTTTCTGTTCCTGCTGGCCGTATTCGACCTGTCGGTCGGAGTCAGCAACGACGCGGTCAACTTTCTCAACTCAGCCATCGGTTCCGGCGCCGCGTCCTTCAAAAGGGTGCTTATCGTCGCCTCCGCCGGCGTTTTCATAGGAGCGGCAATGAGCAACGGCATGATGGATATTGCCCGGCACGGAATCTTCCGTCCCGAGCATTTTTCATTTTATGACCTTATATGCATATTCATGGCCGTGATGGTCACGGACATCATACTGCTCGACATTTTCAACTCCCTGGGAATGCCTACCTCCACCACCGTATCGATGGTGTTCGAACTTCTGGGCGCTACTTTTGTTGTAGCGCTCATCAAGATGTCGGGAGGCATCGATCTTGGATTCAACGACCTGCTCAACACCGAAAAGGCGCTTTCGGTCATACTCGGCATATTCCTGTCCGTGGCCATAGCTTTCTTTTTCGGCACCGTGGTGCAGTTTCTGTCGCGCATGATCTTCACGTTCGATTACCGCTCCGGACTTAAATGGAAGATCGGCATATACGGCGGCATCTGCACCACAGCCATCGTGTACTTTCTGCTGATCAAGGGTGCCCGGGACCTCACATTCATGACCCCGGAAATAAAACAATGGATCGCCACCCATACCTGGCTGATAATCACCGGATGTCTCGCAGTATTTACCATCGTGATGCAGATTCTGCACGCCTGCCGTGTCAACGTGCTGAAAGTGATTGTCCTTACCGGCACATTCTCGCTCGCCATGGCATTCGCCGGCAACGACCTTGTCAACTTCATCGGCGTGCCACTCAGCGGCCTGGCTTCATATCAGGACTATGCGGCCAACGGGGCCGGCGATGCCTCGGGCTATCTGATGGGATCGCTCAACGGGCCGGCCGACACTCCGGTTTATTTCCTCATCGGCGCCGGACTGATCATGGTAGTGGCACTTGCCACATCAAAAAAAGCCCACAACGTCACCCGCACAGAGATCGGCCTCGGCAGCCAGCAGGGCGGCGACGAGATGTTCGGATCGTCGCGCATCGCACGGCGTCTTGTCCGATGGACTCTCTCGCTCCTGGCATGGGTGCGCAGGATCACCCCTCCTCGCGTCGGAGCCTGGTTCAGCCGCCGCTTCAACGTCGACGTTACCGTCATGGATCAGGGAGCCGCTTTCGATCTCATCCGCGGATCAGTGAATCTCGTACTCGCCGCCGCCCTAATCGCCATGGGCACGTCGCTCAAACTGCCGCTCTCCACTACATTCGTGACATTCATGGTTGCAATGGGTTCATCGCTTGCCGACCGTGCCTGGGGGCGCGAGAGCGCCGTATTCCGCATCACGGGAGTCATATCCGTCATCGGAGGCTGGTTTCTCACTGCCGGAGCGGCATTCATAGGCGCCGGAGTCATCGTGGCCGCCATGCATTTCGGCGGCCTGTGGGTGATGATGCTGCTGGCCATACTCACCGTATGCATCATCATCCGCAGCAACCGCCGCTTCAGCCGGGACCGCAAGACTGAATCGGGCGACGTCCTTTTCCAGACCATAATCTCATCCGCCGACAAATCCGCCAACTGGCCCCTGATGATGATGTACATCACCGAGCAGCAGAGCGGCTTCATGACCTATGCAGCACACCAGTACGGCGTTGTCACCGAAGCCTTCATCAGCGAGAATTCATCAGCGCTCGCACGTGCCGAATCGAGTCTCGCACGGCACAAGACCGTTCTGAAAAACGCACGCCGCAAGGAGACTCTGTGCCTGCGTCATCTTACCCGCGAGACGGCCATCGAGAAGAGTCCATGGTTCTATCTCAGCAACAACTGCTGTATGGGTATTCTATACAACCTGCGCCGTATCGATGAAGTATGCAAGGAGCACGTCGGCAACAACTTCAATCCGCTTCCCGCGCGCCACCGCACCCGCTACGAACAGATCCGTACCAGCGTCGGTACCCTGTTCGAAGACACGCTGACAATGATGGCCGCCGGGAGCACCGATGCAATCAGTCCGCTGCGTCGCCGCTGCGACAAGATCAAGGACACCATCTCCGACACCTACCACCATATCCACGAACTGCTGCGCGAGGGCGACTCGGCCGACATGGCCGTGCTGTACGTCTACGTCAACATTCTTCAGGAGACCCAGGAAATGGTATCGTCCGCCCGCAAGTATCTGCGCGCCTTCGGCAAACTCATCGACCCTGCAATCGCCGAAAGCGCTTTGGAGCGCAGAGAATACCATAGCCTCGACGCACGCCACCCGGCGGCCGCGGCCCGGACATAAGGCCCTTTATCGGCGCTTTCTTTCCTTTCTTTCCGGCCTGATGCCGATGACAAAAAGGACAATTATTTGAGATTTTTTTTGTAACTTTGCAGCGCGATTCACACAGAATCGCGCTGCAAATGATTAATATACCTACAATTACCGACTCCGCAGCCTCATTTCTCCGCAACTGGGGCTTTCTTGAAAACTGGAAAAGCACGGCCTCGGGAGAGAGCCGCATCTGATCCGCGCGGCAGGCGCACTGACGCATTGTCCGACGGCAAACCCCGCCGATAGCCGGGGCTTTAAAACGAATAATATTCCATTTACCGTCACTTTTTAAGCAAATGAACAATCGAAGATTGCTCACGGGGCTGCTGATCGCAGTCTCTGTGAGCAGCCAGGTGTGTGCCGACGAACCCGTACGGCGCACGGTGACCCTTGAAGAACTGTACGATATCGCCGAGACATCGGCGCTGCGGCTGAGGCCGACGGCCGACGACGAGGAAGAAGCGCGCCGAGCACTGAACGAAGCCCGCGACGGACGTCTGCCCGACATCGGCGTAGCGGCGTCGGTAGGCTATATCGCCAACGGATTCACCACCGACCGCGGATTCGGCGACCGACGCGTTGCCCCTATCCCGCATCTCAGCAACGGACTGAGCCTCAACATCACCCAGCCTGTTTATGTCGGAGGCGGCATCACAGCCCGCATAGACATGGCGCGGCTCGGCACTGATGCCGCGCGCCTGTCGGCCGAACTTGAACGCGACAACGTGCGCATGAGCCTCACGGAGTGGTATCTCGACCTGTACAAATACAACAATCTGCGGCGCGTCGTCGAAAGCAACATCGCCAGGGCCCGCAAGGTTCTCGCCGATATGGAGGCCCGCTATGACCAGGGGGTGGCACTGCGCAACGACATAACCCGCTACGAACTGCTCCTGTCCGACCTTGAACTGCAGCTGATCCGCATCAACAACATGACCGACGTGATCAACAACGAGCTGGTGACCGTGGCCGGACTGCCGTCGAACACAATCGTCGTGCCCGACAGCACCATTATCGACCGCATGCCGGAGGCAGCCGCATCCGCAGAGTGGTGGCAGGAGGAAGCCGGCCGCAACTCGCCGTCGCTGCGTCTGGCACGTACGCGCGTCGACATGAGCCTGGCATCGGAACGCATGGCCCGCAGCGAAAGGCTGCCCCGCATCGATCTGCGCGCCGGATGGACCCTCGACGGCCCGATTCTCGTCGAGGTGCCTCCGATCAACCGTAATCTGAGCTATTGGTTTGTGGGCGTCGGCATCAGCTACAACATTTCGTCGGTCTACAAGGGCAGCCGTAAGGTCGCACGCGCACGCGCCGCAACACACGCCGCGGCCGACCGCAGTGAAGTAGCCGGCCAGAACCTCGGTCTCGCCGTGCGCGCCGACCATATACGTTACCTCGAAGCTTTCGATGAGCTCCGCACCCAGGAAAAAAGCGTGGAACTTGCCCGCCGCAACTATGACACCACACTGAGGCGCTACAACGAAGGCATGGCACTCATCACCGACATGCTTGACGCCTCCGACTCGCAGCTCGAGGCCGAACAGCGCCTGGTCAACGCCCGCATCAACATCATCTATTACTATTACAAATTACTCTATACTTCAGGAAAGATATGAACCACCGCACAAAAAAGATAATATCGTACGTGGCCAGCGTGGCCGTAATCGGCGTTGCCGCCGTCTGGGTCGGCGACAAATTCTACCACGGCCGCGACGTGGAATTCACCGACAATGCCCGCGTGGCGCAGCAGATAGTACCCGTCAACTGCCGCGTGCAGGGATACATCCGCGAGATCCACTTCGACGAATTCAGCCCCGTCCGTAAGGGCGACACTCTGGTGATAATCGATGACAGCGACATGCGTCTGCGCGTAGCCCAGGCCAAAGCCGACCTTGAGAGCGCCGAAGCCGGTCACAGCGTGGCGGGGCGCAGCGTCGGTGTGGCCAGCGCCAACGTGGCCGTGAGCGAGGCCTCAGTCGAAGAGGCCAGGGCGCTGATGGATCAGGCCGCCGCCGATTTCGGCCGGTACAGCCGCCTGCTTGAACAGGAAGCCGTCACGCGTCAGCAGTATGACGCGGCCAAGACTCTGTACGACGCCCGCAAGGCCCGCTACGAGATGCTCGCCCGACAGCAGGCCGCGTCATCGACCGTGGTCGACGAATCGCGCCAGCGCATTTCCCAGACCGAAGCCGGTATCGGGCTGGCACGGGCTCTGCTCGAAACCGCCGAGCTCAATCTGTCGTACTGTGTCATCACGGCGCCGTGCGACGGTTATGCCGCCCGCAAGGAAATCCAGGTCGGACAGCTCGTGCAGCCCGGGCAGACACTGCTCGACATCGTCGACTCTGCCGATGTATGGGTCACAGCCAACTTCAAGGAAACGCAGCTAAGGCACATCGACGTGGGAAGCACGGCCGAGATCAGCGTCGACGCCATCCCCGACGTCAGATTCCGCGGCACAGTCGAATCCATCTCAAAAGCCACCGGCGCCGAACTGTCGGTAATTCCCCAGGACAACTCGGCTGGCAACTTCGTGAAGGTGCGTCAGCGCATCCCGGTGCGCATTCGCTTCGACGCCGGCAACGACAGCGCTGCCATGTGCCGCCTCCGCGCAGGCATGAATGTTGAAGTAAAGATAAAATACTGACATGGGGCATCCTCACATCCAGCCCGGACCGTTCGACATTCCCGACGTAGCCCCGTGGATCCCGCGGCGGCTTAAGCCATGGCTGTTCATAATCTTCGTGCTGATAATCCAGTTCTCCGGAGGCGTGTATCTGGCGGCGGCCACCGACATGGTCGGCACCACAGCTCTTATGCAGGAAGACATACTCATGGCCGGATATGCCTCGCTCGTCGGCATGTCGCTCAACTTCGCGGTGATGTTCCGCATAAAGTTCCGCTATTCCAACCGCGTGCAGCTGCTGGCATCCTGCGCCGTGCTCATCGCAGCCAATATCATCTGCGCAAATACCGACAGCGTGCCGCTGCTCGTGGGCGCCTGCTTTGTGGCAGGATGGTTCAGAATGCAGGCCACATTCGCCTGCAACTCCACCATACAGCTGTGGCTGACACCGGTCCGCGACATGTCGGTGTTCTTCTGCTATGTCTATCTCGTCGTCGACGGCGCCATACAGTTATCCGGCATAGTATCCGTATATGCCGCATTCGGATTCGAATGGGAGTGCATGCAGTGGATCATGACCGGAATGCTGGCACTGATGATGATAGCGGTGATGATACTGATAAGGCCTGTGCATACGCCACTGCATATCCCCCTGCTCGGTATCGACTGGCTTGGATCACTGCTTTGGGGCGGCTTCATGCTTTGCTTCACCTTCGTATGTGTCTACGGCAACTTCTATGACTGGTGGGAAGCATCGGAAATCCGGCTGGCCACGGTACTCGGCATCGCCTTCGCTGCCGTCAATCTGTGGCGCGCCACATTCCTCCACCATCCCTATATCACGCTTCGGGCGATGAAAAACGGCAACGTGATCCGCGCCACGCTCGTGTATCTGGTATTCTTCACACTGCTGGCCACCGAACACGTATTCGAGCACTCCTATGCCGCCGCAGCGCTTGGCTTCGACGAGACGAACCTGATCGACCTCAACTGGTATGTGCTGTGCGGTATTCTCACAGGCTGCGCATTCACCTACCTGACATTCGCCCGGCGGCGCTGGCGCTACAAGACAATGACCGCCATCGGATTCGCCCTTGCGGCAGCCTATCTGGCCTGTTTCTACTTCCTGATCGATTACGGAGTCGAAAAGGAGATGCTTTTTGTCCCGCTGTTCATGCGGGGCATGGCTTCGGTGATCATATCTATCGTATTCCTGACGTCAATCGTACAGAGCGGACTCCCTTTCATGGTATTTCCGCAGGCACTCACGATCAACGGCTTCACCGGCGCCGTGATGGGCGCTACAGTCGGACCGGCCATCGTGGGCGAATGGCTGCGGCGCACCGTGGCGTCGAACATGGCGTGGCTCGCCGGGGCATTCACCGATGTCGGCACGCCGGCGGCGCTTGCATCGCCGGACGGACTCGCCGGAATGCTCGGAATGCACGCCATGATCGTGTCGATGAAGGAAATTTTCGGCTGGCTGCTGATCGCGGCAATCGCAGCGCTGGCACTCGTCATGATAAGCTACGCACCCGTGAGACCCCGGGCAATATTCCCGAAATGGAAAACCATACGCCGCATCATACGGCGCATCTCCAGGGCCGAGCTGCGCGATGGCGCCGCCGCGGAAACATCCGCATAAGTAAAAAACATATAAAATCAGACAAATAAGGTTAAAAAATCGTGAAAATTTAGTAACTTTGCGGCTCATAATAAACATACCAAAAACATTGTTCTAAAATTTTCATGAAAAAAACATTTCACTGGCATTTCCTACATGCTTTCTGCATCTTTATTGCTTCTGCCGGTGTTGTAGGCTGCATCGATCATGACTATGATCTCACTGAGGACATAGACCTCACCATCAGCCTCGGAGGTGACAACCTCACTCTTCCGGGAAGCAACACCGATTTACTGTATCTTTCCAAAATACTCGATCTTGAAGAGGGCAGCTCGATCCAGGCTGTCGGTACCGACGGCGAATACGGACTGTCGGAAGGCGACTACGTCCTTGTTCAGGAGGGTAACTCGACCCCGTCGTATTTCGACGTGCCCGAGGTAACCGTCGGACACATCGACGGCAGTTCCACCACCACCGAGCTTCCCGAATACCGCAATCCGGGAACACAGACAGTCATCTCCAACTCCACCGGAATGATCATTAACAAAATACGACTGTCCGACGACGACGTCACGCGCGATCTCGTGTCGCTCGAATCGGCCGACATGGATGTCCGCATGGAAATCAGCGTACGGCTCATGTCGCCCGACTTCACCGGCACCGCATACGTGGAAAAGGGCTATACGATTTCATTCGACAAATGCTGGACTGTCGAAATCGCCGACCAGGCCACCGCAAGTTTCCTCGAGAGCGTGGACCACAACACACTCCGCTTCAAAGAACGCTGCGGAGTCATTCCCGGCCAAGGCCTCAAGGCCGTGTTGCGGCTTGTGAAGGCCGATCTCACGACACTCCCCGCCGGACAAGGCCTGTATGCTCCCGGCCGGTTCCTCATCGAAAACGACGTGGTGTCATCAGGCGACATAAGCCTCGCGAGCGCTGACCTGCCCGCAGGCGCCGCCGCTCATCTGACCGTAATCTCCGAAGTCTCAGTATCCGAGGCCCGTCTGCTGAAAGTGCGGGGCATAGTCGATCCCGAGATCACCATCGCGGAAACGAGATTCGAGCTTACCGACATTCCTGAATTCCTCAATGATCCGGACAACAACCTCGACATGAGCGACCCGCGCATCACCGTAAGCATAACCAACAACTCGCCCCTGTCCATAACGCTCGACGGACGCCTTACCTCGTACAGCAAAGAAAGCGAGATTGCTTCCGTAGGCATAGGCGAGGCCTACGGAACGGATCCGGTAATAGCACGCGGCAATGCCACCACCGACATTGTCATATCACGCAATCCGGTCGCCGGAGCATCCAACAATATCGTGGTTCCCGACCTCAGCTCGCTCCTCGCCACAATCCCCGACCATATCAGTTTCGGCGATGCCCGGGCCAAGGCAATTCCTGAAGTATCGGAATACACACTCGGCACTACCTACACCTACGACTGCGACTACACGGCCATCATCCCCCTCGCTTTCGGCGAGAGCATGCAGCTCTATTACACCCACACCGAAGACGACTGGAACGAAGATCTTGAAAAATACAACTTCAACACGGCTATCGTGACGGCTGATGTGATCAACACTATCCCGATGGACATGGTTCCCTCGGCAAAAGCTCTCGACTCATACGGACGGGAGTACGAGTCGCTCACAGTAGGAGTCGAAGGCACAGTCGCGGCAGGCTCTCTCGCGCAGCCTTCATCGTCTCAGATAAAGATAACACTGAAGTCATCGGGCCAGAACATCGGCGGACTCGACGGAGTCGAGCTGCTGTTCCATGCCTCGGCCAACAGCAGCTTCTCGGGAGTGAACCTCAACGAAAAGCAGTCCGTCAAATTCGAGAATATCAGAATCACCCTCGTCGGAGGCGTTCTTATCGATCTAAACAAGTAAGCAACCATGACTTCAATAAAGAAAATCATTCTGGGTATGGCCGTATGCGCCGTGCTGCCCGCCTCCGCACAGGAGGCTCCGCGCTCAGCCTACTTCCTCGACGGATACTCGTTCCGTCACGAACTGAATCCGGCATTCATGGGCGAACGCAACTATATATCACTGCCCGCGCTGGGCAACTACGATCTGGGGGTATTCTCCAATGTAGGCGTCAACACCTTCCTTTACAAGACCGCGCCCGGCAGCCAGTATAAACTCACCACGTTCATGAGTCCGTCGGTCAGCGCCACCGAGTTCCTTGGCAAGCTCAAGGACAACAATCACATAAACGGCGACTTCGACATCACGATCCTGTCGGCCGGCTTCCGGGCTTTCGGCGGCTTCAACACCATCACCGTCGGCGTCCGCTCCGAAATCGGCATCAACCTGCCCAAAGACCTCTTCACATTCATGAAAGTCGGACAGACCGGGCCTGATACCCGCTATCAGATCAACGACCTGAAAGTGGATGCCGCCGCAATGGCCGAAATCGCCTTCGGCCACAGCCGCCGGATCACCGACCGACTCACGGCGGGCGCGAAGGTAAAGGTACTGTTAGGTCTCGGAAGCGCATACGCCCACATCAGGAATCTCGACGTGGCTTTCGGCTACGACACCTGGCAGATCCGGGCCGACGGCGAACTCAAAATGGCGGCCGGCAAGGGACTCCGCGTCCCGACCAAGCAGGAGAGCGGCAGCGAGATCAAGAATCCGGGCGACGCCGACCTGATCGAGTGGAACGACATCGATTACGACAGTTTCGGACTGTCGGGCTTCGGCATGGGCATCGATCTGGGTGCCACATACGATCTGCTTCCCGACCTACAGCTGTCAGCCGCTATCAACGACCTCGGCTTCATTAGCTGGAACAATGCCGTGACAGGACGCACCGGTACCGGCACATGGACATTCGACGGATTCAGCGACATCGCCGTGGATGATGACCAGCCCGGCTACGACGACAACAAGCTCGACGAACAGTTCGACCGCCTTTGGGACGACATGCAGGACGTCATCAACATCCATCGCGAGAAAAACGGCTCGGGCAGCTTCACGAAAGCCCTGCGCGCCACACTGCATCTCGGCGCCGAATACAGGATGCCTTTCTACCGCAACCTCACCGGAGGATTCCTGTTCTCGTCGCACTTCGCCGGATGTTCGTCGTGGACCGAAGGCCGCTTCTACGCCAACATCAAACCCGTCAGATGGTTCGACGCTACGGTCAACTATGGTGTGTCGACCTACGGATCATCGTTCGGATGGATGCTCAACTTCCATCCTAAGGGATTCAACTTCTTCATCGGCAGCGACCACCAGTTCTTCAGCATCACTCCGCAGGTACTTCCGGTGGGCAAAGCCACGGCCAACATCAACTTCGGCTTCAACGTTACGTTCGGCTCATAAAGCCGGTCCGGACAGCCAACGCGTTTAATAATGGAACCTGCGGCCGCAGGTTCCATTATTATTTTTGTCGGCGACGGCGACTGGCTCAAAAATATGGCGGCGAAAGGCTTTGACTCACGATTTTTTCTTAACTTTGCGTTATTAATAAAACCCGGAACATCATGCTTCAGTATATCCTGACCGAATCGCCGCGCTATAGCGTGGCCGAACTGTGCCAGATGGCCATCGAAGGCGGCTGCGGATGGATCGACCTCCATCTGCCCGACATGTCCGACGCCGAGGTGCGGGCAGCCATCGAACCCGATGCCATCGAAATGTGCCGTCAGGGCGGCATCTTTCTCACCGTCGACGACCGCCCGGAACTGGCCCGCGATCTCGGACTGCACGGCGTACGCTACACTGCGGCCGCCACACCGGCTGCAGCTGCCTCGCCGACCGCCCTGCGTGAGGAACTCGGACCGGAAGCCGTGATCGGCATCGTCACGTCCGATCCGTCGGCAGTGCCGGCCATGGCGGCGGCCGACATCGACTACATCTGCACGCCGCCATCGTTCGACAGCGACCGGCGCCGTGAATTCATAGCCGCCGTGCGTGCTCTCGGCACTGAAATTCCCGTCGTGGCACAGGGCGACATCACTCCCGACAATGCTGCCGGATTCCTTGCCGAAGGCTTCAGCGGAATCGCCGTCGGAAGCTACATCACCGACGCAGCCGATCCGGTCGCGGCAGTCGCCAGTCTCATGGCCGCAATCCGGGGCTGATGGAAAGCCTGCGGACCATACTCCTCAAGACTGCCCTGCCGATAATCATCGGCGTGGGTGTGGTCGTATGGCTCTTTCTGAGGGACTTCAATCCGGCGGCTCTGTCGATACTTACGTTCGACACACGAACCGTACTGTCGCTGGCCGCATGCCTGATTTTCGTTGCAGGCCGCGACTTCGGCCTGGCCTGGCGCTTCCGCACCATCACCGACGGACGGCTGTCGTGGCGCCGCGCCCTGCGTGTCGACATCATGTGCGCGTTCACTTCGGCCATAACACCTTCAGCCGTGGGTGGAAGCGCCCTGGCCATCTTCTACCTCAACCGCGAGGGCATCAAGGTCGGGCAGGCCACGACGCTTACGCTCACCACCCTGTTTCTCGACGAGATGTTTTTCGTGGTATTCTGTCCGATACTCGTAATGGCGCTTCCGGTCGACAGGCTTTTCGGCATTACATCCGGAAATACATTCCTCGAAAGCATCATGGTCATCTTCTGGCTTGTCTACGCAGGCATAGTCATATGGGCCACAATATTATTTGTCGGAATTCTCGCCCGTCCGGAATGGCTCGAGCGCACGGTCGTGAAACTCTTCAGCACCCGCTGGCTGCGGCGGTGGAAGGACGGCGCCGTAAAGATGACCTCCGGAATGCGCGCCACATCTACGTGGGTCAAGGGGCAGCCACGACGCTGGTGGCTCAACGTATTCGGTGCCACCACACTGTCGTGGTTCTCGCGCTATCTGGTCGTCAACGCCCTGTTCTTCGGTTTCGTCCCGGCGGCCTCGCAGCTGATGGTTTTCGGCCGTCAGTTCGTCGTATGGGTCGTGCTCATGATCAGCCCGACTCCCGGAGGCAGCGGTGTCAGCGAATGGCTGTTCACAAACTACTACGGCGATCTCATCGGCGATCTGTCGGCCGCATTGGTCATTGCCATGATTTGGCGAGTGGTCAGCTACTATGTATATCTTGTGGCAGGCGCATGTCTGCTGCCTTCATATTTCAGAAAACGGAAATGAGACATCTGATAATTCTCGTACTGGCCATGCTGACGGCCTTAAACATTCAGGCCGGCGGCCGCCGGGCCGTAATCTTTACGATCGACGACGAAATCGACGCCACAGCCTGGCGCCATACGCGCAGCGTGCTCGACGCCGTAGCCGACAGCCGCGAACCTGTGGAGCTGCTCATGCTAAGGCTCAACACCTACGGCGGAGCGGTCGACATGGCCGATTCGATCCGCACGGCCCTGATGCGTCTCGACGTACCTACAGCTGTATATATCGACCACAACGCCGCATCGGCCGGAGCGCTTATCTCACTGGCATGCGACACCGTCATCATGGCCCCCGGTGCGACAATCGGCGCCGCGACAGTAGTCGACGGCACCGGCGAACCGATGCCTCCGAAATATCAGAGCTACTGGAGCTCGATCATGCGGGCCACGGCCATGGCCCACGGCAAGTACACACCCGAAGGCGACAGCGTGGCCCGCTGGCGCCGCGATCCTGAACTGGCCGCCGACATGGTCAGGCCCGACAAGGCCGTCTCGTTCACTGCTACAGAAGCTGTGGAGAACGGCCTGGCCGACGGCATTGCCCCTACCCTCGATGACGCCTTGCTGCTGCTGGGATTCAGCGCCGCCGACGCCACCGGCATAGAACCGTCGACTACCGACAGAATTCTTGGATTTCTGTCATCGGCAGCAGTGCGCGCGATCCTCATCACACTCATTCTTGGGGGCATCTACTTCGAGATGCACACTCCGGGACTCGGCGTGGCGGCAGGCGTGTCGCTGGTGGCCGCTGCGCTGTATTTCCTGCCGATGATCGTCACAGGCACCATGTCGGCATGGGTGGTGGTTCTGTTCATTATCGGCATAGTGCTGCTGGCACTGGAGCTTTTCGTCATACCGGGCTTCGGCATCGCCGGCATCGGTGGCATAGCCTGCATCGTGGTGTCTCTGCTGGGGGCCATGCTCTACGGCGTGTCGGGAGGCTTCGACACCGGGCTGCTCGGACGGGCATCACTGATCCTGATATCTGGCGCGCTGCTCGCCGCGGGAATGGTGTGGCTGCTTATGTCGCGGTTCGCACCGCGGCGTCTGCGCGAGGCCACGGCCCTGATGCACGAACAGAAGACCGAGTTGGGATACATCGGCGTAGACACGGCACCGGCCGCCATGACCGGCCACACCGGCGTAGCCGTGACAGCGCTGCGTCCCGCCGGAAAGGTCAGGATCGACGGACAGATCTACGACGCCTCGTCGACCGGCGAATACATCGACGCGGGATCTTCCGTACGTGTCGTACGCTACGAGACCGCCCAGATTTTTGTAGAAAAGAACAAGAGCTGAATACAGGCTCCCGCAACTAATCGGATAACAATGAAATTCATCTGTATAATACCGGCCCGCTACGCCTCCACACGCTTTCCGGGCAAGCCGCTGGCAATGATCGGCGGCAAGACTATGATCGAACGGGTCTACACCCGCGCACGCATGGCTATCGACGACGTGATCGTCGCGACGGACGACAGCCGCATCGCCCGGGCCGTCGAAGCTTTCGGCGGCAGAGCCGTGATGACATCACCCGACCACCGCAGCGGCACCGACCGCTGCTACGAAGCTTACCTCCTTAGCGGTTCGGACGCCGACGTGGTCATCAACATTCAGGGCGACGAACCCTTTATCGATCCTCGGCAGATCCGTACGCTGCAGGGGTGCTTCGACTCGCCCGCGACCGACATCGCCACGCTCATCCGGCGCTTCGACCCGCAGCTGGGCTTCGACGCACTCTTCGATCCAAACACTCCGAAAGTAGTCACCGGCCAGGACGGCCGCGCACTGTATTTCTCACGAAGCATCATCCCCTACGTGCGTGGCGTCAGTCACACCGAGTGGCTCGACCGGGCCACATTCTTCACCCACGTGGGCATCTACGCCTACCGCACGGCGGTGCTTTCGGAGATCGTGAAACTGGAGCGCTCGCCGCTTGAGATCGCCGAATCGCTCGAACAGCTTCGCTGGCTACAGAACGGCTACAACATACAGACTGCGGTAACCGACTGCCCGACCATAGGCATCGACACACCGGCCGACCTCGAACAGGCGGTAAAGTTCCTTGAATCGCACCCCCAATGAGCACCGTCGACCGCACAAAGGCCCCGGCGGTCAGTACCACGGGGAAGATCGTACTGAAAGACGAGACGGTAGAGACCGTATCCTCGGGCATCGACCTGCATGTCGTTGATTCGGGCGACCAGGACCTGGCGCGCCTCACACTGCTGTGGGACGGAGGCACTCTCGATGCCGACCGCCAGTCGCTGCCGATGTTCGTCACCGAAGGCATGCGCGAAGGAACGGCACATACATCCGGCGACGACATTGCCGACGCGCTCGACTTCGCCGGCGCACGACTGTCGTCGCGGGTATCCGAACACCACACAGGCATCGAGCTGATGGCCATAAACCGGAAGCTGCCGGGGCTGCTCCCCCTCCTGCGCGAGATGATTCTCGAACCGGCCTTCGGACCTACGACAGTGGCCATGTGGGCGCGCAACGCGGCCGGAGCGATGGCCACAAAGATGGCCAAGGTGAGTTACCACGCGTCGCTTGCAGCTACCAGAGCAATCAAGGGCGCATGCCACCCCGCCTCACAGACCGAGACTCCCGAAAGTATCATGGCCACAGACCGCAACGACGTGCTTCAGACACACCGACGGTTCATCGGCTCCGGCCACATGCACGCCTATCTGGCCGGGAAGCTGGACGCTGACACTATCCGCGCCGTCCGAATGTTTCTGGAATCACTGGCGGCTCCGTCGGGCACGTCCCCGATCGTCATCATGCCCGACAGCCCAGCCGCTCCGTCGCGCATCGACATTAACGTCGATGACGCCGTACAGTCGGCCATCATGATGGCCATGCCGGCGATACCGCGGTCGCACCCCGACTACATAGCCCTCCGGCTCGCCATTATAGCCCTGGGCGGTTACTTCAGCAGCCGCCTGATGACCAATATCCGCGAGGAAAAGGGTCTCACCTACGGCATAAATTCATGTCTGCTGGGTTCGTTTGAAGGATCACAGGTTCGCATCGGCGCTCAATGCGACCCGGCCAACGTGGAGCAGGTCATCGAGGAAACCAAGGCCGAGATCACGCGCCTGTGGACCGAGCCGCTGACAGCCGACGAACTGCGGCGCCTGCAGCTCAACGCATGGACTTCGCTGGCCTCGACCACAGACTCGCCCTTCACGACAGCCGACTACTATATCGTGCGGCTCGAAGTCGGTACGGCTCCCGATTATTTCGACCGTCAGCTGCATGAGATAGCCTCGCTGACACCGCAACGCATCGCCGAGGTGGCGCGCCGTCACCTCGATCCCTCATGTCTGACAGTCGCTGTGGCCGGTCAGTCGCGGAAGTAGATGCGCTTGACGCGGGGTGCGACTGATGCTATGATCTCATAGGGAATGGTGTCAAGCGTGGCTGCATGTTCCTGTACGGGCTTCTGCAGGCCGAATATCTCCACAGCGTCGCCGATAGCCGGTGACGGCACGTCTGTCACGTCGATCATACACTGGTCCATGCATATGTTGCCTACCGTGGGACACTGCACTCCGCCTACGACAAACGATGCATTGCCGCGTCCCAGATGGCGGTTGACACCGTCGGCATATCCGATAGGAACCGTAGCCACCACGGAATCACGCTTGAGCACTCCGCGGCAGCCATAGCCCACCGTAGTGCCGGCAGGCCAGCTCCGCAGCGATATGATAGTCGAGCGAAGTGTTGCCACCGGTCTCAGTGGCGCGTCATCGTCGAGAGGCGACACGCCGTAAAGACCTATGCCCAGGCGCACCATGTCGTACTGATGTCCGGTGTACCGCATGATTCCGGCAGTGTTCAGCACATGCCGGAGCACCTTGTACGGGAGCGCACCCGTGATCCTGGCCGACATATCATCGTAAAGCCTCAGCTGCATTTCTGTGTAGCTGTCGAGATCGAGGCAGTCGGCTGTGGCCAGATGGCTGAATACCGACGCGACCTCTACATCGTCGAGCGCGACAAGTTCAGAAACCAGCCCGTCGACCTCTTCGGGTGTGAAACCTACACGGTGCATGCCAGTGTCGAGCTTGATATGCACCTTGAACCGTCCTACATTCCAGCGCGCGGCAGCTTCGCGCAGAGTCTTCAGCTCGCGCAAAGTGAATACCGACGGTTCCAGGCCGTAATCGAACAGGGCCTTGTAGTTGCCCGTAATCGGATTGAGTACCATTATAGGCATGGTGATGCCGCCACGGCGGAGTTCGACGCCTTCGTCGATCACGGCCACGGCCAGATACACCGCCCCCTGCGCCTGAAGGGTCTTGGCGATCTCCACGGCACCCATGCCGTAAGCCTCGGCCTTGACCATACCGACAATGCCGGTGGAAGGCTTCAGCAGTGAGCGATAGTAATTGAAATTGTGCACTACCGAATCAAGGTTGACCTCCAGCGTGGTATCGTGGCGCGGAGCCTCGAGCATGGCCTTGATACGGTCGAGTTCACGGCTGTCGCTTCCGAAAAGCAGAATTGTCTCGCTGCTGAAATCATCAGGTCCGAAATCCGACAGGAATGCATCGGTCGATGCAGCCGTCTCGAAGCGGAACGCTCCGAACGCCCGTGCATTGGCGGCTATGTCCGGGCCGATCCCGATGACACGGTCCACTCCGGCGGCGATCAGGTCAGCCGCCACAGTGGCGTAATATTTTTCTGAATCCGTATTGAAACGCAGCGGATCGGCCAGTATGACCGTATTGGAACGCGTCGAAGTCGCGCGGCGGTTCATGAAATCAAGCGAACTGCGCAGCGACACTTCATCGGCCGTGAATCCGTCATAGAACACCACGCAGTCGTTGACGCCCTCGTGCACATCTATGCGGTTGACGGGATATTCGGCCAGATCGGCTTCCGCGACTTCGATCCCGAGGTCACGGCATACGGCGGCAACGACTTTCCGGTCAAAATCTTCATCAGCGGCAGCAGCCACGAGTTCGACGCGGCCTTCAAGACCGGCGACAATTTCGTCGACTGTCGGATCGCCCGAAGCATAATAAAGACGACGGCATCCGTCGAACAGCCTGACTTTCTCCGCGATCTTCGCGGCACGCGAGGCGAAGCCCTCGTCATGTTCGGCAGTGACAGGCGTCAGTATGCCTATCTCCGGACGTACCGCCGACGCCAGTCCCTCCATCGACCCCGAGTGGTCGATGCCGACTTCCACTATGGCGCGGTCGAGTCCACGGTCGAAGCCGCAGACCGACATAGGCACCCCGATGCGCGAATTCCAGCTGCGCGGACTTCGCGCCGCCTTACAGCGAGCGGCCATTGCGCGGTAAAGCAGCTCCTTGACGACCGTCTTGCCGACACTGCCGGTGATACCGATAAAAGTGGTCCCCGGCATCTGTCCGCGCCAGTAGGCCGCAATGCGGAGCATGGCCGCCTCGACCGATTCAACGACTAAAAAAGTAGCCGCGGGCATAGCGGCCTCATAGGCGGCGGGAAGTTCCGACACCAGGAAGATACGTACACCCCTGCGGTACATGTCGGCGATGTAGCGGTGCCCGTCGGAAGCACCGCTGATAGCGCAGAACATCCCTGTAGCTGCCGTCAGCGGCGAACGGCTGTCGATGATAAGATCTGTGACGCACGCGTCCGGAGCATCGGCTCCCGCGGTCCGGGCATCAGTGACAAGCTGTATATCTTTTACTGTCAGATTCATTTTCTGTTTTCAATATGACATTTACGCATCGCGCACCTGTGATTTTCGGCAATTTTCTGCCGGGTCTGCGGCGTGCAGTAAGCTTCAGTGAATTTTTCGTATATGTATTCGACGGCCACATCCGACGGATGCTTCATATCGGCGGCATAGTACCGGTAGTCGCGCAAGTCGTCATTCAGAATCTCAAACGCAGGAAAATAATCGGCTCCGAGCCTGCTGCAGAGCTTGTCAATGGCTACACGCAGCACTGCCTTCGACAGCGAATTGGCTGCCAGGCCATAGGCCGTGTATCGTATCGGCGAAAGTGTGAAGATGACCTTCGGCGGCAGTCTGCGCAGGCCTGCGGAAGTCCATGCGTCGACGATGGTATCCACATCAAGGTCTATCTCATCGAACATAGCCGCCGGAAGCCTGTGGCAGTTGCCCACTACAGGCCCCCCGCCGGCGAGTCGGTATGCGCGCGCCGACCCGAAGGTGATGATCGCTGCCGTGGCATTTTCGATCGCCTCGGAAAGCAGCCCGTAATCGGCATTGACTCTGTCGGCCAGAGCGGCCGGATCCGTATCGTAGTAGCGCGAGGCATAGTCCATGCAGTGCCACATCCCTGAATGGTGCAGGAAATCGGGTACGGCATAACCTGTCTGCCGCGCATATGTCCTGGCAACCGACAACGGGTTGAAAAGCGGTCCGAGCGGATTGTGCATCACCTCGAAGCCGTCGGTGGCAAGCCGCTCTCCGACCGAGTCGCTGAAACACGACCCGAGCATGACGATGCGGTCGTCGAAACCGAGTCCGAACGACCCGTGCAGCGGCTCTATTTCCGTCCTGAATTTCATCAGTACATCTGATAATCGATCGACAGTACCTGGAATTCGGTACGGCGGTTGATCTGGTCGGCCACATCCTGATCCTCGGGCGACAGGTTCAGAATGTATTCCTCGGTAAGCACATCGCCTTCCTTGAACTGCGGATGCTCGCGGGCTAATTTCTTTGTGATCGTCTTGGGGCGCGATTCGCCGTAACCCTGCGACTGCAGCCGGTCGGCCGATATGCCGTTGGCAATCAGGTAGTCGATCACCGACTTGGCACGACGACCCGACAGGTCGATATTATAGGCGTCGGAGCCGTGGCGGTCGGTATGGGAGGCCATCTCGATGGTCACGTTCGGATTATCGCGAAGCACCTGCACCATCTCGTCGAGGGCTTCCTTCGACTCCGGACGCAACGTGGCACGGTCGTAGTCGTAGAAAATATTGTCGATCACAACCGGTTTGTTGATCGAGGCCAGTATGAAGTCGACGCCGTACTCGGCATCCTCCTCGGCTGTGTCGCTGGTGAATTCCTGCCGGGAATTAAGATAGCCCTTGGCGCCTGCAAGCATCACATAGCGCACTCCGCGGCTTAGCGGGAACGAAAATGATCCGTCGGCGCGTGCCACTGCCTTCTGATTGGAGCCGTCGTCGCCTATGATACGGATCACAGCGTTCGGGACGGGTTCCTCGTCCTTGTCAAGAACCCAGCCCGAAATGATGATTTTCAGGTCGGGAAGCTCGAAGGAGTAGATATTGTCGTAGCCGCGTCCGTCGTTGCGGTTCGACGAGAAGAAACCGCTCTCTCCCTCGCCGAAGGTGATGCCGAAGTCGTCGGCCGCCGAATTGACGGGCGTGCCCATGTTCACAACCTCCCAGCCGCCCGAGGGTTTCTGCTCGGCGCGGAATATGTCAAGACCGCCGTAGCCGGGATGTCCGTCGGAGGCGAAGTATATCACGGAATCGGTGCGTACATAGGGAAATAGTTCGTCACCGGGAGTATTGATCCACTCGCCGAGATTTTCAAGGGAGCCCAGGCGCTGGTTTATGTTGATGCGCCACAGATCGCGGCCGCCTGAACCGCCGGGCATCTCGCTCGAGAAGTATAGCCACTCACCCGACGGCGATACGGCCGGATGTCCTACGGCCGAGATCGTGTCGGCGGTAATCTCGAACTTCTGCGGCGCGCCCCACTTGGCATCGCTGCGTTGCGAAGTGAATATCTCGACGGTGGTGTTGGCGTTCGGCTCACGCCGTGCACGCGTCAGGTACATCAGCGTACCGTCCGGCGAAAAAGAAATGATACCTTCCTCGGCCTCGGTGTTCAGCTCGCCCTCGACAGGCTCCGGACGCTGCCATACGCCCTGTTCGTTTTTCGTGGCGACCCATATGTCACCCTTCTTCATGCCGGTGATCTCGCTGCGCGGGCCCGTCACCTTCTCGCGTGTAGTGGTGAAGTATAGACGGTCGTACTCGCCCGGAACGAACATCGGCGAGAAATCGCTGCGGGGAGAATTGAACAGCTCGCTCTTGCGCACCACGTAGCGCGTGGCGCCGCTCCGGGCCATCCCCATGCGCGCACCGGCCAGCTCGGTCTGCGCCTGCGCGTCGTCGGGGCGCATGGCAAGATAATCCTCATATGCTTTCACGGCCTGGGCATATTGTCCGGCGGCATGCAGGTTCTCGGCCAGACTCAGATAAGCCGAGGTGTCGCCGTACTCGTACCGTATGGCATTCTGATAAGCCGCCGCTGCGCGCTGGAACTGCCGCAGACGCTCATGGCACCGGGCCATCTTGAACGCGACCATTCCACGCTGCGCACGCTCCTCTTTCTTTGTCAGTTTGTTGTATATCTTACGGTAGGTGCGGGCCGCGTCGTAGTATTCGCCGCGGGCCATCTGCTCATCAGCCACCGACAGCTTTGCGCCGCCGCAGCCGGCCGTCGATGCAGCCAGCGTCACAAGCGCTGCCGCTATCACCGTCCGGGTCGTTTTCACTGTAATTCTCATATATCGAAAAACGTGTTTCTTCCTCAATTAGTATGCAAAGTTACACAAAAAAACGCGATAATTTCATGCATATTTCCGACAGTTCTCCGGATCATCGGCAGGGCACGACTGATTTCAGGCTCTGACGGAAGTCTTAAAAATCTTGGCGAAGCCTGTAAAAGTTTCTTTTTCGGTTACATTTTCGGAGATATAAAGTCATATTTTGTGGATTTTTTGTGTAACTTTGCGCAAAAATGACATATCGATCAGCGTTTGCACTCATAACACTTACTGCGTCTCTGACTTCTGTGGCACAGAACGCCGGGACTGATTCCGTCGGCAAGCCCGAACTGCTCGACGAGGTCGTCGTGACTTCGGGAACTACAGTCCGCAAGCTCTCCGGCGCGACCAACACTACTTTGATCACCGAAGGCGAACTGCGCCGCGCGGCATGCTGCAACCTCGGCGAAAGCTTTACCACCAATCCGTCGGTTGATGTCAACTACAGCGACGCCGCCACCGGCGACCGCCAGATCCGTCTGCTCGGCCTTTCGGGCGCATACGTGCAGATGATGACTGAAAACATCCCGTCCATGCGCGGTGCCGCCGCACCTTTCGGCTTGAGCTATACCCCCGGTCCGTGGATGCAGTCGATCCAGGTGTCCAAAGGCGCCTCGTCGGTCAAGAACGGATTCGAAAGCATCACCGGACAGATCAACGTCGAGCTGAAAAAACCGCAGGCCGATCCGTCGCTGTCGGTCAACATGTACTACGACAGCATGAACAAACTCGAGCTGAACTTCGACGGCAACCTACGGCTGGGACCACACTGGTCGGGAGGCGTGCTCGTTCACGCCGAGAACGCCTTCACTGCCCACGACGGCAATGACGACGGCTTTGCCGACATACCACGCACGCGCCAGATCAGCTTCATGAACCGTTGGGCACGCATGGGCGTCAATCATGTGTTCCAGGGAGCTTTCAAGCTTCTGGGCGAATGGCGTCGCGGCGGCCAGACAACACATCACGGCTCACACGCGCCGACTCGTCCATACCTGATCGACATCGACACGCGCCGCGCCGAATTCTTTACTAAAAACGCCTATATCTTCGACCACAAAAACGACATCAACGTGGCGGTGATCATATCGGGCAGCTATCACGACCAGGATGCCACTTACGGACTTCGCCGCTGCGACATAGCCCATGGCGAGGGCTACGTGTCGGCAATGTTCGAACGCAAATGGCGCCGGGGTCACGCATTGTCGGTCGGCGCCAGCTTCATGATCGACGATTTCGTGTACAATACAGCTCTCAATCCGTCGGAAATGGATTTTCAGAGCCGCACAACATCCGTAGAGACCGCCACCGGAGCCTACGCACAGTACACATACAGCCTCGGCGACCGCCTCACGGCCATGGCTGGTCTACGCTACGACCGCCATCATCCGTACGGCAATCTCATCACGCCGCGCATGCACGTCCGCTGGAACATCACCGACGCCTGCTCGGTGCATGCCTCTGCCGGCCGCGGCCACCGCGCGCCCCACCCGCTGGCCGAATACGGCTATCTGCTGGCCTCGTCGCGGCGCTTTGTCATCGAGACCGGCATGCGCATGGAAAGTGCATGGAACACCGGATTCGGCACCTCATTCACATTCCGTCCGCTGGGGCGCCCCCTCACACTTTCGGCCGAATACTACTACACAGACTTCAGCCGGCAGCTCATGGCCGACCTTGATTCGGATCCGCATGCAGCATTCATATTCACCTCCGACAAGCGGTCGTTCTCGCATACACTGCAGGTAGAGGCAACTCTTGCTCCACGCGGCGACCTCAACATCTCCGCCGCATGGCGTCTGACCGACGTCAAGGCCGACTACGGCAACGGCCTGGTGCAGAAACCGCTGACTTCAAAGCACAAGGCCCTGCTGACCATAGGATATACTCCCATGATGGGCCTGTGGCAGGCCGACGTCACATTCGCTGTAAACGGCGGAGGACGCTTCCCTACTCCGGCTACTGGAACCGACGGCCGCGCCCTGTGGCCCTCGCGATACAAGGCGTACACGCAGCTCAGCGCCCAGGTGACACGCAACTTCCGACACTGGGCCGTGTACATCGGCGGAGAAAATCTCACCGGATTCCGTCAGAAGCACCCCATAATCGGAGCATCTGATCCCTGGGGGCCCGACTTCGATGCAACGATGGTCTACGGGCCGCTCCACGGTGCCATGGTATATGTAGGATTCCGGTTCAATGTCACGAAATATATCTAAAATCTCCATCAATATGAAAAAGCTATTATCCACTCTTTTTATGGTGCTGGTCATATCGGCCGTGGCACTCGCCAAGGGACAGACAGCCACTGTCATATTCACCGTCAGCCCGCAGATGACTTGCCAGAACTGTGAAAACAAGATCAAGACAAATATCCGCTTCGAAAAGGGTGTCACCGAGATTGTCACCGACATTCCCTCCCAGACGGTCAAGGTGACCTACGACCCGGCCAAGACGAACCCAGAAAAGCTTGTCGAGGCATTCAAGAATATCGGCTACACCGCCACCGTGACAACATGCGACAAAAAACCGGCTGCCGGTTGTCAGGGCGGTTGCTGCCACTAAACAGACTCATCAAACCTAATAATTAATATAAGAATTATGAAATTTACACGACTCTTTATGATAGGCGCGCTCAGCGCTGCCTGCGCCGGCGTTGTCGGCTGCTCGAAATCCGACAGCAACTCCACGGCCGAAGTTGTCGACGGTCCCGCAGTGACCGTCTTCACCGTCGATTCAGTACTTTCCAACATCGACGCGCTCGCAGGCGACACCATTGTGGTCGAAGGCTACTGCAACCACATCTGCAAACACGGCGGCAAGAAAGCCTTCCTGGCCAACGCCGACACCACCGCACTGCTCATGTGCGTGGCCGACGAACAGCTCGCCGCTTTCGCTCCCGACTGCCCCGGACAGGTTATCACCGTGACAGGCGTCGTGACACCCATCACCATGGGCCGCACAGCTCTGGCAGCCCGTGCCGAGGCTGAAGCAAAGGCCGAGACTGAAGGCCACTGCGACAGCGAGAAAAGGGCCAACGGCACAGCAGCCGAAAAGCTCGCCAGACTCGACGAACAGATCGCTGCCGGCGGCGACACCACCCTCGTCTGCGGCTACTACGTGACCACAAGTTCGTACGCCGTACCTGAATAAAGAACATGTGCGGAGAGCGGAATTATTGACCGCTCTCCGCTCCTTTTCTTCCATACTCCTCGTCTTCTTCCCGCACACTGACTACATAAATGAACTGCGACGTTATAAAACTGCTTCCCGACTCCGTTGCCAATCAGATAGCCGCCGGCGAGGTCATACAGCGCCCGGCATCCGTCATAAAGGAATTGGTCGAGAACTCCGTTGATGCCGGTGCCACGGCCATTGAGATTATCGTCCGCGACGCCGGGCGAACTCTGATCCAGGTAGTGGACAACGGCAAAGGCATGACTCCCACCGACGCCCGCATGGCTTTCGAACGCCACGCCACCAGCAAGATCACGGCGGCCGACGATCTGTATGCGCTGCACACCATGGGATTCCGTGGCGAGGCACTCCCGTCGATAGCCGCCGTGGCACAGATCGACCTGCGCACAATGCAGCCGGGCGAGACGGTAGGCACACGTCTGCAGCTGAGCGAATCGCAGTTTGTCAGTCAGGAGGCGTGCGTCTGCCGTGCCGGCACCAGCCTGATGGTCAAGAATCTATTCTTCCACATGCCCGCACGCCGCAAGTTCCTGAAAAAAGATTCCGTGGAGATGAGCCACATCATGCACGAATTCGAACGGCTTGCCCTGGTCAACACCGACATCGAATTCACTTTCATCTCCAACGACACTACAATGTTCAAGCTGCTGCGGGGCAGCCTCAAGCAACGCATCACCGCCCTGATGGGCAAAGCCATCGGCTCGCAGATCATACCGATAGCCACCGAGACGGCCATCGTGAAGATCGACGGCTTTGTCGGGCTGCCGTCGCACGCGCGGCGGCGCGGCGCCCCGCAATATTTCTTCGTCAACGGCCGCAACATGCGCCACCCCTACTTCCACAAGGCCGTGACATCGTGCTATGCCGATCTGATAGCTCCCGACGTGCAGCCGATATACTTCATCAACCTGCAGGTCGACCCGGCCACAATCGACGTCAACATCCATCCTCAGAAGCATGAGATAAAGTTCGAGAACGAACAGGCGATCTGGCAGATACTCACCGCTGCCGTCAAGCAGGCCCTCGGACGCGTCAATGCCGCCGGAGCCATCGACTTCGACTCCGACGACGTACCCGACATACCCGTATTCATGCCCGATGCCAACGCTCCCATGCCCGGTATCGCGACAAACGCCGACTACAATCCCTTTACCGCCGAGGACACTGACGACACGGCGCCTCAGGTCGGATTCGAGATGCGCTCGTCGATCAATACCGTCGGACAGCCGGCCGCAACAGAGCGACGCGCGTCGCCCATAACACCAGGTTACAGCCGGCCGGCCACACAGCGCGTACCCGACGACTGGGACAAACTCTACGAATCATTTGTGCGTCGCAGTGGCTCCAACGAAATACCTGACCCGGAGTCCGCGAGCGCACCGACCGCCACACCCGCGGTCGTAGAACAAACCACCGACACCGACTCTGACACACGGCCACCTGTACTCATAGAGGCTGCCGACTCCATAACCCGCCACCTGTCGCTCAACAACAAGTACATAGTACTTGCCTCGCGCGAGGGACTGATGATAATCGACCGCCACCGCGCCCACATGCGGGTACTATACGACCGCTATATCGCCCAACTGCAGGACTCTCCGCGTCCGTCACAGAAACTGCTGTTTCCCGAGACCGTCACGCTCACACCGGCGCAAAGCACCACTCTGTCGGCCGTAAGCGACCTGATAGGGCGCCTCGGATTCGACGTTTCGTTCCTTGGCGATTCAGTGTGGGCCGTCAATGCCATCCCGGCAACACGCGGAAATGCCGTCGAGGCACTTACCCGCATGGTGGCCGAACTGGCCGAATCGGGTGAGACCTCCGATGATATCATGATCCGTCCCCTGGCCAAGGCCATGGCCCGTTCGCAGGCTCTGCTGCCCGGACAGGAAATCACGCCCGAAGAGGACGAAGCCCTCATAGCAGCTCTGCTTTCGTCGGCCGAAGCGGCCTACTCGCCCGACGGCCTCAAGACATTTACGATAATCGACAATCCAAGCCTGTCAAAACTGTTTCACTGACAATGCTCCGCCGCTTAGCCATAGCCATTCTTACCGTCGCCGCGGCATTCCCGGTGTGCGCCACACTTGAAATCACGGTCGAGAGCGCCCAGGAATCCCTCGAAAGCCTCGACAGAGCGCTTGCAACGCGCGCCGAGGCTGTCAACCGGCGCCAGTCGGCCATCAACCGGCTCACCGACTCACTCGCAGCCATAGGTCCAGACACAGCTCTCGTCCTTGACATAGCCAACAACTACCGGGGCTTCAACAACGACTCGGCACTGCATTACTACTCCATGGGCATACAGCTGGCCGACTCCGCGGGCCGGCTTCCATTCATCCTCGGCAAGGCCGCCCTGCTTCCGCTCAGCAGCCAGTTCGGACAAGCCATAGAAATCTACAACAGCATAGACACAGCTTCGCTCTCCGCCGCACAACTGCCGATGTACTACGACGCCGGACGCCAGATGTACAGCTATATCGCTACTTTCTCAGCCGGCGACGAATCCCGGCGCGCCGCCAATTCATCGCTTGCACTCGACATGCAGCTCAGACTGCTGGATGTGCTGCCTGAGAACTCGCTCGAATATAAATTCAACCTGGGCGAATACTATTTCCTCATCGGCGAACGCGGCAAAGCCCGGTCGCTGCTCGAATACGTCATCGACAACACCGGACCTGACAATCCGCTGCGCGCACGCGCCGCCCACCATCTGTCGAGCATAGCACAGCGTGCCAACGACGAGAACGCCTACATCTACTATCTGGTCATGTCGGCCATGGCCGACGTCAGCGCCGCCACCCGCGAGGTAGCCTCGCTGCAGGAACTCGGCAATCATCTCTATACACGCGGCGACGTTGACCGCTCGTACCGTTTTCTCACCGAAGCTTTAGCCACAGCGGTGGAATGCGGAGCGCCGATGCGCATGATCGAGTCAGCGATGAGCCTGCCCATCATCGAATGCGCCTACACCGAACAGCTCGCCTCAAAGCGCCGGACCATCTACTTCTTCGTCGCCGTGCTTATCCTCGTCGTCGTCATCCTTGCGATCACCATGATTGTGCTCAACCACAAGATGCACCGCCTGCGCATCCTACAGCAGAGCCTGCGCCAGGCCAACCAGACGAAGGACGTTTATATAAGCCAGTTCCTCAACTTGTGTTCGATCTACATGGATAAACTCAACCAATTCTGCAAGATAGCCAACCGCAAGATCACTGCCGGCAAGGTCGACGACCTGTACCGCCTCACAAAATCGGGCAAATTCGTCGAGGATCAGAGCAAGGAATTCTACGATGTGTTCGACAACGCTTTCCGGCACCTTTATCCGACATTCGTACAGCAGGTCAACGAGCTGCTCAACCCCGACCAGCGGATTATACTTAAAGATGGCGAACTTCTTAATACCGATCTGCGCATCCTTGCTTTCATGCGCCTCGGCATCGAGGAAAGCTCCCGCATCGCACAGGTGCTCAATTACTCGCTCAATACTATCTACGCCTACCGCAACCGACTCAAAGCCCGGGCCATCAACCGCGAGACATTCGAAAGCGACATAATGAAAATTAAATCCGTCGACTGATTACCCCGTGTAACCAAAGCCTGCGCGATTCACGGAATCTACGACCTGCGCGGGTGCGCCCTTTCAGCATATCATCAAATGAGATGCTCCGGAGTCGACTTACACATTATATCCTCCCATATATAGGTCAATATTAACATTAATTAACATACCAATCAATTATCTGAATATATGTATTTTACGTTTATAAATATACATAATACTATACAATGCTACAAAATTTAGTTGCAAATACTTAAACTTTTTCGTAATTTTGCATAGAAAATCATTTCAGTTTTAGGGTTAGTATCGACTGACAGTTCATGCTTCGCGGTATCGCCGTCTGATGGAGACACCGAAAGGCATGCAGTCGAAAAAAGAAAAATGTGTTTTATGTTAGTTATGTAATTGTTTTAAGTCATTAAAACGCCGACAGGGCGGGATCGTGAGATTCCGCCCTGTTCTGTTATTGTATGGTATCTTGAAATCAGAATTTGAAGCCTACTGAAAGTACTATGTTATTATTCTTTTCAGTCAGATCAGCCGTAGGCGCCTTGACGGCGGCATAGTTTGTAAAAGCATGATAGGTCGACGTCTTCTTGCGGTAGATATACGCCGCGTCGACGTAAAATGCCTGATAGCGATAGCCGAGACCTACCGAGACGGCATCGACCGTCTTGTTGAACGTATAGGCCGGATTGGTTCCGGAGGTGAAAATCTCCACAGCTCCGTCGGCGGCCTCGCTCTTGACATTGGTGGTCGAATGGTTATATCCGGCACGCAGGCTCAGATTCGACGTAACGCGGTATTCGATACCGGCGCGGATGATGTCAGTACCCTTGTAATAGTTGGATATGTCGTCGTTGACATAGTCGTCCGACACGAAATTGCCCCAGTTGTCCTGATATTTTACGGACATGTCGCCGAAAGCCTGACGCTCATAGTCGAGCGAGATGATAGCCGAATTGCCTATGACAGCGGCGGCGCCCACCATGATCTTCCACGGCGATTTGAGGTGGAAGTTATAGTAGGATTCCTCGGTATAGTCATCGCCGGCATTCGGGTTGTAGTCGCCTTCGGGCTCATTGGGATTATAATAGCTGTAGGCCGCTTCGGCATAGCCCGACTGCGAGAGTGAATACCATGTGGGAGTATGCACGGCCAGACCGATGCGCAGCTGCTGGATGGGCTTGAGGATGACACCCGCCTTGAAGTTCCATCCCGAGCCGGAGATCGAGCGGTAGTTCTGCAGTTCGATGCCGGCGTCGCCGGGGCCTGTTCCGCGATCGTATGCGATCTGTGCGTTGGCCATGCTTTCGGAGTAATTGGCGTTCATGTTATAGCTCAGGTCGGTGATGCCGAATCCGACACCCCAGTATAATACGTCGGCCACATTGCCGCCGAAGTCAATGGCGTATTCGTCGACATAACCCGACTCGCGCACACGGCTGTATGCGTCGGCCTCGGTCCCCAGGCCGTAAAGTCCCTGATAGCCGCCGGCCGCTGTCGGATTGATCATGTAGGTCGAGTAAGCCAGAATCGACAGCCAGTCGGCATCCGAGTCAAGATACGGATTGTACGAATCCGTGAAATTGAGGTCGGAAGCCGGAGTGTTGCCCGTGAATGCCGCAATATAGTTCGACACCGACGACGGCGACGAACCGTTGTAAACGTCGTACACGCGGTCGAACGAAGCGATACGGTTGTACGAGACACCCCACGAGAAAGTGCGCAGCAACCCGTCGAGACGGGCGGTGCCGACGTAACCGAAGTTATTGCAGTAGGCTTTGGTCTTGTCGCGGCTGATCTTTGTGGTTGACGTCTGCGATGTGATGCTGCGGGGCGATATGTCGAGCGTGGCGCCGATCTCGCTGCGGCGGTATACACCGATGCCGGCCGGATTCTGGTTAAGGGTCGAGAGATCGCCGCCCAAGGCTGTGAACGCGCCGCCCATCGACATGAAGCGGGCGGTGCCGCGCTGGTCAGTCTGCGACAAAGTATATGCGTCTACGGCACTCTGGGCCGCGAGGCCCAGCGGCATGGCCGCCACGGCTATGGCTATTGCTGTTTTTTTCATTGTGTCTATATGTTATGCACGTGAGAAAATCTTATGGGGTATCCGGGGCATTACCTGCGTCCGCGGCTGCCGCCTCCTCCGCCTCCCGAGTGTGATCCGCCGCCGGAGCTGTGGGTGGAACGCGAGCCTCCGCCCGTGCTGTAACCTGAGCGGCCACGGCTGCTTGATCCGGAGTTGTAGTTATTGTTGTACGAGGGAGTCTGACGGCGAGTATTATTGTTCTGCACACCCTGGCGGTTGCTGTTCGTGGCTCCGTTACGGCCGCGGTTGAAGCTGCCGCTGCCATAGTTCGAATTGGATCCGGAATTGTTACCGCCCACCGAAGGAGCGCTGTAGGATCCTGTTCCGGGACGTCCGGCAGGCGACGTAGTACCGGTATATCGGCCTCGGCCCATATTGCCGGGACGGTTGGCAACTCCGGTGGCGCCGGCACTGATTGCTCCGGGCCGGCGGCCGACAG
>CABRGT010000013.1 GCA_902470475.1 uncultured Porphyromonadaceae bacterium | reverse complement strand
CCCCTCCGTCAGCCGTTCCACCCCCGGCTCCCGCTGACCCCTCCCGCCCGGGAAAGCAGGCGTCGCGCCTGCGCCATAGGCCGGTCTGTCGGGAAGCCGCTCGACCGCCGCAGGCCCTTATAAGATGATCACATCCCTGCCGGAAAAACTCCGGCAGGGATGTGATCATCTTATTTTAAAGGTGTGAGTTAGCGGTTTTTGCGCGCTTCTACGTCCTTCATCATGGTCTCGTCCTTGAGGTTGTAGTACACGTTCTCCAGGTAGCGCAGAGCGTCGACGTTGTCATTGTCGGCTTCCCAGGCGCGTTCCAGATACTGCGATGCCTCTTTGAACAGGGGCACGATCTTCTCGTTGTAGAAAGCCTCGCTCTCGGCCGGGCTTGTGGGAGCCTGGTCGCTGATTGCATATGCTTCTTCGCACAGCATGCGGCCGTAGTTGTACAGGGCCTGCGAGTTGGCCGGATCAAGCTCCACGGCCTTCATGAACGTGGCCTTGGCTTCGGCTTTCTTGTCCTGGTTGTCGTAGAGGATGCCCTTTACGAGGTAGTACTGGGCGTTGTCGGGATCGTTGGCGATAGCTTCGTCGATCAGAGCGAATGCCTTGTCGAATTCTTCGTTCTGCAGGTACTTGTTGATGATGAAGCCGATGTACTGCGAATCCTCCTTGCCGAAGAGGGGCTGGGCCTCTACGGCGATCTCGTACGCCTTGTCCATGTCGCCCATGGTCTGTGCGACAGCCAGCGAGTAGTCATAAAGATTTTTCTTGCTGTAGCCTTTCGACTTGGCGAATTCGAACGATGCAAGCGCCTTGGCAAGGCTGTCGGCCTGCCATGCGGCGATACCCTGGTTGAAGGCGATCTCGCCGATGATGGTGTCGGTGCGGAAGCCGGCGGGCAGGTGCGCTGCGAAAGTCGGGTTCTGGGTCATTTCGAGCAGGCACTCCCATGCGTTATAGGCATTGTTGAAGTCCTTTACTTCCCAGAAGGCCAGGGCGGCCTCGTTGTAGTCGCCGATGTGGCCCGAGAGGGTGCTGATGATTTCCTTCGAGTATTTGGTCTTTATCTTGCCTTTTTCATTGGGTACGGAATCCAGCGGGAGAGCCTTCATGAAGAAGTTGTAGCCGCCGATGAGGTCGTTGCCCATCGTCACGGCGCCGTTTTCGGGCAGCTTGTTGAACTGCTTGAGGCCGTACAGCTGGTCGAATTCCGCGAACATGGCCTTGCCGGGGATGAAGTAGGTCTGAGCCAGTCCCTCGGTCTCGGGATTGGTGAATGCGGGCGTGATGATGGTCACGACCTCGGCGGGCTTTTTCCCTTCCTTCATTGCTCGTTCGGCGTCCTTGAGGACCTGCTGTTGAGCGGGAACAGCGACAGCACCTGCTATGATAGCGGCGGCCATTGCTAAGATCTTTTTCATTTTACTTGATTTATAGGTGTTTCTGTTAATTGTTGTCTTCAGTCTCGTCCGCTGCTTCGGTGTCGGCCTGCACATCGGCGTTGATCTCTTCCTCGCTCATTGCGGGCAGTTCCTCGCCGTCGATGCCCTCGGTGGCTTCCTCGGGGTCGGTCGGCACGGGGCATACGGAGGCTATCTCGTCGCCGCGCTTGTCGAGGTTGATCAGGCGCACGCCCTGTGTGGCGCGCCCGGCGATCTTGATGTCTTCCACACGGATGCGGATCAGCATGCCCGAGCGGTTCACGATCACAAGGTCGTTGTCATTATTAACACTCTTGAAAGCCACAAGTTCACCGGTCTTCTCGGTCACGTTGATGGTCTTGACGCCCATGCTGCCGCGCGACGTCAGGCGGTAGTCGGCCAGCTGCGAACGCTTGCCGTAGCCCTTCTCCGATACGACCAGTACGGTGTTCTCCGTCTCCGGCTCCATGGTGATCATGCCGATCACCTCGTTGTCGCCGTCGATACGCATGCCGCGCACACCCGAGCTTACGCGGCCCATTGCGCGAAGGGCCGACGTCTTGAAGCGGTTGGCCTTGCCGCGGCGCGCTGCCAGCAGTATGTCGGAGTGCTCGTCGGTCATCTCCACTCCGATCAGGCTGTCGCCCTCGCGCAGCAGGATGGCCTTTTTGCCCTTGGACATCACTCGGCTGTACTCGCTCAGCACGGTCTTCTTCACTACGCCGCGGCGGGTGGCGAAGATGAGGTAGTGGCTGCCGGCGAATTCCGGATCCTCCAGATTCTTGCAGGCCAGGTAGGCGCTAACCTTGTCGCCGGGTTCTATCTCGAGTATGTTCTGCAGGGCGCGTCCCTTCGAGGTCTTCGAGCCTTCGGGCAGTTCGTATACCTTGAGCTTGTACACCAGGCCGCGGTCGGTGAAGAAGAGCATCGAGCAGTGCATCGAGGCGGTATATACGTGCTCGATGAAGTCTTCGTCGCGGGCCGAGCTGCCGCGCGAGCCTACGCCGCCGCGGTTCTGTGCGCGGTATTCGCTCAGCGGGGTGCGCTTGATGTAGCCCAGGTGCGATATGGTGATGATCATGTCGTCGTCGGCATAGAAGTCCTCGGCGTTGAAGTTGCCGGCCGTATAGTCTATGTCGGTCTTGCGCTCGTCGCCGTAGGTCTCGCGCACTTCGATCAGCTCGTTCTTGATCACTTCGCGGCATACGGCCGGATCGTTCAGGATGCGTTCCAGTTCGGCGATGTATTCTTCGATCTTCTTGTATTCGTCCTCGAGTTTGGTCTGTTCGAGTTGGGTGAGCTGGCGCAGGCGCATGTCCACGATGGCCTGGGTCTGCGGATCGGTGAGCGAGAATCGTTCGGCCAGGCGCTGCCGGGCCTCGTCGGTCGAGGCCGACGAGCGGATGATGGCGATCACCTCGTCGATGTTCTGCGACGCGATGATCAGGCCCTCGAGTATGTGGGCGCGTTCCTGTGCTTTGCCGAGGCGATATTTGGTGCGCCGGATCACGATCTCGTGGCGGTGATCGACGAAAGCCTGCAGCAGCTCCTTGAGCGACAGTGTCTTCGGACGGCCGTGTACGAGTGCCACGTTGTTGACGGCGAACGAGCTCTGCATCTGCGTCATCTTGTAGAGCTTGTTGAGCACCACGTTCGAGTTGGCGTCGGAGCGCAGCTTGATCACGATGCGCATGCCCTCGGCGTCGCTCTCGTCGTTGATGTCGGCGATGCCGTCGAGCTTCTTCTCCGTCACCAGGTCGGCGATGTACTTGATCAGCTCGGCCTTGTTGACGCCGTACGGTATCTCGTTGACGACGATGGTCTCGTGGTTGGCCTCCTGCTCGATGGTGGCGCGGGCGCGGATCACGATGCGGCCGCGGCCCGTCTCATAGGCCTCGCGCACGCCGGCATAGCCGTAGATGGTGCCGCCGGTGGGGAAGTCGGGTGCGGGGATGATGTGCAGCAGCTCGTCCACGGTGATGTCGGGATTCTCAAGCACGGCGATCGACGCGTTGATCGACTCGGTGATGTTGTGCGGCGGCATGTTGGTGGCCATGCCCACGGCGATGCCCGACGCTCCGTTCACCAGCAGGTTCGGGAAGCGGGTGGGGAGCACGGTCGGCTCCCGGCGCGAGTTGTCGTAGTTGGGCTGGAAGTCGACTGTGTCGGCGTCGAGGTCCTGAAGCATCTCCTCGCCCATCTTGGCCAGGCGCACCTCGGTGTAACGCATCGCGGCCGGCCCGTCGCCGTCGATCGAGCCGAAGTTGCCGTGGCCGTCGACCAGCGTGTAGCGCAGCGACCAGTCCTGGGCCATGCGCACTACGGTGCCGTAGATCGACGAGTCGCCGTGCGGGTGATACTTACCCATCACCTCGCCCACGCAGTTGGCCGCTTTCTTGTGCGGACGGTCGCTCGTGTTGCCCATCTCGTTCATTCCGAAGAGCACGCGGCGGTGCACGGGCTTCAGACCGTCGCGCACGTCAGGCAGGGCGCGCGACACTATCACCGACATCGAATAGTCGATGTAGGCCGTCTTCATTTCGTTTCCGATATCAATCTTAAAAATTCTGTCTTCTTCCAACATTGCTTGTAACAAATGATTAATATTCACCGCGTGACCTTTCGCCGCCTGCGGGGAGGCCGGCCGCGCGCGGAGATCTGTTCATATTTTGCAAGCAAAGTTACGACTTTTTTTTGGATTACACCCTATTTTTCCATCGCTATTTTTTAGAGGAAACGGCCGCTGCTCCCGCGATTTGGGGCATATCGATTTTTTTTGTAACTTTGCGCTCAAATTTCAGAAACCTATATGAAGATTTTAGTTACCGGCTCCCGTGGACAGCTCGGCCGCGAACTCAAGCTCGTGCTTGAGCGGCGCGCTCCGGGTGCCTCGGTTTATGTCGACCGCGACGAACTTGATCTGACCGACCGCGACGCTGTCGAGAACTTTCTGGCGCATGGCGATTTCACGCATGTGATCAACTGTGCGGCATACACGGCCGTCGACCGTGCCGAAGAGGAGAAGCTCGAGTGCGCCGCCGCCAATATCGACGCCGTGGCCAATATCGCCCGTATGGCCGACGATCTCGGCATCAGGATCATACACCTTTCGACCGATTATGTCTTCGACGGGCAGTCGTGCCGTCCGTATACCGAGGGCGACAAGGTGTCGCCCGTGTCGCAGTACGGCACCACCAAGCGCAAGGGCGAGACGGTGCTGCTCGGTCTCGCTCCCGAGAGCGTCATCATCCGCACCGGCTGGCTCTACTCGCCGTTCGGCCGCAATTTCGTCAAGACCATTCTCGGCAAGGCTGCCTCGCAGCCTGTCCTCAAGGTGGTCAGTGACCAGATCGGCACTCCCACCTACGCCGCTGACCTCGCCGAGGCCATAGCCACGATCATCTTCAACCAGCAGTGGGTGCCCGGAATCGTCAACTTCAGCGACGAGGGCGTCGCCTCGTGGTACGATTTCGCCGTGGCCATCCTGCGCAACGCCGGCAACACCGTCTGCCAGGTCGTGCCGATCTGCTCGGCCGACTATCCCACGGCCGCCACGCGACCGTTCTACAGCGTGCTCGACAAGAACAAGTTCAAGGCCATCTACGGCGTGACAATTCCGCACTGGGAGACGTCGCTCGTCCGTTGCCTCGAACGCATACGGAAAGGAGAGGGCGATGAGTGAGCTGACCGGTGAGATCGGACGCCGCCGCACGTTCGCGATCATCTCGCACCCCGATGCCGGCAAGACTACCCTTACCGAGAAGCTGCTTCTCTACGGCGGTGCCATACACGTGGCCGGTGCCGTCAAGAGCAACAAGATCAAGAAAACAGCCACCAGCGACTGGATGGAGATCGAGAAGCAGCGCGGCATATCGGTGGCCACCTCGGTCATGGGTTTCAACTACGGCGACTACAAGATCAATATTCTCGATACTCCCGGCCACCAGGATTTCGCCGAGGACACTTACCGCACGCTCACGGCCGTCGACTCGGTCATCATCGTGGTCGACGTGGCCAAGGGTGTCGAGCAGCAGACCCGCAAGCTCATGGAAGTGTGCCGCATGCGCAACACTCCGGTGATCATCTTCGTCAACAAGCTCGACCGCGAGGGTCGCGATCCGTTCGACATCCTCGACGAGCTTGAAAGCGAGCTTAAGATCGGCGTGCGCCCCCTGTCGTGGCCCATCAATATCGGCGCCCGCTTCAAGGGGGTCTACAACATCTACGAGCAGGGGCTCGACCTGTTCACGCCCGACAAGCAGAAAGTGACCGAGCGCGTCGAGATCGACGACGTCAATGATCCGCGTGTCGATGCTGCCGTCGGCGAGGCCGACGCTGCCAAGCTGCGCGAGGACCTGGAGCTGATCGAGGGCGTATATCCCGAATTCGACCAGGAGCAGTATCTGGCCGGTAAGGTAGCCCCGGTGTTTTTCGGCTCGGCGCTCAATACGTTCGGTGTCAAGGAACTGCTCGACTGCTTCGTGAAGATAGCGCCTTCGCCGCGGCCTGTGGCCGCAGTCGAGCGTGTCATCGAGCCGTCGGAACCGTCGTTCTCGGGCTTCGTGTTCAAGATCCATGCCAACATGGACCCCAACCACCGCTCGTGCATAGCTTTCGTGAAGATCTGCTCGGGCAAGTTCGAGCGCAACGCTCCCTATAAGCACATCCGCTCGGGCAAGATGCTGAAATTCTCAGCTCCGACGGCGTTCATGGCCCAGAAGAAGAGCATCGTCGACGAGGCCTGGCCCGGCGACATCGTCGGCATTCCCGACACGGGCACATTCAAGATCGGCGACACACTCACCGAAGGCGAGGAGATCCATTTCAAGGGGCTTCCCAGTTTCTCGCCCGAGATGTTCAAGTATATCGAGAACACCGATCCGATGAAATCGAAACAGCTCGAAAAGGGCATCCAGCAGCTTATGGACGAGGGTGTGGCCCAGATGTTCGTCAACCAGTTCAACGGCCGCAAGATCATCGGCACGGTCGGCCAGCTGCAGTTCGAGGTCATCCAGTACCGCCTGCTCCACGAGTACGGCGCGCAGTGCCGCTGGGAGCCGATCTCGCTCTACAAGGCATGCTGGATCGAGAGCGACAACGAGGCCGCGATGGAGAATTTCAAGCGTCGCAAGCACCAGTTCATGGCTGTCGACCGCGAGGGGCGCGACGTCTTCCTGGCCGATTCCAATTACGTGCTTCAGATGGCGCGGGCCGATTTTCCCGACATCCGCTTCCACTTTACGAGCGAGTTCTAACAGTCTGATCTTAAAGCCGTGGACCATGCCGACTTAAATCCGACATTCAGATTCAGGCAGTTCGGCCTGACCGACCGTCGGTGCGGCATGAAAATCGGTACGGACGGCGTGCTGCTCGGCGCGTGGGCCGGCTGCGGCATGTGGCCCCGCGAGGTTTTCGACATCGGTGCGGGGTGCGGTCTTATCGGTCTGATGGTCTGCCAACGTTTTGCTGCCGCCAGAGTGCATTTTGTTGAAAATGATACCAATGCTGTCAAAGATCTCGAGCACAACATCAATGTGTCGCCGTGGGCTTCACGATGCAGTGTGGTTGCGGCGGACTTCGCCGGTGCGCCGCTCGGCCGCGCGGATCTGATAGTATGCAATCCGCCTTTTTTTCTTACGGGAGAGAAAGCTCCTGAGGCGAGCCGGGCAGCCGCGCGCCATGCGGCGGCGCTGTCGCCGCTTACAGCTGTGGAATTTGCATCCGCACATCTCAGTCGCGAGGGCAGGGTGGCTCTGATTTTCCCGGCCGAGATGCTCGACGCGGTGGAGGAATGCGCCACATTCGCCCGGCTCAATCCGGCGCGCATCTGCTCGGTGTCCACCACTGAGGGTAAGCCTGCGGCGCGTGTGATGGCCGAATTTACATTTGCACCGACGCCCTGCCGCCGCTCCGAGCTTACGATCCGCGACCGTTCGGGGCGTCCGACGGCCGATTACGCGGCGCTCACCCGCGACTTCTATCTGCATATCGACGGTTGATCCGTTACTAACGGTTTTATATTTCAAACAATTGATAATCACGCCATGAGTACTGTTAAATTTCATGTATCGCCCGGTCGGCGCCTCGTGCTTCTCTTCCTCTGCTTCCTGCTGGGAGCGATAGTCACTGCTCTCGTCAGCGGACTGTTGCTTCAGATAGGCGGCGCAGGCCGTCAGCTGGCCATGCTCCGGATCGGGGCGGTGGTGCAGGATGTCGTGATGCTTGTGCTTCCGGCGGTGGCCACGGCCATGATCGTGACGCGCAATCCGGGCGGGCTGCTTGCCGTCGACAGCCGTCCGTCGGGCCGGATGCTGTTCTGGGCTCTGGCCGCCATGATTGTGTCGATGCCGGCCATGAGCTATATCATCGAACTGAATGCCTCGGTCACTTTCCCCGAGCCGCTCAGGCCTCTCGAGCAGATGCTGCGGCAGATGGAGGAGAACGCTGCGGGGTCGATTCAGTTCATGATGGGACCGCACACGATCGGCAATCTGATCATGAACATACTGATTATCGGACTTTTTGCAGGTTTTGCCGAGGAACTGCTTTTCCGCGGGGCGCTCCAGCGGCTGCTTCAGTCGACGCGTATGTCGCCCGGGATGGCCGTGTGGCTGGCCGCCATAGTGTTCAGTGCGGTGCATTTTCAGTTTTTCGGTTTTCTGCCGCGCGTGCTTCTGGGAGCGTTCTTCGGCTACCTGTTGCTGTGGAGCGGATCGGTGTGGCTGGCAGTGGCCGCCCATGCCTTCAACAACGTGATGTACGTACTCCTGACGTACCTTACCGGCTCGGGCGATCCGCAGATCGGTTCGGCCGGTGTGGCGCCGTGGGTCTTTCCGCTGGTAAGCGCCGTGCTTACGGCCGGCTGCCTGGTGGCGCTTTATCGCTCGCGCCGAGTCGAGGCGTAGATTCCTATAGTGGGGATTTTTCATTGATAAAAGGTTTTAAATTGTCAATAGGCTATGATAAGGTTATAGCTTGAGCTTGGTGTGTTTTGTCGATTTCGGGATAATGGTGTGTTAAGTAGTAGCAGTCTCCTATAGATTAAATGGTTAGTTACTCGTGAAAATTAACTCGGTTTTGTTTCATAGGCGGATTTAGGTAAGGGGTAAGGGGTAAGGGGTGAGAGAGTTTTTGTTTTTTTAGATTAGAGTGAAGTGAGGGTTTTGAATTGCGTTGCAAAATTACAATATAACTTTTAATAATGCAAATATTATTGCGAAAAAGTTTTGAATTTGTGGCATTTTTAACATTTCAGCACCTTGTGTGAGTCTCACGTTTGAATGGATGAATGAAAGTAAAAATATTGAAACATAAATCGTGGCGGCATGAGAAAGGAACTAAAGTTTATGAGTCAAATGTTAAAAAAATATGCTGGATCGAATAATTTTTAATAAATGTTTTGAGAAATGAAAAAAAGTTGTATATTTGCGCATGACAGAAAAATGAACCATATAACCGCAAACAACTGAAAAATACCATGAAATATTCTAAAGTAATGAATTCGGGATTAAAAATGGCGGCTGCCGTAGCTGTACTCATGAGTCTATGCATCCACGCTTCCGCCGCGACCTGTATAGTGGATAATGGCATCGTATATCGGCTGCTTAACGATTCGGAAGCACAGGTCTACTGGACAAAAGTAGGTGGCAAGCCAACAGTATGCGAGAACGGCATCCCGCCGGAGTCGTACACCGGCGATATCTTCATCCCGTCAACCATTACCTATAACGGCAAGACTTACAAGGTGACAGATCTATACACAGCTTTTCGATGCACAGATATTACGTCCATCACAATATCAGCAGGCATCAGTGTGGGTATGAACGCTATGGAAAGGTGTACGAAACTTATAAGCGTGATTCTACCGCCTGACCTTAAATGTCTCGAATCCGGTGCACTGGATCGGTGCACGGCCCTTAAAACCATTACCATACCCGGTTCGGTAACTTATGTAGGTGATGCCTTTTATGGCTGCACTGCTCTCGAAAGCATCATTTTCGATGACGGACCCGAGCCGATCAATATGGCTTCCTTGAAAGGATTCCGTTTTATGCCGGCCGTAAAGTCAGTCGTAATAAACCGTCAGTTTGAGGCCTCCTCTGACAACAGGTCTCCGTTCTGCGAACTGACTAATCTTGAATCTGTAACTGTCGGCGGATCGTTCCTGTCGATACCGGACTATTTCTTCTACGGTAACCCCAATCTGAAGTCCGTGACCTTCACCAATCAGCCTGCCAACATCGGATCATTTGCATTCGGCAATACCGGTCTGGAGGAAATGACACTTCCCGAGAGTATCACCATTGTTTCACCTTCACTCTTTAACGGTTCCGCTAAGCTACACAAGGTGACTCTTGGCAACGCCGTGACCGAGATCGGCAATGATGCATTCGGCATGACAGCTCTGCAGGAAATCAATTTTCCGCCGACACTGACTACCATTGGCAACAACGCATTTTTCGAGGCAGAACTGAGCGGAAAGCTGGAATTCCCGGCCTCACTTGAATATATCGGGTCGGAAGCTTTTTCGTCGAATCCCGGCCTTACGGAGGTTGCCATTCCGGCCGGAGTGACCCATATAGGCCCCGGTGCGTTCATGGGATTCAGTTCCATATCACGTTTCAGTGTCGATCCCGGCAATAAAGCCTATGCATCGGCTTCCGACGGTTCATACATATCTTCGAAGGACGGCAAAACCCTTGTGGAGTATGCCTGCGCTCATCCGGCGACGTCGCTAAAGGGCGATTTTACGTCCGTCGAGCCGTATGCGCTTTATGCGGCCGAGAATCTCGCCGCGGTTGACTTCCCCCGGTGCACTTACTGGGGCACGTACTCGCTTGCACGTTCGGGAATCACCCGCCTGACAATCGGCAAGACCGGGGGCACCAATGTGGCCGCCGCGTGTCCCAAGCTGACCGAGCTGACGATAACGGACCCGGAAGTGCCGGTGGCCATAGTGAATTACTGTCTTAATCTGACTAAAGTGAATCTGCCGGAGAATGTCACCGTGATAGGCCGGGATGCCTTCCGAGGCTGTACGAAACTTGAATCGCTTGATCTTGGCAACAGCCTTGCGATGCTCGAGTACAGAAGTTTAGCCGGAACGGCTCTGAAGCATCTGACCGTGCGGGCCTACAACCCACCGCCTGTCGAGGAAAGCGTATTCGCCGGTACGGAAGGCCTGACCGTGACGGTGCCCGCATCGCGTGTTGAAGCGTACAAGCATGCCGAGGGCTGGAAAGATCTCAATATTGTCGGCGATGCCGATCTCAAGTCGGGCGAACCCTGTAACATGCCAGACGGTCTTTACTTCGCGGGCGACGACGGCAGTCTGCACTGTGTCTATGCCGACGGCCAGACAGATGAGTATGACCTGGGCTTACAGCACACATTTCAGCTCGTTCGTTTCGGGGGGCGCATCTACGGAGCATGCGCGGGCGAAAAATTCGGCTACTTTCCTGATTGGGAAACCGGTGGCGACGGTCAGCTGTTCTATGTCACCACGTCGGGCGGCAACCTCGTCAAGCGCACTCTTTTCGACAATAAAGGGAACCATGAGGTTTTTGATCCGCGCGGACTGTGTGTATACGGATCTGACCTATATGTCTACAACCGCTCGCGAAGTATCCGCAAGATCACATACGACCGCGTCACCGTGACGCAGGATTATCCCTCGTGGATGGATTACGCATGGATGCCGAACTATAATATGGGAATTTCGTATGGCACGGTAATGGCAGGTCTTGTCATCACTCCCGACATGGTGACAGCCGACAGGACGTCACCCCGCTACTGGCTTGGTATAAAAATGGGAGGTCGCGGGCTGATTTCGTTTACTGAAAAGAATATCGGTACAAGTGACCGAAACCAGGGCGTCAAGGATGGCCTGATGACCTATCTTGACGGGCAAGAGCAATTCGCGCATAGTACTTTTAATATCGACACTAAATACAGCTATGTGTATATGTATGTTGAACATCCAGGTGCATATAATAAATATGAGTATCCATGTGGCCTGTATCGTTTCAAGTTAGAAGATGTGTTGAATAGAAGTGAATATGTACATGAACGTGAATTTGCTAATCTCAACCCCGAGATGATCGACGGCTCTCCGGTAAAATTCGAACGTATGGGATCGGGAGAACCCGCCGGAATCACTCAGCTTGCAATCGACGAGAAGGGCGACTACATGTACTGGTGCTATCGGGCGCCCACTGCCGAGGAATTTGCATCATCCACGCTTAACTGGGCTGAGGAATATGATCCGGAGAATCCGCTCCACCGCAGCGGCATCAAGCGCATAAAGCTCGGGGTGGAGAAGCCTGTTGTAGAGGTAGTATACCCGGGAGTGACAGGTTACGGCATCGTGCCTGTGAACTATGAGGGCTCGAAGAAGCCCGGGGGCATTACCGATGCTGTATCAACGGGTAATGCGCACATCATAGCTCTGAGAGACGGAGGTATTATCGCCCTTGAAGACGCTTGTGTAACTGTCTATGCTCTCGATGGTTGCGTGATTGTTTTCGAAGAACTCTCCGCGGGAGGGTCGCTGCCGATGTCGGAACTCGAAGCCGGACTTTATATAGTCACTGCAAAATCAGACAAAGGTTCGCAAGTTATGAAATTCATAAAGTAATGCGCTGATATGTAAGTGAAAGAATGAAAATGGGCCGGTTGTTGGTGGTAGTTCTATTACTGCTTTCGGTGTTTGTCGGGAGCTGCAGCCACAGGATATTGACGGCTGAGGAACGGCGACTTGCGGCGGAAGACATGCTGCATATCGGCAACCGGTGGATCAACCACGCGGGCCTGGGCTACTACGACAACACGGCGCGCTACTACGACGCGCTGACGGTGCGGTTCACGGCGGCAGATAGTCATGAACGGAAGTATTTAACTATGACATACTAATGCGTGATAAGAATTATCAAGGCACTACCCTTCTTGTGGGTGGTAGAAATAAAGAAATAACGTTTTATTATAGAAATACAATTATTGAAACGGTATCAATAAAGGAACTTAACAGAATTCTTGGAGTAGAATGAAAAAGAGTCTTGCATTTATTTTAGTGTTTATCATATTGTCGATTTTCGGTATAAACAGTCAGCAGATTATAGCCGAGAGAGATGATGTGATCTCAAATTCAGAAGAGTTGAATTTTGTATTAATAGGAACTGGCTGGCTTGATGGAAACTGGAAGAATACAGAGTGCTATAAGTTAACAAATATACTTGTTAAACAATACGCTAAAGAAAATGCAATAGTATATCATATAGTCCCATATTATAGAAAGCCTATGCTTTCTGTTCTATGGTATTTTGATCATAATAATATATATGGTAATCAACTTAATATAATTCTTGTAGATAATGAGGGTATCAAGCAGAAGTATTTTTATAAGTATCCATATGATTTGCAATGGTTGTGGAATGTCGAAAGCCATGGCTGGTCAGATTCTTTATTGATTGTAAGACGTGATGGCAAATTGCACCCGAACGATTTTCAAAACGTACCTGAAATGGGAGTCATATGTGATGATAAGGCAATTGTTTATGATTCGACGTACATAAAAATTGATATGCCGACGTATTATCTATTGGAAAGATATGGCGCAAGGCTGGATTCCTTAAGTCCTATTTACAAGACTTATCATGAGAGCTATGAGCATTTCGTCTATCCGATTGTCGACTCCTTGATGGCCGGTAAACCTGAGGAGGACATCAATATTTGGAAAGGTTATTGAGAAGTTTGAAGCATATCTGAACGGACAGCAAAATCAGGATACTATTAAGAGTACTGTATCCAATATTCAGAAGAATCGGTTGTAAATTTGGATGTTGAATATAATCCGATCCTGAACTGACCATGAAAACCTTGCGCAAACCGGCTTTAGCCATTTATATGGCTCAATGTCATTATATTCAGAGGTTGAGCGTCAAGATGCGTGCGGCGGCTTTGATCGTTGCCGCGATAACGTGTGCGTACGCGGCGCAGGCCGCGACACTTGCCGAGGCTGACAGTATAGTCGAACGCATGGGCGGGAGGGCTGCGGATGCTGATTGCTACGTGGTGCTCGATTCTGCTGAAATACTGGCAGTGAGTTTCATGCAATCGGTCGGCGACTTGCACCTGCTGCATGGCGGAGGTTACACAATATATGGACAGAGCGAATATGTCGAGGGCCGCGAGGTGGCGAACGTGGTAAAATGGTACAGGGCCAATCGCCGGTATTTCAGTGATGCAATGTACGACGCATATGTCACTATGATGGGTGAGCACCCACTTATCGGACGTATTGACGGTGGCAGCTATTATTATTGCGCATCCGCTGACTCGTCGCACTATCTTCCTGCCATCACAATAATCAGAAAGCTCAACTCCGAGTTTCTGAAAGCGAAATACGACACGCTATGAGAACATCTTTTTACGCAATAGTATTTGCAATGGCGACCGTTAGTGCAGCGGCGGCCGACAATGATGATATGCTGTCGCTTGGACTGGCCAACAATATTGTCGCTTACGACGACACGCGGATGCAGGAACTGAAGCTCGCAGGGCTCGATGTCGGGGACTTTCCGGCAATGATTGACAGACTCGAGGAGCACGCCGACGGAGAAACTGTCGAACTGAATGCCGCAGAGAGTCAGATGCTGCGTTTTCTGCTGACAGTAACGGATATGTCGCAGACCGGCATTCAGCTCCTTCCGGCCGACAACAACTTTAGGGACAATCCGATGGCCAGGGCAGTATTTGTAGAACAGACCGACTTGACAGGGCCTGCAATAAGAACGGAACGGTTGCCTTATCTTGCCGCCTGGATGAGAGAAAACAATAAATATCTGTCGCAACAGATGGCCGACAGATATCTTGACAATTTCCGTGCCATGGCCGAAATCATCAGAGAAGGTCATGACGGCCAGGTAAGCACTGACATGCTGCTGAACTTCCCCGATTTTGAGTCAGCCAGGACGGCAGCCATATACGGCGCTTATCAAGAAATTTATGCACGTCTTATGGCATTACGCGACCAATTTTTCAATCAGAAATACGGAGCGGAGTGATACAATATATAGATTTGATCAGCCATTTTATTAAATCGCTATGAGGATAATACGGATAATATTGATAATGATGGTTATGGCCGGAAGTATGTCGGCTTACGGGCAGGCGGGACGGCCGCTTGGAAAGGAAGGCTATGTTATGGCAGAGATGATTTCCACAGAAATGCGGAATAAAAAATTCAGGCCTGGCCGTTATGCGGAAGATAGAATCGGCGATATAAGGCGAATGACTCTTCTGAGGGTTATGCCAACCGATACGATTTATGGATTATTCGGTGTCTGTTCGTTTTATAGCGTCCCTTATTATGAATTATGGAGTTCGGTCGATGAGATAAGTCTCTCAGTTATAGAAGCACCGGGGCATGATTCGAGCGGGTGTTTTTACCCGCACCAAGACAAGACCGAATATGTGCGTAGGGTCTTTTTAGGCTTAGAGGTACCGGATCCAAGTGAAGGATTCCCGATCTTCGTAGTGAGGATCGTGTATGAGGGCGGAAAGGTAAGGATCCTCGATTCAAAAAGACATATGGCTGATATATCCATGATTATATTTGATTAGATCAGGGCGACATGAGAAAGATATGGATAATGCTTGCGGCGATGTTAATGGCAGTCAGTCTGCAGTGCCGCGATCACAGCGGGCGCACAGCGGATGCTATTTCGGCCAATGATGCCGAGGAGGCTCAAGACAGTTCCACGCACAAGCCCCCCAAAAAGGAGCCTTTTGAGAAGACGATCGGCCCGGAAGTGGAAAGGCCAAGATTTTATGAAATTCCGATACGTGGAGAGAAGCCGCTGGAGATCTTCGACTTCGAACTCGACAGCTTCATATACGAGCAATACGGGGAGCGTCTGTTCGCCGAACGGTTTAAGCGCTACGGGCTTCCGGAATTCTACCGGCTTTCAGAAATGACACGTCCGACGGATACGATTGTCGGAATTGTCTCGACTCCTTACTGGAAGTACTACCAGGTGATGTATGTCTTTACAAATAAAATAGACCGGCTGGATTATGATCACGGTTACGCCGGCTCACGCTATAGCAGCATGGGGAATGACGTGGTAAGGACCGACAGCTCCACTGTAATTTTCAAAGTGTTTCCGCTTGTCGGTTCGGAGCCATATCGTCTTTTGCTGAGCGACAGCCTTGCCTACCTGCCTGAGAAATATTGGGTTCCGTATGTAGAGCCTGGCGGGAGCGACTACATCGTAAAGCTGTACGTCAAAGATAATATCGTCCGGCGTGCGCAGGTGATGCGCATCTACGATTCGCGCGCACGGATCTACGAGGTGCGTAAAAAACAGCACCGTAGGTAGTAATGCCGAATGGATAAAAAGTGGTATTGACTTTTATGAATATATTCCGGCGATGAAAGAGTATGTATTTATACTGCTGATGCTATGCAGCGTGGCAATACCTGCGTACGGGCAGGATGCACGACCTCTGAATGAGCGCGGCTACGCGCTGGGGGATGTTATCCGAAAGGAGATGCGTGAACAGGAATATACGGACAGCGTATTGCTCGATGGCAGGCTGAATGACGAAAGGCGTCTGACTCTTCTGAAAACGTTGGAGACAGATACGATTTACGGGTGCTTTTCGGAGGGATATTTCGGCACGTTTCCGTTCTACTATGTGTGGAGCAGCGTCGACAGAGTCAAGTTCGATGATGTCGAGGGACCCACGCATAATACGCAATGCGGGTATCTGCCTTACGGCAATGAACGGAGGTTTGTGCGGGAGGCTTTGGCCGACAGAATCCAGGTGCCGGAGGATGCACGTGCGACATATTCATACTTTGTCATAAAGATTCTGTATGAAGAGGGGGCTTTCAGAGTCCTGACGGCGAAGAGGCAATTATTCGACGTGAGTTCGATAAGATGGTGAGTCCGGATTGCAACATGTGTTATTTCAAATCAGACATTTATGCGTACTCTATATAGAACTGATATATTCATCATCGTGGCCGCATTGCTGATGTGCTGTGGCCCCGGACGAGCGTATGGGGCAGGCTGCGGAACCGCAGGCGCCCAATCGCCTGAGGCTGCCGGAGCGGCCACTGCTGACCCCGGCCTGCGATACAAGATAATCGGAGATGACTGGCCTGTGCCACAGTTCGAGGAGATACCGGTGACGGGAAAAGTACCTGTGGAATATTTCGATTTTGAGATTGAAAAATTCATCGGTGAACATTATGGAGAGAGTCTTTTTCAAGGCAGATACAGGCGCTACGGGCTGCCTGAATTCTACAGGCTTAAAGATTTTGTGAAAGACACGGATACGGTCAGCGGTATCATAACGACGGGATACACCGGGGGAGGCCCCAATTACGTGATGTATACCAGGACTGATACTTTGGGCTATGACATAGATTTCAGGGATGGGGGGCGGCAGCACAAGGCTCTTTTATACACGGACTCGCTCACCCTATATCTTGAACTGACACCGATAAGACAGTCGATGCCGTTTCAATTGCTTAAGGAAGGGCGTCTTGACGAGCTGCCGGAGAAGTACCGGTTTCCGTTTGACGGGAATTATGGCCGCGATTATATCATAAGGCTGTATGTAAGAGATGGAGGCGTCGCGCGTGCGCAGGTCATGCGGATCTATGACTCCCGGGCCGGAGTGTGCCGCATGGGTAAGAATTCCTATTGCGATAACAATTAAACCATCTGGGCGGAGATGCACACGGGGCGGGTGCTTTTCTTTCATGGCTTTTTGGTAGGCGCAGGCGGGGAGGGCAGCGCCCTCTGCTTTGCAGAGCGTTTTTGGGGAGGGGCGTGTGGCTTGTGTGGCTTGTGTTGGGGGGGGGGGTTTGGATATTAGGGGGGGATTTTGTAACTTTGTCGGACTAATCCTTAAACAATTCACAAAAATCTATGTCAACAGCTGTAAAGCCCCGACTCAGGTATTTTGACATGCTCAAAGGCGTGGCAATATTTCTTGTGGTGATGGGGCATGTAATCACCATGTGCGTCCGTGAGGTCGACCGCACGGCGCTTTTCAAGTTTATCGAACATATCCATATGCCGCTTTTCTTCTTCATAAGCGGCTGGTTCACCTATAAATTGGCCGACGGACGTGTCGTGCGGCCGGCTCTTGGGTCGCGTGCACTGCGGCTGCTGCTGCCGATGGTGGCGGTCAGCTCGATATGGGTGTTTTATTTTCCGCATTCGGGCCTTGAATCGCCGCTGGAGTCGACGTTCAGCGCCCTGTGGGCCAACACGTGGAAGAACGGCTACTGGTTCACGCTTGTATTGTTCGAGATCATCCTCATATATGCGGCGCTGACTCCGCTGCTTGACCGGTGTGCTAACGTGTACGCCTCGTGCGGTGTGGCTCTGTCGGCATGGATCGTGCTTCTGGCGCTGTATCTGTACATACTCCCGGCGGATGTGTCGGGGTATGTGAGCCTTGAGCTGGCAGCGTCGTTCTTCCCGGCGTTCATGTTCGGCGTGCTGGCGCGCCGCTACCGCGACGGATTCATGTCGGCGGTGCACAGCTCGCTGTGCCAGACGGTGGCGATGGTGGTGTTCGGCGTGTGCCTGTACATGTGCTGCTGGCCGTGGGAATTCGCTCTGGAGGGGCTGTCGCTGATCGCGCTGAACGCTCTGCTGCATATATCGCTGACGGTGATCGCCCTGGCGGTGTTCGAGGCTTGGGCTGCGCGGGCATTCGCGGAGAATGCCGGTGCGGTGGCCCGCAATGCGGCCTCGGTGTGGGAGTATCTGGGCAAGCAGAGCCTGGGCATCTACCTGCTGCACTACTTCTTCCTGTTCCCGATGGGCGGCGTGTTCCGGCCGACGCTTGTCGGACTGAACCTTTCGTTCGTGCCGATGGTTATATTCTCAGCCTTCTGGGCCGCATGTATCATAGCCTGCGTGCTGGGCGTGATGAAGCTTCTTCAGCCTTCGCGGACTCTGTCGCTGCTGCTCACGGGCACCAAGTAACGTAACCCTGAACGAATATGAAAGCTCTGGCCTTCGATCTTGACGACACACTGTACAGCGAGCGCGACTACTGCCGCGCCTGCATAGCGAATGTCGCGGAACGGGCCGGGGCGATGTTCGGCGCGGATCCGGCGCAGCTGGAGGCTGACATGCTTTCGGGGCCTAACCCATACGACGGGCTGTGCGCCGGCGGCCGGCTCGGGGGACGCCTGGACATCGACACATTCCTCGACATCTACCGCGCCACGACTCCGGCATCGCTGCCGCTGCGCGAAGACGCCCGGCGCATGCTCGACACGCTGCGCGAGCGGCGTCCCGACGTGCCGCTGTACATCATCACCGACGGACGGCTGCGGGGCCAGCAGGCTAAGATCGATGCCCTGGGGCTGACGGAGTGGTTCGATCCGGGACACATCATCATCAGCGAGGCTATCGGCTTCGACAAGACGACCCCGATGCCGTTCATAACCGCGATGATGCGCGAGCAGCGCCACAGCGGATGGGTGTATGTGGGCGACAACGTAGCCAAGGATTTCCGTTGGCCGCGCCGGCTCGGATGGACGGCGATAATGCTGGCCGACCGGGGCGGGAACACGCACCGGCAGCCGCCGATGGACGAGACAGCGCCCGAGTGGCGCCCTGACAAAGTAATCGATTCATTTGACTATATCATACAGAACTTATGCCAACAGCTCTCATAACCGGTATAACGGGCCAGGACGGATCGTTTCTGGCTGAATTTCTGCTCGAAAAGGGCTACGAGGTGCACGGTATCATCCGTCGCAGCTCGTCGTTCAACACGGGCCGTATTGAGCACCTCTATCTTGACGAATGGGTGCGCGACATGCATCGCCGCCGTCTGCTCAACCTGCACTACGGCGACATGACCGATTCGTCGTCGCTGATACGCATCATAGGTGAGGTGCGGCCCGACGAGATATATAACCTTGCGGCGCAGAGCCATGTGAAGGTGTCGTTCGACGTGCCCGAATACACGGCCGACACGAATGCCATCGGCGTGCTGCGGCTGCTCGAGGCCGTACGCATCCTCGGCATGGAAAAGACGTGCCGCATCTATCAGGCGTCGACCAGCGAGCTTTTCGGCCAGGTGCAGGAAGTGCCCCAGACGGAGAAGACGCCCTTACATCCACGCTCGCCGTACTCGGTGGCCAAGCTCTACGCTTTCTGGATAATGAAGAATTACCGTGAGAGCTACGGGATGTTCACGGCCAACGGCATCCTGTTCAACCACGAATCGGAGCGCCGCGGCGAGAACTTCGTAACCCGCAAGATCACTCTGGCGGCGGCCCGCATCGCGGCGGGAAAGCAGGAGAAGCTGTATCTTGGCAACCTGAACGCCAAGCGCGACTGGGGCTACGCCCGCGACTATGTCGAATGCATGTGGCTGATACTGCAGCAACCCCAGCCGGACGACTTTGTGATAGCCACGGGCGAATATCACTCGGTGCGCGAGTTCACGACGCTGGCATTCGCCCGGGTGGGCATCAATCTTCGCTGGGAAGGAAGCGGACTCGAGGAGAAGGGTATCGACGAGGCTACGGGCCGCGTGCTGGTGGAAGTAGACCCGCGCTTTTTCCGCCCGGCCGATGTGGAGGAACTGCTCGGCAATCCGGCCAAGGCGCGCGAACAGCTGGGATGGAATCCGCGTGCGACGAGTTTTGAGCGTCTTGTCGAGATCATGGTCGACTCCGACGTGGAGCTGATCAAAAAAGACTGTCCGATCATATGACCCCCAAGGACACGAAAATATATGTGGCCGGGCACCGCGGCCTGGTAGGCTCGGCTATCATGCGCAATCTGCAGGAGCGCGGCTATACGAATGTCATCGGCCGCACGCATGCCGAACTGGATCTGCTCGACCCGGTGGCAGTGGACCGCTTCTTCGACCGCGAGCAGCCCGAAATGGTGGTGCTGGCCGCGGCCCATGTGGGCGGCATCATGGCCAACAGCATCTACCGCGCGGATTTCATTTTCCAGAACCTGCAGATACAGCAGAACGTGATCGGGAGTGCCTGGCGCCACGGCGTGCGCAAGCTTCTGTTTCTGGGATCGACGTGCATCTATCCGCGCGAGGCACCACAGCCGATTCCGGAGGACGCCCTGCTGACGTCGCCCCTCGAATATACCAACGAGCCGTATGCGATAGCCAAGATCGCCGGTCTGAAACTGTGCGAGTCGCTCAATCTGCAGTACGGCACCGATTATATAGCGGTGATGCCGACCAATCTTTACGGCCCGCGCGATAATTTCGATCTGGTGAACAGCCATGTGCTGCCGGCCATGATGCGCAAGATGCATCTGGCGAAGCTTCTGGCCAATGGCGACACCGAAGGCCTGCGCAAAGACCTGACACGGCTGCCGCTGAAGGATTTCGACGCGTCTGCGGCCACGCTGGAAGACTTCGCCGCGGCGCTGGCACCGTTCGGCATCCATGCCGACCACCTCGACCTGTGGGGCTCGGGCACACCTCTGCGCGAATTCCTGTGGAGCGAGGACATGGCCGACGCATCGGTGCACATGCTGCTCAACGTGTCGTTCGCCGACATCATCGGCCCGAATCCCGGCCGCGAGATCCGCAACACCCACATCAACATAGGCACCGGCATCGAGCACACCATAGCGCAGGTGGCCGACATGATAAAGGACGAAGTGGGATACACCGGTGAGATCCGCTGGGACGCATCGAAGCCCGACGGCACGATGCGCAAGCTGTGCGACGTGAGCAAGCTGCACTCACTCGGCTGGCGCCACCGCGTGGAGCTGCGCGACGGCATCGCGCGCCTCTACGGGTGGTATCTGGAAGAGCGGTAAGGCCGCGCCGGTCTCCGAGTACTTCCGGCGGGTTCGTGCAATTTTTTTGGCGGAGCTGCGTTTTCTGTCAAAAATTTTTATTAACTTTGCATGCAATAAAAAATACAGCAACATATGGCGTCTTTTATTGCAGACCGAGTGGCTATGGACGGACTCACGTTTGACGATGTCCTGCTCATCCCGGCTTATTCCGAAGTACTTCCGCGCGAAGTCAGTCTTTCCACCCGCTTTTCACGTAATATAACTCTCAATGTGCCTATAGTCTCGGCCGCGATGGATACGGTGACCGAGGCCCAGATGGCCATTGCCATAGCCCGCGAGGGCGGCCTGGGCGTGATCCACAAGAATATGCCCATCGCCGAGCAGGCGCGCCAGGTACACGCCGTGAAGCGTGCCGAGAACGGTATGATCTACGATCCTGTCACCATTCGCCGCGGCGCCACAGTGGGGCAGGCTCTGAAGATGATGGAGGAATATCACATCGGAGGCATTCCCGTAGTCGACGACGAGGGCTATCTGGTGGGCATCGTGACCAACCGCGATCTGCGCTTCGAGACCGATCTCAACCGGCCGATCGACGGAGTGATGACCAGCGAGAATCTTGTGTCGACTTCCCAAAGTACCAATCTCGAGGAAGCGGCCCATATCCTGCAGCAGCACAAGATCGAGAAGCTTCCTGTGGTCGACGCCGCCGGCAAGCTCGTCGGTCTGGTCACGTATAAGGACATCACCAAGGCCAAGGACAAGCCTTTCGCGTGCAAGGACCGTCTCGGACGGCTTCGCGTGGCCGCCGGCATCGGTGTGACACCCGACTCGATGGTGCGCGCCCAGGCACTTGTCGAGGCCGGAGCCGACGCGCTGGTGATCGACACCGCGCACGGCCATTCGCGCGGCGTGGTGGGCGTGCTCAAGGCCGTAAAGGAGGCTTTTCCGCAGATTGACGTGGTTGTAGGCAATATTGCTACGGGCGACGCTGCCAAGTTCCTGGCCGACAACGGCGCCGACGGCGTCAAGGTGGGCATAGGTCCCGGGTCGATATGCACCACGCGCATTATCGCCGGTGTGGGCGTGCCGCAGCTGACGGCAGTCTACGACGTGGCGAAGGCTCTCGAGAGCTACGATGTGCCACTGATAGCCGATGGCGGTATCCGCTATTCGGGCGATATAGTAAAGGCTCTTGCGGCGGGCGCACATTCCGTGATGCTTGGCGGCATGCTGGCCGGCGTGGAGGAGTCGCCCGGCGACACCATCATATTCAACGGCCGCAAGTACAAGACCTACCGCGGCATGGGCTCGCTCGAAGCTATGGAAAAGGGTTCGAAGGACCGCTACTTCCAGGGCGGGGAGAATGACTCCAAGAAGCTTGTGCCTGAAGGTATCGCGGCCCGTGTTCCCTACAAGGGATCGCTCTACGAGGTCGTGTATCAGATGCTGGGCGGCCTGCGCGCCGGCATGGGCTATTGCGGCGCCCCGACCATCGAGGATCTGCACCACGCACGCTTCACCCGCATCACCAACGCGGGTGTGGCCGAAAGCCATCCGCACGACGTGGCCATCACGAGCGAAGCCCCCAACTATTCGTCGGGCCAGCGCTGAGAAATACGGGCGCACAGGCTGCCGGTTCCAAGCAGGGCCGGGGTGTGTGCGCCCAAAAAATCACACCTTAAAAATAATAAACCGGCAAATATGTCGTTATAACATTTGTATTGATTTGTTTTAACCGACTATTCACGATATACCAAGCATGAAAAAGCAATTTCTGGCCGTCGGCGTAGTGGGCCTGTCCCTGGCAGCCGTGTGGGCGGCGCAACCGACAGATCCCGTTCTGATGAACGTAGCCGGCAAGGACGTGCGTCTGAGCGAATTCGAGTATCTGTACCATAAAAACATGTCGCAGCAGGTGCAGCCGCAGTCGCTCGACGACTATGTGAAGATGTTTGTCGACTACAAGCTCAAGGTGGCCGACGCCGAGGCTGCCGGAATCGACACTACAGAAGCGTTTCTGAAGGAATTCAACCAGTTCCGCAGTGAACTTGCGGCACCTTATATGATCGACGCCGCAGTGGAGGACTCGCTGTTGCGCCAGGCCTACGAGCATATGTCGAACGAACTGCTTGTGAGCCATATCATGATGTATGACGGCGACAATGCCAAGCTTGACTCGGTGCGCACGGCAATAATCGAAGGCAAGACTACCTTCGAGGCTGCGGCCGCAGAAAACTCCATCGACAAGCCGTCGGCCGTGCGAGGCGGCCTGATGGGTACGGTTCTTCCGGGCCGCTATCCGTGGCCTTTCGAGGAAGCGGCCTACGCAACCGCCGTCGGCGAAATATCGCCTGTGATCAATTCGGGCTACGGCGTGCACATAATCCGTGTGGAGAAGCGCGAGCCTGCCCGCGGCGAAGTGCTCGTAGAGCATATCCTGCGCATGGCGGCACCGGGGCCGGAAGATTCGACGGCCGTGGCACAGAAGGCTCTGATCGATTCGATATATACCGTAGTCTCGGCTGACCCCTCGCAGTTCGCCGAACTTGCCGGACGTCTGTCGCAGGATCCAGGCTCGGCCACACGCGGCGGCAGCCTCGGATGGCTTGGCTCGGGCGTGACGGTGGCCGAATTCGACTCGGTGGCTTTCGCACTGCCCGTCGGCGCCGTGTCGCAGCCGTTCAGAACCCGCTTCGGCTGGCACATCATCCACAAATCGGATGCCCGCGGCATAGGCTCGTTCGAGGATAACCGCGAGAAACTCAAGAACACCATCACCAACGACACGCGCGGCGACGAACCCCGCAACGCGTACACCAACCGCATGATGGCCAAGTACAACGCTCACCTGATCGACAAGAACTTCGAGAAGGTGCGTCCGCTGGTCGAGAAATACGGCTCGGTATATGATTCGACACTTGTGGCTGAGCTCGGCAAATCGAAGCTCCCGATAGTAGAGGTAGCCGGCAAGAAATTCACTCTCGGCGAGGTCATAGCCGCCACCACGTCGGCAGCAGTCCGCGGCACCGACAATGTAATGGATTATATCCGCTACGGCGCCCTGCAGTTCATGGCCGAGAAGACCCGCGAACAGGCCCGCGAGGATCTGGCCGAGGATAATCCGGAATACCGCAACCTTGTCAACGAATACCGCGACGGCATCCTGCTGTTCGAGATCTCCAACCGCAATGTATGGAAGCGCGCTGCCGAGGACAAGGAGCAGCTCGAGGAATTCTTCCGCCGCAACCGCGACAACTACCGCTGGGACGCTCCCCGCTTCAAGTCGTACATAATCTTCGCCACCAATGATTCGATTCTGGGCGAGGCTTTCAGCTACGCATCGAATCTGCCTCAGGATATAGCTCCGGCCGAGCTGGTGAAGCAGATGCGCGAGAAATTCGGCCGCGACGTGAAGATAGAGCGTGTGATAGCCGCCAAGGGCGAAAACGCAATAACCGACTTCCTGGCTTTCGGCGGTGAAAAGCCGTCGACCGACAATGCCCGCTGGCCGTCGTATGCGGCTTTCCGCGGCCGCGTCATAGATCAGCCCGAGGAAGCCGCCGACATCCGCGGCGCTATTGTGGCCGACTTCCAGACCGAGCTCGAGCGCCAGTGGATCGAGGATCTCCACCGCCGCTATAAGGTGAAGATCAACAACAAGGTGCTTGAACAGGCACGCTGAATCAATCCGTAATAACCATGAACGCAACCCGTCTGCCTGCATTCGTACACCGACTGTCAGGGGCGGGTTGCGTCTTTGCCGTGATCTGCGCTCTGTGTGCCTGCGGACACGGAACGTCCCCGGACGGTATGCCCGATGCGCCGGATGTGCTGGTCAGGGTAGGGAAGATGACGCTGACGGCGCAGGAATTGCAGAAAGCCGTTCCGGCCGGTCTGTCGGCCGAGGATTCGGCCAATTACGTGAAAGTATATGTCAAGGACTGGATTGACGCACATCTGGTATCAGAGATAGCGTCGGAGGAGATCGACATGACCGAGATAGACCGGCTGACCCGCGAATACCGCGACCGGCTGATACTGCTCGAGTACCGCCGCAGAATTTACGCCGCCCAGTCCGACTCGATTCCGGAGGATACGCTCCGCGCCTATTACGCCGACCACAGCATTGAGTTCACGCTCGAACGTCCGCTGATCAAGGGTACGTATCTGAAGGTGCCTGACGATGCCTCGAATCTGCGCAGCCTCCGCAAGCTATATGCGTCGAATGACACCGCTGACATCGACCGGCTCGAAAAGGAGGTGCTTAAGTCGGCGATACATTACGATTATTTCCGCGACCGCTGGGTCGACTGGGAACAGGTAGAGACACGCATTCCGGTGGATTTCGGACCGAGCCCCGACGCGTGGCTGGCCCGCAACCGCATGCTTGATGTGTCGGCCGGCAACTACACTTATCTGCTGTATGTGACGGAGTATCTGCCGTCGGGGAGTGTGATGCCTTTTGATTTCGCGCGCAATCTTATAGTGGGGCGCCTGCTAAATGCGCGCCGCAGGGCTTTCGATGAGGAGGTGTCGCGGCGCCTCTACACCCGTGGCCTCGAGAGCGGCCGCCTAAAAGTCAATATCCGTCTGTAGGGGGGGAGGCGCGCAATGCGGAGCTCAGTCGAGCATTAACTGCATGCGGGGGCGGCATCCGGGCAGGTTGAATATCGACGCTACGGACGGCGCGCTGAACAGAACCATGGCCAGTACGTCGATGCGCACGTCGAGGTCGGTTTTTCCTTTGAATTCGTCGTATGCGACGGTGCGGCACTGGCCGTGGCTGAGAACGAATACCGCGTTGTTGGCCTCGATCATGGGGTCGTGAAGTCGGATAGCCATCTCTGTTTTCGGATGTGCGGCAGCCACCGCGCCGAGTACGGCTGCGGCATCGATGATGCGTGCCATGCCGCGGGCCCGCAGGTGGTCGACTTTGTCGGCCGGATTGGCCCATACGGCAAGCGGTTTCTCGCCGACTTCGGTGCGCAGGACCGCAAGCGCCGCCTCGGCAGCTTCGGTGTCGGTGGATGGAATGGCTTTGACTGTGACGAGATCGCCGACCGATGCGAAAGCCATGGCCCGCGATCCGTCGGGGCCTTCGACGGCGACGACCTTTCCGCCGTCGATTTCGATGTCGCGCAAGATGCGGCTGAAGTCGGTACGTGTATGGCGCACGCAGCAGGCGCTGAGTTCCTCGAGGGGCGCGAATATGTCGTAGGTCGGTTCGACGGGTACATATTCGTCGGGCATGACGAACGAATGGACCGACGTGTAGCGCTGCTCGTCGACGTAGAATGCCGTGGCAAAACCGAACCGGCTGTAGAAGAAATATAGCCGCCGGGTCTCGGGGATGAGCATGGCTATGGCATCGCCGCGTGCGGCGGACTGTCCGATGGCCTGTGCCACCAGGCGGCTCATATAGCCTTTGCCGCGCTCGGAGGCCGCCGTGGCCACGCATGAGAGGTATGTACCCTGCAGGTCGCTGCCGTATAGGCTGACGCGGTAGGGCTGTGCCAGCAGAACGCTGACGGTGCGGCCGTCGGCTTCGAGAGCGAGCATATTCTCGTCGGTGTAGACCTCGTTGAGAAACCAGTCGTCCCAGCGTCGGGTCGAACGGAATGACTCACGGTATATCTTTATGAAATCATTCTTTGATGCCATTGCAGTATTTTTTGATCTTTTCGTTGACGGACAGTGCCGGCAGCGGCGACGCGTGCAGTATCATCCGTAGTGATGTCGCCAGCCCCCAGTAGTTCCACATCCAGTTCAGGAATACAATCACTTTGTTGCGCATGCCCAAAAGCGAGATCAGGTGTACGGCCATCCACGTGACCCAGGCGAACCATCCGCCGAAGTGTACGCCGTGCATGTCGACAACGGCGCAGTTGCGTCCGATCGTGGCCATGGTCCCCTTGTCGCGGTAGACGAACGGCCTGGCCCGGTCGGGGCGGTTGAGATTCCGGGCCAGACGCCGCCCCTGCTGAATGGCCGGCTGGGCGAGCTGCGGGCATCCGCGTGGGTAGCGGCTGTCGGCATGGGCGCAGATGTCGCCGATGGCATACACGTCGTCGAGGCCTTCGACGCGGTTGAATTCATCGACGGCGAAGCGTCCGCCGGGTCCGGCCTTGATATCGGTCCCGCGAAGTTCGATCGGTACGCCGGTGATGCCGGCAGTCCAGATCATGACGGCGGTATCGAGAGTCGAACCGTCGGCGAATGAGGCAGTCATGCCGTCGTAGCCGGTCAGTGTGGTGCTGAGGCGAATGTCGACGCATAGCTTGCGGAGGTCGCGCAGTGCGTCGGCCGATGAGGCCTCGCTCATGGTGCGCAGCAGGCGGTCGTTGCCCTCGCAGAGCACCACGCGCACTTCATCGGGCGATATGCGCGGATAGTCGCGGCGCACGATGTCGCGTTTCATTTCGCCCAGCGCACCAGCGATCTCTACGCCGGTGGGGCCTCCGCCGATCACGACGAATGTGAGGAGCGCCCGGCGCAGTGATGCATCGGTGCATAGCGCGGCTCGCTCAAGAGCCGACAGAATGGCGTTGCGGCAGCGGATCGCCTGTCCGACGCTCTTGATTGTGTAGACCTTTTCGGGAATGTCCGTGTTGCCGAAGAAATTGTTGGCAGCTCCGGCAGCAATGATCACCTTGTCGTAGGGTACGCTGCCGTAATTGGTGATTATCTGTTTGGCAGCTACGTCGATGGCCCGGACGTGGCCCATGTCGAATCGGCATCCGCGGACACTGCGGCGACGCATCTCGCGGCGCAACGGAAAAGAGATGGCCGCCGGTTCGAGCGAGGCGGAAGCCACCTGGTAGAAAAGAGGCGGGAAGCTGTGATAGTTGTTACGGTCGATGAGTTTTACGTCCCATTTGCGCTTGTCGATGTGCTTGGCCACTTCGAGACCGCCGAATCCGCCGCCGATGATCACAAGCCGTTTTCTATCGTCAGTCTGTGTCATGTCATTGTTTCATTTCAAGGAATTTAGCCAAAACGACGGCGTTGTTGTGCAGTGTGTCGCGCGAGGAGTAGAGAAGCGTGACGGGGGTATTACGGAGTTCGAGATTGCGGCGCAGCTGTCGGGCGGCGGATGATGCCTCAAGCTCGGCCAGGTAGCGACGTTCGAATTCGTCCCACCGGTTGGCTTCGTCGGCATGATACCATTCGCGCAGTTCGGTCGACGGCGCCACATCCTTGGCCCACAGGTCGTAGTGGAAGTTCACTTTTGATTCGCCTCTCGGCCACAGACGGTCGACGAAGACCCGATAACCGTCGCCCGGGGCGGCCTCGGGCGCGTTGTAGACTCTTTTAAGCTTGATAGTTTCCATGATTTGCAGTGTGTTTTTATCATTATAACAAATTTTGGGCCGAAAAGGTCTCGGGTAAGTGGTAAGGACGCCAAGTACTATTGGGCTACGATGTTACGTTTTCTATTATTGTGTGCATTATCTTTATGGTAGTATAGCGCTTGATTTGGAGAGAAGCAGCACGATTCGTATTATATATAGTATCATTATTAAAATCTATAATTCACAATCGCCAAAATTGCAAGCACTGTCAAGACCGATATTTTCTGCTACTTTTTTATCTTATTTCAGTAATTTTCTCTCGTTATCGCCACTTTCCAATACGCTCATCTGATGAATGGCTATTTGGTTCAGTTTCACAAGCCTATTGCTTTGAGGCATTCCCTGTTCAATGAAAACCGCATTGAGATTTTCCATATTCGACAGGCAAATAAGTTCGTTGATCGAGGCATAATCGCGTATATTCCCTTTCAGGTCGGGGTTAGCGTCGCGCCATTGCTTTGCCGTTACGCCGAACATCGCCACGTTGAGCACGTCGGCTTCGTTGGCATAAATCATGGTCGCCTGTGCCGGAGTAACCTCCACCGGAATAAGGTTCTGCTTTATCGCGTCGGTGTGTATGCGGTAGTTGATTTTCGACAGTTCGCGCTTTGCGGACCATCCTAACAACCGTTGTTCCTCAGTCTTTAACCGCTGATACTCTTTAACGAGCAATAATTGAAATTTTGGACTTATCCACATTCCGAAATGGTATGCTATATCCCGATGTGCGTATGTGCCGCCATAACGACCGGCTTTTGAACGTATGCCTATGGCGTTTGTCCGTTCAAGCCATGTTTTTACTGAAAGCACAAAGTTGTTGCTTCCTGCGGCATTTTTAATTGTACCGAATTCGGTACAATTAAAATCGGGATTATAGAGCATTTCCCATTCTCCGAGATACTCGATGGTGCTTTTAAGGCTCAACCTGCGGAAGATTATATGTTCTTGCATTTGGCTGCGAGCCATGTCCGTCAGGCTGATATAATCTTCCTCGTTGTATCTTACAACCGCTATCTCGGTGTTCTGTACTGTGATTTTTGCCATCGCTTGTGATATGGCTGTATGCCATACGCAAAGTTATTAAATTTCGGTGACATACACCGTATCCCGCTGTAAATTTGTTTTTTTACCCCTCCGTAGGTAAGACAGCTTTATTTTTAAAGTGGCCAATAATTCTTTTCAGAGCCTAATCGGTTTGTCACTTTGCTTGCAAATAATATGCCGTAATTTGTTTTTACCGAGTCAAAACCTGTAACTCGCCGCGTGCTGCGAGCGAGTCGCTTGAGTGAGTCGCTTGCAGCAAACTTAGCGCAAAAAAAGGTTAAGGGGGATAGAAAAGCAGTCGGAAATTCGTATCTTTGCAAGTCAGTCCGGCAGGATTGTCATGATTATAGAAATGAGAATGAAGAAAATCGCCATATACCTGATAACCGTGCTGCTGTCTGTGGCAGCTGCATCGTGCGGCGGAGACCGGCCGGATGTGCCCGGCCAGCCTGCGGAGCACGCCACGCTGGTCTATATGGTGGCCGCCAACAGCCTCGGCACAGCCTATCCGGCGCAGGGTGTGAGCAAGGCCGATTCGCTTGACCTTGATGAAATGGTACTCGCGGCGCGGCGCGGCGATCTGGGCAGCAACCGCTGGCTGGTGTTTCATTCGACCTACAAGGGCAACCGCCTGCTTGAACTGACTGCTTCGGGCCTTAAGGAACTTAAGAACTACGGGGCTGTGTACGCCACGGATGCTGCCGTGATGCAGCAGGTGATCGCCGATGTGAAGCGCATCGCTCCGGCCGAAAACTACGGCATAGTGCTGTGGAGCCACGCCTCGGGCTGGCTCGAGGACGGGGCCGAGGATTTTGTGGCAGCGCGTGCCGACGCTCCGGCTGTAGCCCCGCTGTCGTACGGGCAGCATGGCGGCCGCACCATGAACACCACCACTTTGCGCCATGTGCTCGAGGACGAGAATCTGGAGTATATCTATTTTGACTGTTGCCTGATGGGCGGTGTCGAGGTGATGTACGAGCTGCGCGACTGCGCGCGCTACATCGTGTCGAGCCCGTCGGAACTGCCGCGCGACGGCATGCCCTACGACCGGAATCTCGGCCTGCTGGCTGCCGGCGGACCCGACAATATCGTGCGTGCCGCGCAGAATACGTTCGAACTGTATCAGTCGAAATCCGATCCAGTCGACCGCACGGCCACCATGACCGTGGTAGACACCCGCTCGCTGGAGCGTCTGGCCGAAGCGACGCGCGCAATATATATATTGACCGATCCGTCGCATCCGTTGCGTCCGGTTACGAACTATTACGGTTCTGACCGTGTGTCGCAGGGCTATTATCTCGATTTCGGCGAGTATGTGACGGCTCTGCACGTGCGTGCGGATCTTGACGGAGCGCTTTTCGCCGAGTTCGAGTCGGCCCTCGGGTCGACAGTGATCTACAAGGCCTCGACCGACCGTCTATGGAACGACTGGACCATGTACAATGTATCGGGGCTGTCGACGCGCGTGGTGACGCGCGCCGAGGATCTGCCGATAAAAGGCTACGACCGTCTGGAATGGACGCAGAATGTAGTAGCGCCACGATTTAAAACCAACTGAATTCAATGAGACTGATCCCCCTGTTGCAAGAAGTGATACCGGCCCTGCCGGATTCGATACCGTCGGTGAAGAACGAACTGAGCCTGCTCAAATCTCTGCCGCTCGACGAACTGCTCGACAAATTCATTGCCGGGCTGGTGACGCTGGCCATCAACCTGCTCATCGCTGGCGTAGTGTTCTATGCGGGCAAATTCATTATCCGCAAGCTCTACACGATGGTTTCGGGCATATTGTTGCGACGCCGGGTCGACAACTCGCTGGCCACGTTTGTGCTGAGTTTCATCCGGATCGTACTGTACTTCATACTGATAGTGACGGTGATCGGCATTCTCGGCATCGAGACCTCGTCGTTCCTGGCGATATTCGCCTCCGCCGGTGTCGCAATCGGTATGGCTCTGAGCGGCACGCTCCAGAATTTTGCCGGCGGCGTGCTTATCCTGCTTCTGAAACCCTACCGCGTGGGTGACTACATCGAGGCACAGGGATTCGCCGGAACAGTCAAGGAAATACAGATATTCAGCACCATAATCCTCACCCCCGACAACAAGTCGATCACGATTCCGAACGGCGGCCTTTCAACCGGCTCTATCAATAACTACTCGCGCGAGAATTACCGTCGTGTGGACTGGACCGTGGGTATATCGTACGGCGACAGCGTGGATGACGCCCGCCGCGCCCTGCTGGCCATTGTAGATGCCGAACCGCGCCTGCTCAAGGCCGACTGCGAAGATGAGGAAACCGCACAGGATGATCCCGAATGCGAGGAAATACGGAATGAGGAGCAACAGACGGCTACCCGCCGGTCGTTCATCCGCCGTATATTCAGCCGCCACAAGGAGAAGGTGGAGGAATGGAAGGAGCGCCGCGAGGAACAGATCAAGGCGCTGCATCCGCGTCCGGATTTCACGCCTGCCGTGGTGGTGGATTCACTTGACGACAGCGCCGTGACACTGAAACTCCGTGCCTGGACACGCACGCCCGATTACTGGGGCGTCTACTATGCCGTCAACGAGCAGATATACAAGAAACTGCCCGAGTATGGCGTCAGCTTCCCGTTCCCGCAGCTCGACGTGCATCTGCCCGACGGCCAATCCTATGAAATAAAACAGACAACATATGACAAGCAACAGCAAATGGAACTATCTCCCTCTGACATCGGAAGAGCAAAAGCTCGAGAGTGAGCTCGCCCGCCGCTATGCCAACTGCACGCCGGTGTGCGAACTGCTGGTACAGCGCGGCATCACCTCGATCGAGAAAGCCGAGAAATTCTTCCATCCCTCTGTGCGCGACCTCCATGACCCGTTTCTGATGCCGGACATGGACAAGGCGGTGGACCGCATCAACCGTGCGATGGGTTCGAAGGAAAAGATTCTCGTATTCGGCGACTACGACGTGGACGGCACCACAGCCGTGGCGCTGGTCTACCGCTATCTGCAGAACTTCTACTCCGAGATTGACTTCTACATACCGACCCGCTACGATGAGGGCTACGGCATCTCGCGCCAGATCATAGACAATGCCGCGGCCGACGGCGTAAAGCTCATCATAATACTCGACTGCGGCATCAAGGCCATCGAGGAAATCGAATATGCCCGCGGGCTGGGCATAGACTTCATCATATGCGACCACCATGTGCCCGACGATACGTTGCCTCCGGCCGTTGCCATACTCAATCCGAAACTCGAAGGATCGACGTATCCGTGCCGGCATCTGTCGGGCTGCGGGGTAGGGTACAAACTGATGCAGGCGTTCTCGATATCGAACGGCATCGGAACGGCCGAGCTCGAGTGCATGCTCGACCTGGTGGCGGTCAGTATAGCGGCCGATATCGTGCCGATGGTGGGCGAGAACCGCGTGATGGCCTATATGGGGCTGAAGCGGCTCAATACCAATCCGAATCTGGGTCTGCGTGCCATTATCCGCACGTGCGGACTGGGCGGAAAGGAAATATCCATCACCGATGTCATCTTCAAGATCGGGCCGCGCATCAATGCGTCGGGCCGCATGCAGAGCGGCCGCGAGGCCGTTGAGCTGCTCGTGGCCCGCGACTCCAAGGACGCGGCGGCAAAGAGTCTCGCCATAGACCAGTACAACAAGGACCGCAAGGAACTCGACAAGCGCATCACCGACGAGGCCAACGCCATACTCGAGGCCCGCGGCGAGATGTATTCGCCTAAGAAATCCATCGTGATCTACAACAAGGACTGGCACAAGGGTATCATCGGCATAGTGGCCTCGCGTCTGACCGAGCTTTACTACAAACCGTCCGTAGTGCTGACGTTCGCCAACGGTCTGGCCACGGGTTCGTCGCGTTCAGTTCAGGGTTTCGATATCTACAAGGCCGTGGACTCCGCGCGCGATCTGCTCGAGAATTTCGGCGGCCATCCGTATGCCGTGGGCCTGTCGCTTAAGGAGGAAAATATTCCGGAATTCACGCGCCGCTTCGAGGAGTATGTGGCCGAGCATATACTGCCCGAGCAGCAGACTCCGGTGATCGATATCGATGCGTTCATGACATTCGCCCAGATCACGCCCGAGCTGATCTCGACCCTGCGGCTTTTCAATCCTTTCGGTCCGGGCAACCAGAAGCCTACATTCTGCACCCGCAACGTCAAGGATTTCGGTACCAGCATGCTCGTGGGCAAGCATCTGGAGCACATCAAACTCGAATTGGTCGACGATACGTCGGGGAAGGTGATCAACGGCATCGCCTTCAACATGGCGCGGTATTTCGACTACATACATGCCGGCAAGCCGTTCAACATCTGCTATACCATCGAGGAGAACAAGCATCACAATGCGAGCTCGTCGCTACAGCTGCTTGTGAAGCAGATCCGTATTTCCGACGAGACGGAATGACATGACGCCGGAGGACGTACTCGAGCGTTACTGGGGCTACGGCAGCTTCCGCGAGTGCCAGCGCGAGATCATCGGCTCGGTGCTCGGCGGCTCCGACACCATAGGACTGCTGCCTACGGGCGGCGGCAAGTCGGTGACGTTCCAGGTACCGGCGCTGATGCTCGACGGAGTGACGCTGGTGGTGACACCGCTGATTTCGCTGATGAAGGATCAGGTCGACAACCTCCGGCGGCGCGACGTCCCGGCGGCATGCATGCATTCGGGCATGAGCAGGCATGAGGCCGGCGTGGCCATGGAGCGGCTGTTTCTGGGCAAGACCAAGTTGCTGTACCTGTCGCCGGAGAAGCTGTCGAGGAGCGATTTCGTTGCCTCGATCGCATCGCTGCCGGTCAGTCTGATAGTGGTGGACGAGGCTCACTGCATATCCCAGTGGGGCTATGACTTCCGGCCATCGTATCTGAGGATAGCCGATCTGCGGCACACGTTCCCCGACGTTCCGGTGCTGGCTCTGACTGCTACGGCCACGCCTCAGGTTGTGGCCGACATAGCCGACAAGCTCGGGATGCGGGCGCCGGCTGTGTTTTCCAAAAGTTTCTCGCGCGACAATCTGAGCTACATCGTGCGCCGCACCGAGGCTAAGGACGAGATGCTCGAGCAGGTACTCCGCGGCACGCGCGGTCCGGCTATCGTCTATGTACGCTCGCGACGTCGCACGTCTGCCATAGCCGCCATGCTGGAGCAGCGGGGCATCAGCGCGGATTTCTACCATGCCGGGCTGGCTCCGGAGGAGAAGGAGGCGCGGCAGGATGCCTGGATGGATGGACACAAGCGCGTGATGGTGGCCACGAATGCCTTCGGCATGGGCATCGACAAGCCCGATGTGCGGGTGGTGGTGCATTACGACGTGCCGCAGTCGCTCGAGGAGTATTATCAGGAGGCGGGGCGATGCGGTCGCGACGGCCTGGAATCGTATGCGGTGCTGCTCGCCGCCCAGGCCGACAAGGGACTGCTCAAGCGCCGCATCAGCGAGTCGTTTCCGCCGCGGGCGTATATCCGCGATGTCTACGACAAGATGTGCGTCTTTCTTGACGTGGCCATGGGCGAGGGCTTCAACCACACGTTCGAGTTCAATCTCACGGGCTTCTGTCAGCGCTACGGGCTTCAGCCGAGGCCGGCTTCGGCGGCGCTGTCGATCCTGACCCGGTCGGGCGTGATAGAATACGGCGACGATGTCAACGCCCGCTCGCGGCTGATGGTGATCATGGACCGCCGCGATTTTTACTCGCTGCGTCTGGCGCCCGACACCGACGCCATTCTGCAGGCTATTTTGCGCACGTATACTGGCATTTTCGCTGATTTCGTGCCGATCGACGAAGTGCGGCTGTCGTACCTGACATCGTATTCGACCGAGGACATCTACCAGGCGCTGCTGCTTCTCGCGCGCATGCGCGTACTTCAATATATACCGAAGCGGACTCTGCCGTATGTCTATTTCCCGTCGAACCGCGAGGAGGGGCGGCACGTGGTGATACCGCGGACGGTCTACGAAGACCAGCTCGAACGGGCCACGCGCCGCATGGAGGCCATGCGCGACTATGTGTTCGGCGACGGCAACTGCCGCGTGGAGCGCATGCTGCGCTACTTCGGCGATCCGACGGCGCGTCCCTGCGGCAAGTGCGACCTGTGCCGCGCGCGCCG
>CABRGT010000012.1 GCA_902470475.1 uncultured Porphyromonadaceae bacterium | reverse complement strand
AGCCTGTGCCATGGGGCTGGTCTGCCGCCGCGCGCCGCAGTCTCCGGCAGCGTGGGTTCCCGCTCCATGCGATGCCCGATGACCGACATTTGGCCGACATACGCGAACTTTCGCACCGTCGCACGGCGGCGGCTGTCGCCCGCGCACTCGCCGCGGATCTTCCGTTCGATGTATGGCCGGCCGCTGTCGAAGTCAGCGATCCCGGTCAGCTGCCCGCACTGTTGCAACAAGGCGCCTGTGTGATCAAGGCACCGTGGTCATCGAGCGGCCGCGGCATATCCTTCTGTACGCCCGACAAAGCAGACACGGCTGCCGCGCGCGCCGCAGGACTCATCCGCACGCAGGGATCGGTCATGATAGAGCATGCCGCCGACCGCGCCGCCGACTTCGCCATGCTATGGAATTACAGCCCCGCCGGTTGCGAATTTGCCGGATACTCGCTTTTCGAGACCGGCACCCGAGGCGACTACCATTCCAACACGGTGGCTACGCAATCGGTGCTTCAAAGCCGCATTGCAGCCCTATCCGGCGCCGAAAAGCTCGAGGCCATACGCAAAGCCATGCCCGCGGCGCTGCGCCGTGTCATCGGCGACCGCTACTGCGGACCGCTCGGTGTCGACATGCTCGTCGACACCGACGGCATGATCGACCCCGTGGTCGAAATCAACTTCCGCTATACAATGGGATTCATAGCACTCGCCCTGGCTCCGTATACAGCATCAGAAGCACGCTTCACCGCCGACCGCGGCGACACCACAGCCTCCTGCGTCTACACCGCCGACGACAGCCGACTCACCTCCGGCCGGCTCGCCCTCTCCCAGCCCGGCTGCGCCTTCACCTTCGTCCTGGAGATGCTGTAAAGGCAATCAGTCAAATGCTTACTTCACGGGAAATTCCGGTTCGAGTTTTAAATTGCTCATGCCTTCGTACCATGCGTTTCTTTTAGCGGGGATCGACTGAATAAATTCCATAATCTCATCACCGTAGGCACGGCACGAATAAAAGCTCAGAACCGTTGCATTTCTGCCGTTTATGTTCATTTGTTTGTAATGATGGACATCAACTTCCACTGTATTCAGGTCGCCGTTGTTACTATCACTGACAATAAATTCAAGAATATATTCGCCATTATATTCAACGGCCTGGTAATTGGTGACCGGATCCGTATTCCTGCGACCTTCCAATTCAATGATTTTTGCCTTAATCGCTTCAAGAGGTGTCCGGTCCCAGAATATTACACTGATCGTGAACATCTGGTTGTAATGCTCGAGAGACTCTCCTTTCGGCAAATACTCCTGAACGAAATAATTATCCTGTGGCCCGGTACTCCATACAAGAAAAAAATCCGTACCGCAATACTTGATCGGATTACCCGCATCGAAATATTCAGTGACAGTTTGCGCGCATAGGCTCAAACTGCTCAACAAGGAGATAAACAGAGTTACGATTGCTTTCATTCAAGATATCTGCCAATGATGCCTTTGATCAGTAGCCTTTGCGGTATTTGCCTTCAGTGGCGTCGTCGAGAATGGACAGATATGATGCGTAGCGCGACTGAGCTATACGGCCTTCGTCGATGGCGCGGAGCACGGCGCAGCCCGGCTCGTGGGTGTGCGTGCAATTGCCGAACCGGCAATGCTTCGATTCCTCGAACAGCTCCGGGAAATAATGCGCCACCTCGTATTTGTCGAAGTCGATGGTGCCGAACCCGCGCACACCGGGAGTGTCGATGATTGCACCACCGCCGGGCAGGCGGAAGAGCTCGCTGAACGTAGTGGTGTGCATACCCTGGTCGTGGACAGCCGAAATTTCGGCCGTGCGCAGATCAAGGCCCGGAATAAGTTCATTGATGAGCGTCGTCTTGCCAACACCGGAGTTACCCGACACGAGCGTAATCCTGTCGTGCAGCAGCTCGCGCAGACGGTCCATGCCCTCGCCGGTCTTTGCCGACACCGTAGCCACCTCGTAGCCGATCGAGCTGTAGAGATAGGCCACGGCGTCGAGCAGCTCGCGGTTTTCCTCATCCGCGAGAAGGTCGACCTTGTTGATCACGAGGATAGCCGGCACGTCGTAGGCGCTGGCAGTGGCCAGGAATCGGTCGATAAAGTTTGTCGAGGTCGTTGGATGCGCCAGAGTGGCCACGAGCATGGCGCGGTCGACATTCGCCGCGATGATGTGGGCTTCCTTCGACAGATTGCTGGCGCGCCGGATTATATAGTTGCGGCGCGGCGCTATGGCCGTGATGTAAGCGGTACCGTCGGGAGCCGGATCGCCCACGGTTACACGGTCGCCCACGGCCACCGGATTGGTGGTCCGTATGCCCTTGATGCGGAAATTACCCTTGATCTTGCAGTTGATTTCAGCCGAGCCGTCGTCGGGCGCTACGACATAGTGCGAGCCGGTGTTGCGGATTACGAGTCCTTCCATCAGATTATCTCGACATCGGTCGCACGCAGCCAGGCCGGAGCCGAGCCGTTGATGCTGATCTTGTAATAGCGGGGCGACACGGGATCGTCGGGAGTCGACACCGAATCGAGAATCTGCACCTTGGTGCCTTCGTGAAGCGGTACGACCTTCTCGGTCTGGCGCGGCTGCCGCGGAGCCGAGTTGAGCAGTGTCGACGGCACGGTGACCACTGCCTCCGAATGGTCGTTAAAATGCTTTGCAGCGTCGACCGTGACCACAATCAGATACACTGTGGCAGCAAGCATCACGATGCCGCCGAAAAATCCGACCTTACGCAGCAGCACGTTGCCGCTGAATATGTACAGAGCCGTCAGGCCGCACAGCAGCAGGAAAGCGCCGAGCGCCACCCACGCCCACGTATTGGCCGAAGTAGCCGTGACGGCGGAATGGTGCAGCCGCGTCAGGAATGAATTGTTGTTCTCGGGCTTGTCCTCAAGGCGCGAGTTGACAAACTGCAGATTCGCGCGGGCGTCGGCGTGCCCGGGATCGATGCGCAGAGCACGCTCGTAGTTGAGAACGGCTCCGGCCACATTGTCCTGGCGGTAAAGTGCGTTGCCGAGATTGTAATATACGTCGGCCGACGGCCCGTTCTCGGCAAGGATCTGACGGTACAGATCCACTGCGTCGCCATACATTTCCTTATTATAGGCCGAATCGGCCATCGAAGGCGACACGGCGGCCGCAGCTGCCGCTATTGAGCCGATTATCGCGATAATTGCTGTAAATATCTTTTTCATAGCGGTCACTTCACATTTTCGATAGCCTTCACTGCGGCTGTCGCACGGTTGTAGACTTCGGACATTGCATCATCGCTCGACGAAGGTGTGAATCGGGCCATCTCGCAGTCGTTGAGCACATCGATAACCTGAGCCGTAACCTCCGGCGACACACCCCGCTCCTCGAGTTTTCCGGTAATCACATCGCTGAGTAGCCCCGATGCCTGGAGACCCAGCTTATCGCCCAGGTATCCCTTGAGCGCACGGGCCAGTTCCTCGTAGAACTGCTCCGGACGATGCTGGCGCATGAATTTCTGGGCCGTTTTGAAACGCTTCGACACCACGCGGTTGGCGCGGGCCAGTCGGCGTCCCGCCACATCGGCGCTCCGCTTTACGTGGCGGCGGTAGACTGCCACTACGGTAAGCAGCCCGAGAGCGGCCAGCACGTAGATGCACCAGTACCACCAGGTATCGGCTACCGGACGCGAGGCGGCTGTCACCGTGGCCGGAAGCGGCCGAATGTGCAGAATATCTGTCATCTCGGTGCTGACATCTTTCTGGGCGCCTATCACCGCGGGGCCGTTGCCCTTGATGACATTGAGGTTGAAGCCCTGTGCCGTAGCAGTCTCATAGGTAGCCGTTGTCGGATTGAAATACACGAATCTGAACGGCTCGATGTCGAATTTGCCGACTTCCTGCGGCACGAACGGATAGTCGGCCGTGAACGTACCGGCATAGTTCGATCCGTCGAATTTGGCGTCAATATCAGTCTTGGCCGTATATGTCTCGAAAGTCGACGGGAAAGTCACTTTCGGAGCGGTCAGATACTTGATGTTGCCCGATCCGGTCACCTTCAGCGTGTATGTGGCCGATTCGTTCGTACGGACAATCTCGGGATTTATCTCAGCCGATACCGAGAAGCGGCCCACAGCGCCCGAGAAGTCGGCCGGACGCGGCTCGGGAAGGGCCTTCACATCGAGGCTCACGCGGTTGGTGGCCGTCTTCATCTTCCGGGGAATCTGCCGGTTGGTCACATAGCGCCCGCGGGTCACCTGCTCGTATTCGATGACATTGATCTCATACTCGCCCGACGATACGCTCAGATGGCCGGCCTTCTGCGGATAAAGCAGATATCGGCGCATGACGAGCGTCTCATAGTTGCGGCCGCCGATATTCTCGATCTGGCTGCGCTGAGGCACCGGCAAGTCCTCCGACAGGAAGCCGTCGAACACCGGCAGAGTTACAGAGTTGAACTGATTCTCGATATCAAAACGGCGGCTTTCGGCCAGGCACAGCTTGATGTCGGCCACCACCGGTTCCATCTCATAGACATTCTTGCGCGAGAAAGTGATGATTACCATCAGATCCTCCGGCTTGGTCTGTCCTACCGACGAACCGACCACATGCTCGCCGCCTCCCGAGGTGCCCCCCTGCTGATACCCGCCGCCGTAGGCCGGTGCCTGCTGCTGGCTCGGCGGGAGCACCTTGATAGTCTGCGGCTTGGTTTTCAACACCTGGCCGTTGACCCGGATCGAGACCGAAGGTATCGTGGCAGTGCCTTCGCGCTCGGGCAGAAAGACATAGACTATGGATAACGTATAGTACTGGTAAGAACCCTGACGGGAATCATAGCCGCTCTCGAAGCCGTTGGTGATACCCGGGCCGGAATATAGCTTGAATCCGTCGATCTGCGGAGGGTCGGGCGTGAGGTCCGAAGCCGAGTTAATGGCTTTGCTGTCGTCGGAACGCAGCACAAAAGCTACCTGGCACGGCCGCCCTACGATGGCGTTGCGCATCTGCGCAAGCTCGAACGTGGTGCGCGCCGCAGCGCCGAGCGAGACCGCAAGTGCCGCTATGATGAATGCCGATGTCAACAGAAATCGTTTCATGTGCTGAATTAGATGTATCTTATGTTACCAGGGTTTGTCGGTATAGGGCTGCGCGGGATTCACCTGCTGTTCGCGACGCCGCGTTGAATTCTCCTTGTTCTGGACAGCCTGCATCATCTGTGCCGCCGACTGCGACGGCTCCTGCTGCTGTTCCTCCTGCTGTTGCTGCTGTTGCTGGTCCTGCTGTTGGTCCTGCTGCTGTTGCTGCTGATCCTGATTCTGATTCTGATCCTGGTTCTGGTCCTGATTCTGCTTTTGCAGAAGGGCAAGCAACAGATTCTCGCGCGCCTTTACATTATCGGGAATAATTCGCAGCGACTGCTTGTAGGCAGCTATGGCGGCGTCCCAGTTCTGGTCGTTGAAGGCCATGTTGCCGAGATTATAGGCCGAATTTGCCGCGAGTTGCGGATAGTCGCGGTTCTCAGCTATCTGGCCGAATATCTCGCCCGCGATGCGGCGCGGATCATTCTCGGTGCCTTTATTGTCGTCGGAGGCGAGCTGCGCGAGGGTGGCTGCCTTGTCGTACAGCGCGTAGACCGACGTCGGATTCAGTGCCAGCGCGTTCTCGTAATTCTCCAGGGCGGCATGGAAGTTGCTGTCGGCATAGAGACTTGTGCCCTCGACAATAAGGTTACGTTCGGTCTTGGTCGAGCCTGGAGGTACGTCGGCCGAGCAGCCGGTGAGGGCAGCGGCGACGGATATGGCGAATATGTAGGTCAGTCTGTTCATTTTTGTTTCTTGCTGAAGAAATTGATCTTGCTGAGCCATGTATTCTTGCGGTCGAGCACGAAGATGTCGGCCAGCAGAAACAGAAGCGCAACCCACGCAAAGATGGGGAACTGCTCAGCTCCGGCCGTGTATTTGACATTCTTGAATTTCGACTTCTGCAGTTTATCAAGCTGGTCGGTCAGCACGCCGAGTGCGTCGGAAGCCGCGCCGTTGACGAAAATACCGTCGCCGGCTTCGGCAATCTGCTGCGCAAGCTCGGCATTGAGCGCAGTCTTGACGGTGTTGCCCTCGAGATCCTTCATGTACTCGCCGCGCTTACCTGCCACGGGAATAGGAGCACCTGCGCCGCTGCCCAGGCCTATTACATCGAGCTGTATGCCTTTTTCGGCCGCTGCCTTGGCAGCCTCTATGGCATCGCCTTCATGGTCCTCGGCATCGGTGAGCAGGATTATGGCACGGTGCACGTCCTCATCCTGCGAGAAGCCGTTCGAGGCCATCGAAATGGCTTCGGCAAGCGAGGTGCCCTGATACTGCATCATCGCCGGATCAAGCTCGCTCAGATACAGCTTGGCCATGCCGAAGTCAGTCGTCATAGGCAACTGTGTCTTGGCCGTGCCGGCGAACACCACAAGGCCTACCTTGTCGCCGTGCAGGCGGTCCACAAGTTTGTCGAGCAGCAGACGGGCGCGGTCGAGACGCGAGGCCGCGTTTATGTCGTCGGTCGCCGAGGCGTTCATCGAGTTCGACAGGTCAAAAGCTATCATCACCTCGATGCCGGCCAGCTCCTCGCTGTGCTGTTCCTCGCCGGCGCGCGGACGCGCCAGAATTATGATCAGGGCGAACAGAGCCACCATGCGGAGCACAAATTTCAGCGCCGGCTTGTAAGGCGACACCTGCGGCATGAGGCTGCGGATCACATCGGCATGACCGAACCGCGCCAGACGGTGCCGCCGCCGCAGACGCGACCACCAGTAGATGCCGTAAAATGCCGGCAGCAGCCAGAGCAGATTGAGTAAATATGGATGGGCGAAATCAAACATTTCCGTGTAGTTTTAAGGAATTGGACGCAGATACAGGTATCGCAGCAGCAGTTCGAGACCGAACAGCCCGAACGCCAGCCATGCCCAGAGCATGTAGTGGTCCTCGGTATGCGAGAAATTCTTGACATCGAGCGTGGTTTTTTCCAGTGCGTCGATCTCCGAGAATACCTCGTCGAGCGAATTATTGTCAACGGCCCTGAAATATTTGCCGCCGGTGGCCGATGCCACGGCCCGTAGGTCGTTCTCGTTGATCTCCACCTTCTGCTTTTCGTAGACCGGACGACCCAGATAGTCGGCGCTCACAGGCACCAGAGCCATGCCGTTGGTTCCGACACCTATCGAGTAGATCTTCACTCCGAGTTCACCGGCGGCCTGTGCGGCCTCTACGGGAGTTGCCAGGCCGCGGTTGTTTGTACCGTCGGTAATCAGTATGATGCTCTTGCTCTTGGCTTTGCCGTCGCGGAGGCGGTTGAGCGAGGTGATGATACCTTCGCCTATGGCGGTGCCGTCCTCGAGGTCGCCGATCTTCAGGTTGGCCAGATAGTTGACAAGCTGGGCGCGATCGCCGGTCATGGGCAGCCCCGTAAGGCTCTCGCCCGCGAAGATCACCAGGCCTATATTGTCGTTCTCGCGGCCGTTGATAAAGCGCGTGGCGACCTCCTTGGCGGCCTCGAAGCGGTTTGGCTCGAAGTCCTTGGCATACATCGACGACGATATGTCAAGAGCGATGACGATGTCGGTGCCCTCGGTGGTCGACGTGTGCCATTTGTCGCGCTGCTGCGGACGTGCAAGCACTATGATCAGACAGCCCACGGCCGCCAGACGCAGCACGAACAGGAAATGGCGCAGATAGCGCTTCCACGTGCCGGGCAGATGCGCGAACGCGCTTGTGCTCGAGAGCGACATCGCGGGCTGGGCGTCGCGCTGCTTGAGTATGTACCACACGATCAGCGGTACATACACCAGGAACAACCATAATAACTGTGGATGGGCAAGCTGCATATCTTATTATTGCTTCTTCTTTTTGGTTGACTCTGCCGACTCCTCCGCAGGTACCTCGGGTACGGGACGGGTAGATTCGACAAACTGTTCTACGGTATTGAACGACTTGATGTTGTCATCGGGCATCGGACGCACCTTGGCGAACTTCACGAAGTCGGCCAGCTCCAGGATCTGTTTGATACGGGGCTGGTCGCCGCGTGTCTCCGGATTGTTGCGCAGTGACGCCAGGATCTGTGTCGACGACATTTCCATGGCGTTGATGCCGAAGCGCAGGTCAAGATAGCGGCGCAGGATGTCGATGAGCGTCGTGTAATATTCTTTCTCCTTCCCGCTCTCGGCCAGACGGCGCGAGCGCAGGCGCCCCAGGGCAGCCATTGCCTCGGCATAGGGGTCGATAGGCTTGGGCTTGTGCACGATGATACTGCCGGTGCGGCGGTATACGGTATAGAGATAGACACCTACACCGATCAGCGCGGCGACCAGCAGCCCGAGAAGCGCCCAGGGCAGCCACTCGGGTATATAATCGTACCACGCGCGAGGCGGATTCACCGCGCCTTCCATGGGGTTGAGCGTCTGGTTCGAGTCGATCGGCACGGGGAGCACTTTCAGCGTCAGCAGCTCCGACTCGGCTGTATCGCCGTCAAGGGCATAGCGGAAAGGCGCGAATGTCAGCACACCCGGATACCAGGCCTGTACAAGCATGTTGAACTTATAGCCGGCCGGCGTAGTGTCGCACTTGACGTCGATGAAGTCGAAGGCATCGGCCTCGGTACCGTTCTCCGGCAGGTCGACCACCGCGCCCTTGTGCGATGAGTCTATCACATCGAGGGTGATGGTGGCGCGCGAGCCCATCTCGACAACGGTCGAGTCGATCGAAGCCGAAATCTTGAGCTGGGCGGCTGCCGGCATAGCGGAGGCGGCCGCCAGTACAAGCGTCAGTGCTATGTTGCGGATCATTTTCATTTCTGCGTACGGTTTTTGAACAGGCCCATCAGCGCCTTGACATAGTCCTCGTCGGTAGCCACCGACACGAAATTCACGCGCGACGAGCGCAGTGTCTCCGACATGGCCTGCTGGCGGTCGTACCACCACCGGGCATAGGCGTCGCGCACCTTGCGGCTCGACGTGTCGACCCACATGTCGGCGCCGGTCTCAAGGTCGCTGACACGCATCAGGCCCACATCGGGCATCTGCGAGTCGCGCTTGTCGTAGACCTGGATAGCCATCACATCGTGCTTGTTGCGGGCGAGGGCCAGCGACTGGCGGTAGTCGTCGGCGTCGATAAAATCGGAGATCAGGAACATGGTCGACCTCTTGCGCATGGCGTCGGTGAAGTAGCGCAGCGCCAGTGCTATGTCGGTGCCGCGGTGTTCGGGCGTGAAGTCGAGCAGCTCGCGGATAATCAGCAGGATATGTTTCTTGCCTTTCTTGGGCGGGATGAATTTCTCGACCTTGTCCGAGAAAAACAGAGCGCCTATGTTGTCGTTGTTCTGCGTGGCCGAGAACGCCAGGGTCGCCGCGATCTCGGCGATCATCTCGCGCTTCTCGACACCCGCGGCGCCGAACTCGCGGCTCCCCGACACATCGACAAGCAGCATGACCGTCAGCTCGCGCTCCTCCTCGAAGACCTTCACATAAGGCTTGTTGTGCCGCGCGGTCACGTTCCAGTCGATATCGCGGATGTCATCGCCGTACTGATACTCACGGACCTCCGAGAACATCATGCCGCGCCCCTTGAAGGCCGAGTGATACTCTCCGGCAAAGATGTTCTGCGACAGTCCGCGACTCTTGATCTCGATTTTGCGAACTTTCCTGAGAAGTTCTTTTGCGTCCATCTGAACTCTCCGTTAGGGTACCTGAATCTTATCGAGGATTTCTGTGATTATCTCGTCGGTGGTGATGTTGTTGGCTTCGGCCTCGTAGGTAACGCCGATGCGGTGACGGAGCACATCGTGGCATACGGCGATCACATCCTCGGGCACAACATAGCCGCGCTGGTGCAGGAATGCATAGGCACGGGCCGCACGGGCAAGGCTGATCGACGCACGCGGCGACGCGCCGAATGCTATGATGCCCGACAGGTCGTCCAGGCCGTAGTCCACCGGGAAGCGCGTCGCGAACACGATGTCGACGATATAGCGTTCGATCTTCTCGTCGACGTAGATCTGCTCCACTACCTTCTGGGCCTCGATGATTTCTTCCGGACGCAGCAGAGGCTTCACATCGCGGCGTTCGTTCGATATGTTCTGACGGATGATGATCTTTTCCTCGTCCTTCGACGGATAGCCGATCACGACCTTCATCAGGAAACGGTCGACCTGCGCCTCGGGCAGCGGATAAGTGCCTTCCTGCTCGATGGGGTTCTGAGTCGCCATTACCAGGAACGGCTCGTCGAGTCTGAACGAATTGTCGCCGATGGTCACCTGACGCTCCTGCATGGCCTCGAGCAGCGCGCTCTGCACCTTGGCAGGGGCGCGGTTGATTTCGTCGGCGAGTACGAAGTTGGCGAAAATCGGGCCTTTCTTCACCTGGAAGGTCTCGTTCTTGACGCTGTAGACCATCGTACCCACGACGTCGGCCGGCAGCAGGTCGGGAGTGAACTGTATGCGGCTGTATTTGGCATCGATCAGCTGTGCCAGAGTCTTTATAGCCAAAGTCTTGGCAAGGCCGGGCACACCTTCGAGGAGGATATGGCCGTTGGAAAGCAGCGCGATAAGCAGCGACTCAACAAGATGCTTCTGACCCACGATGGTCTGATCCATGCCATGGGTTATGATGTTCACAAATTCGCTTTTCGAAGCGACTAAAGCATTGAGATCGCGGATGTTTACGGATTCGCTCATTTCGTTTTTCTGTTATAGTTGATTTTTTCGTATTTTTTCCTTTTGGATGAATTTCAACGACAAAATTACAACTATAACAATTAACCCGTTAACATAAATTGTTAAATTAAATTATATTTCCTTTAACAATTCAAACTGTTAACCATTTTTAGCGATACCCGCTGCCGTCAGACGCCTTCCGGATCGAGAGTCCAGGTGAAAGCGCGCAGCCCGAGCTTCGGACGCTCGGCATCGAGCGCGCGCAGGCGTTCGAGCAGCGGCGCCACACGTTCGTCGGGTACCATGGTGATGACAGCCGAAGCCAGCGAAGGCCATGCGTGCGAGCCGTAATGTGGCTCGCCCGAGACCGAGCCGCGGCCCGACACGAGCGGCCATGCCGTGAATCCGCGGCAGTTGAGCCGCTCGAGAGTTTCCATGATATGCTCGTGATGAGCCTGATCGTACGTTATGAATACAGCTTTCATGCCTTGAGTCGTTTACGGAGTTGTTTACGGTGCTTGCGGCGGAAGTTCTTCACACCGCGGCCGGCGAATACACAATAGAGCACGGGGACGAACAGCAGTGTCAGGATCGTCGAGAACGTCAGACCGCCGATCACGGCCGCGCCCATCGGACGCCACATCTCGGCGCCCTGGCCTGTGCCGCAGGCCATCGGCACCATGCCCAGGATGGTGGTCAGCGATGTCATGATCACAGGGCGCAGGCGCGAGCGGCCGGCATCGATCACCGACAGCTTGATCGACAGACCGCGCTCGCGGTTGAGCGTTATGTAGTCGATCAGCACGATGCCGTTCTTCACCACAATGCCGATCAGCATGATGGCGCCGATAAGGCTCATCACGTTCAAGGTGTGGCCTGTCAGGTAGAGGATGAAGAACACACCCGAGAAGGCAAACATCACCGAGCTCATTATGATGGCCGGATACGTGTAGCTCTCGAACTGAGCCGCCATCACGATGTAGACGAGCACCAGGATCAGCACGGCAAGCAGCATCAGGTCGGCGAACGATTCCTGCTGGTCCTCGAACTGTCCGGCAAGCTGGATCGACACGCCCTGCGGAATATCAAGTTTGTCGATAGCCTCATTGGCCTGCTGCACTACCTGCGACATGGGCACGTCGCGCACCACCGTCGACACGGTGATGATACGCTCGCGGTCCTTGCGCTCGATCGTCGGCGGAGTGTAGTGTTCCACGACACGTCCCACATCCTTGACGCGCACGGCCTTTCCGGCCGAATTGTATATCATGATATTCTCGATGTCGGCAAGCGACGTGCGCGATTCGGGCGAGTACATCACCTTGATGTCATACTCTTCGCCGTCCTCGCGGAAGCGCGAGGCGGTGGAGCCGTTGATGCGGTTGCGCAGATAATTGGCGGCCGTCGACAGGTTCAGGCCGTAGATGGCCAGCTTCTCCCGGTCGAAATCGACGCGGTACTCAGGCTGGTAATCGGCGCGCGATATGCGCACGTCGGCCGTGCCCGGCATCGAAAGCAGCGCGCGGCTCAGGCGCGCGGCCACGCTGTCGGTCTCCTCGAAGTCGTAGCCGTAGATCTCGAAGTCAATGGAGGCCTCGCCGCCCATGGCGCCACCCTGTCCTCCGACGCTCACCTGCGTCTTCTTGAACTCGGGATAGCGCTTAAGGTCGTCGCGCATCATGCCGGCGATCTCCACGATGCCGCGCTCGCGGTCGCCCGGATCGCTCAGGCGTATGTTCATCTTGACGATGTGCGGACCGTTGTCGCTCAGCGAGGCAAACGTATTGTCGGACGATGCCGTACCCGTCGTATAGTTCAGCACGGCGATCTCAGGATACTTCTCGCGCCACTCGGCGGCAAGCCGTGCCGTGGCTTCGTCGGAAATCTCCACACGGGTGCCGATCGGCAGCTCAAGGTTTACGCTCAGACGTCCGTCGTCGGCGGTAGGGAAGAATTCCGTACCCACTTTCTTGACGATGAAAATCGAAAGTACGAATGTTGCCAGGCAGACGAGTATGGTCACAGTCTTGTGCGATGTCACCCAACGCAGCAGGGATGCGTAGCCGCTGTCGAGAGCGTCGAGCGCCCGGTTGACCGGAGTGAACAGCAGGTTATATGCTTTCGAGTGATGCGTGGTCCGGCGCAGTAGCAGCGAGCAGAGCATCGGGGTAAGTGTCAGGGCCGCCGTGGTAGATATGATCATCATGATGGTCACCATCCAGCCCAGCTGGCGGAAGAGCACGCCCGTCATGCCGGTCACCATGGTCAGGGGGAAGAACACAGCGATCAGGGTCAGAGTCGACGCCACCACCGATATGGCCACCTCATTGGTGCCGTGGACCGCCGCCTGTTTCGGGTCGGAGCCACGTTCGATATGTGTCGTTACATTCTCGAGCACCACTATGGCATCATCGACCACCATGCCGATCGAAATCGACAGAGCCGACAGCGACACGATATTAAGCGAATTACCCGTGATAGCCAGATATATGAACGACGCGATCAGCGAGATCGGGATGGTCAGGGTGATGATCAGGGTCGCACGCCAGCGTCCCAGGAAGAAGAACACCACTATCACCACGAACAGCAGCGCGTACATCACCGTCTCGACCAGCGAGTCGATGGTGTTGCGGATGTTGTCCGACGTGTCGACGATGATGCCGAGCTTTACGTCCGACGGCAGACGTTTCTGCAGCGACGGCAGCATCTTGAGCACCTTGTCGGATATCTCCACAGAGTTGGCTCCACTCTGCTTCTGCACCACGATCATGGCGCCGCGGCGTCCGTCGTTGAAGGTATTCTGCGTGCGTTCCTCGAGCGAGTCGTCGATGCGGGCCACGTCGCGCAGATAGATATTGCGGCCTTCGAACGAGCCGACCACGATGTCGGCCATCTCGTCCGACGACACGAACTCGCCCTGCACACGCAGCGAATAAGTATTCGAGCCCAGGTCGAACACACCGCCGGGTATATTGCGGTTCTCGGCCGACACTACGCTTGAGATCTGCTCCACAGTAAGATTATAGGCTTCCAGACGCGCCGGATCGACGTATATGTGGATCTCACGCTTCGGCGCGCCCGAGATCGACACCGAGCCCACACCCGAGATACGCGCCAGCGGATTGGCCACCGCCTCGTCAAGAATCTTATACAGGCCGGGCATGCTCTCGTCAGCCTGGACCGAGAGCAGCAGGATCGGTATCATGTCGGTCGAGAACTTGAAGATGATCGGCGTCTCGGCATCATCGGGCATCGACGATGACACCATGTCGAGCTTGTCGCGGACATCGTTGGTCAGCACGTCGATATCGTATCCGTACTCGAATTCGAGAGTGATCACCGATATGTTCTCGCGCGATGCCGACGAAATGTGCTTCAGGTTGCTCACGGAGTTGAGCACATTCTCAAGTGGACGTGTCACATTCTGCTCTATGTCCTGCGCGCTCGCACCCTGATATGTCGTCATCACCATCAGGGTATTGGTCTCGATGTCGGGATATAGGTCGATAGGTAATTTATTGAGCGAGAACAGGCCCAGTATGACCACTGCCACGAAGCACAGGGTGGTCATGATCGGACGCTTTACCGCTCCGCCGTATATACTCATTGCTTATATTCTTGGGGTAAGGATAGTGAATGTATCGTGAATCAGTCGCGGTCGTTGATCCGGGCCGGAGCACCGTCGGCCAGACGGGTCTGTCCGGCGATCACCACGGTGTCGCCGTCGGCGATGCCATCAAGCAGCTCGTAGCCCGTATCGATGCGGCGTCCGAGCGTCACCCGGTGGAATTCGACCTTTCCCCCGCGGTATACATATACATACTTGCCGTTGGAGCCCTGCTGCTTGACGATCGCGCGGTCGGGCACCACTACATTCTCCGCGTCGCCGAGGTTGATCGACACGCGGGCGAACATACCGGGCAGAATACGGCCCTGCGGATTGGCAAGAGTCACCTCTGCCGGGAATGTGCGCGTGGCCACGTCGACCGCCGGGGCAAGCCGTGTGATCTTTCCTGAGAATTCCTCTCCCTCGAAAGCGTCAAGCGTCACGCCAACTTCCATGCCGCGCCGCACGCGCGATATGTCACTCTCGTTGATGTTGATGACGACCTTTACCGTCGGTGTGATCTGGCCGACGGTCAGCACGGGCTGGGCACCGGTCATGTCGCCCGGGTCATAGTTGCGGGCCGTCACCACGCCGCTGATCGGAGCCTTCAGCACGGTGTTCTGCATCGTGTTGCGGTACTGCGCGCGCTGTGCGTCGAGCTGCGCCTTGTACTGGTCTACGGCGCTCTGTGTGCCGGATCCGATATTGAGCAGTTCTACGGCGCGGTTGTAGTTCTTTTCAGTCAGCTGGAGGTTGACGAGCTGCTGGTCGGCCGTGGCGGCATCAAGCGTCACCAGGGTCTGTCCGCGGCTGACGTGGTCGCCCACATCCACGGTAATGGCCGTGATGCGGTTCGACACCGCAGGCGCTATATTATTAATGTTTTCAGCCTCGACATTGGCCGTATATTCAGCCGTATGCGGCACCGTAGCCCGGTGTGCCACGTCAATCTCTACGATCGCGATCTCATCGTCGGCTGCGGCAGCCGTTTCCTTGTTCTCGTCCTTGCCGCACGAAGCCAGCAGCGTGGCGGCCATGGCAGCGACTATTATCCTGTGGTAATACATATCGTTGTCAGTCGTTTATAATAGTGTCAGTAGTGTATTTGTCGATGGGGGCGTTGCCGAGCAGCAGCTCCAGATCGCTCGACGCCACCAGATAGTTGTATAGAGCCTGATAATATCCCAGCCGGGCCTGGGTGAGCGAAAGCTCGCTGTCGCGCAGGTCGAGGTACGAAGTCGCGCCCAGGTCGAAACTCCGCACCTGAATGTCGTGGGCGCGCGTAGCCTGCCCCACGCTCTCGCTGCTCGACGAGATCTGCTTCAGGTTCAGCTTTATGTTGTCATAGGCCAGCGACACCTGCGAATTGAGGTTGCGGGTCAGGTTCTCGCGGGTGAACGCCATCTCGTCCAGAGCAATTGTCGCCTGCTTGATGCGGTTGTAACGCTGGCCGCCCTGAAAGAGCGGAAATGACAGCGACAGACCCACCACCGAGTACGAAGTCCAGCGGAAGTTACGCAGCGGATTGCCGTTCGACGACGAATTCCAGTTATAATTGCCCGTCAGCGACAAGGTCGGATACCAGGCCGCGCGCTGCACCGAAAGTGTCTGCCGCAGCGACCGCGTCTCGATTTCGTTCATCACCAGCGATGTGTTGTTCGATATGTCATCGCCCAGAGCCAGTACGTCGCCGTACATGGTCTGCTCGTAGTCGGCCAGCGTACCGCTGATGTCGAAAGGCACCGTCACATCGATTCCCATCAGAATCGACAGCTGAAGATGCGCGCGGTTGACGGCTATGTCGGCCTGGATCATCTCCGGCTCGATATTCTTCATTGCCACCGACGTACGCAACACGTCGTATTCCGACGCGTCGCCCAGTTCGAACCGTCTGGCATATGTGTTATGCGTCAGCTCGGCCATGTCATAGCTCTCCTGAATGACGCGGCGCGAGTCGACAGCCAGCATCAGCGCGTAATATGCGTTTTTGACCTGGTTCACAAGATCGAGGCGGGAGGCCCTGGCCTGCTCCACGGCGCGTTCGATCTGTACGTCGCTCAGCTTCAGCGACGCCCATAGCTGGGGAGCGACCAACGGCACCGAGGCCTGGAATCCGAGGGAATACATGTTGTCGAGTCCCATCTTGATGCCGGTATCGCCGCGGCGTGGCGTCTCGGCGGCAGCGCCATCGGTTTCACCCGTATCGTCACTGTCGCCCGCTCCGCCGAAAGCGTCCATGTTCATGTAAGCGACCTGCTTCTGCAGCGTGCGCTGATACGATCCGTTGAAACTAAGCGACGGAAGCAGTTGCCCGAGAGTTTCCTTGCGGGAATAATCGGCCTTGAGCACCTCCATGTCGGCTACTTTCACTGTCGGATTGTCGGTCAGCGCAATGCGCAGGCAGTCATCGAGCGACAGTGCCGGTGTCTCCTCGGACCACACAGTCGTCCAGGAGGCAAACGCAAGCGCCATTGCGAGTATTTTCTTTATTTGCATCGTGCACTGGAATCATTAAGTAGGAAAAACTTCGCGAAGTTACAATATTTTATCTGATTACGCTCTAAAAACAGGCACATACGGCAAATTTTTTCTCCTTTTTACCCATATTTGATATATACCCCTCCGTCGTACGCTAAAAACAGTCTGAAAAATTCCGCGAAATTGCAAAAAAATGTGTAAGTTTGCATCGTGACAAAGATAAAAGGCAAACAAGCTGAACAGTCGCCGCAGGCTCGCTTCGAGCAATATCTGCGGGAGCGCCACAAACGCCGGACCGTCGAGCGCCGCGCCATCCTCGAAGCCGTCATCGGCCTCACCGGACGCTTCACCGCCGAAGAGGTCGCCGGACTGATGGCCGCCGGAACATTTCCGGTGGCCATGCCCACAGTCTATGCCACGCTGGAGCTGCTGGTCGACTGCGGCATACTGCGCCGCCGCTCCGTCAACCGCGGCGCATTCACATACGAAGCCGCAGCCGAGAGCGCGCCATTCCGCATAGATCTCATCTGCTCCTCATGCGGGAAAGTCAAGACACGCCACGACGCCGACATGGCCCGTTATCTCTCGGCCAGGCGCCAGCCGGGCTTCACTCCCACCGACTTCACGCTGCAGATCTACGGTATATGCCGGGCGTGCAGCAAGTCACGAAACAGGTCATCCTCTAAAAAATAAATCCACCATATAATATCACTGTGAAAGATTCTATGAAAGTCGACATTCTCCTGGGCCTCCAATGGGGCGATGAAGGTAAAGGCAAGGTAGTGGACGTACTCACCCCCCGCTACGACATAGTGGCGCGCTTCCAGGGCGGCCCCAACGCCGGCCACACCCTCGAATTCGAGGGGCGCAAGGTCGTGCTGCGCTCCATTCCCTCGGGAGTGTTTCAAGGCAACGTCAACGTCATCGGCAACGGTGTCGTCCTCGATCCGATACTGTTCATGAAAGAAGCCATGGAGCTGATCGACGCCGGCACCGACCTGCGCCGGATACTCCGCATCTCCCGCAAGGCACACCTCATACTGCCGTCGCACCGCCTGCTCGACGCAGCCTCCGAAGCCGCCAAGGGTTCCGGTAAGATCGGCACCACCGGCAAGGGCATCGGCCCCACATATACCGACAAAATCTCGCGCGCAGGCATCCGCGTAGGCGACATGGAAGCACCCGACTTCGACACGCGCCTCGACAGCGCCATAGCCCGGCACATCAAGACCATCCGCGACATGGGTGCCGAAGTTGACACCGAGGCCCTCACCCGGCTTACGGCCGAATGGAAGGAAGCAGCCGCTTTCCTGCGCTCTTTCGTACTGATCGATTCCGAACACGTCATAAACAAGGCTCTCGACTCCGGTAAAAAGGTCCTCTGCGAGGGGGCCCAGGGCACGATGCTCGACGTTGACTTCGGATCATACCCGTTCGTGACATCATCCAACACCATAGCCGCCGGCGCCTGCACAGGCCTGGGCGTAGCGCCCAACCGCATCGGCGACGTCTACGGCATATTCAAGGCCTACTGCACCCGCGTGGGAAGCGGACCGTTCCCGACCGAGCTGTTCGACGAGGACGGCCGCCGCATGCGCGACATCGGCCACGAATACGGCGCGGTCACCGGCCGCGAGCGCCGCTGCGGATGGATCGACCTGGTAGCCCTGCGCTATGCCGTGATGATCAACGGCGTCACCCGCCTGATCATGATGAAAAGCGACGTTCTCGACTCATTCGACACCGTCAAGGCCTGCACCGCCTACCGCATCGGCGACACCGTCACCGCCGACTTCCCGTTCTCGCTCGATACACCCGGCGCCGAACCCGAGCCGATATACACCGAACTTCCCGGATGGAAGACCGACCTTACGGCAGTTACCTCTCCCGAACAGTTCCCGCAGGCTTTCAAGGACTACATCAAGTTCATCGAACGCGAGCTTGGCGTTCCGGTCACCATCGTATCAGTCGGCCCCGACCGCTCGCAGACCATCGAACTCTAAGAACATAATCTTTTCACCCCCACAGATATGGCAACCGTCAAACCATTCAAAGGCGTACGACCTCCCCGTGATCTCGTCGAGCAGGTCGCTTCGCGCCCCTACGACGTACTCAACTCCGACGAAGCCCGCGCCGAAGCCGCCGGCAATCCACGCTCGCTCTACCATATAATCAAACCCGAAATCGACTTCGAGCCAGGCACCGACGAGCACGACGCCCGCGTCTACGACAAGGCCGTCGAGAACTTCAAGGCATTCCAGCACAACGGATGGCTCGTTCAGGACGACCGCGAGCACTACTACATCTATGCCCAGACGATGAACGGCCACACACAGTACGGCATCGTCGTCGCCGCCAACGTGGCCGACTATCTCAGCGGCGTAATCAAAAAGCACGAACTCACCCGCCGCGACAAGGAAGAAGACCGCATGAAACACGTCCGCGTCCAGAACGCCAACATCGAGCCGGTATTCTTCGCCTTCCCCGACAACAAGGCGCTCCAGCAGATCATCGACACCGTCACCGCCGGCGAACCCGAATACGACTTCACAGCTCCCGACGGATTCGGACACACATTCTGGGTCATCGACGACGACGCCACCATAGCCCGTATCACCGAGGAATTCGCCCGCATCCCCTACCTTTACATCGCCGACGGACACCACCGCACGGCCGCGGCCGCACTGGTAGGCAACGAGAAGGCCCGCCTCAATCCCGCCCATCGCGGCGACGAAGAGTACAACTACTTCCTGGCCGTGGCTTTCCCCGCCTCGCACCTGCGCATCATCGACTACAACCGCCTTGTCAAGGATCTCAACGGCCTGTCGGCCGCCGAATTCCTCGAGAAGCTTGAATTCAACTTCATCGTCAAGGACATGGGTACCGTGCCCTACCGTCCCGACCGGCTCCACAACTTCTCGCTGTACCTCGAGGGCCGATGGTACTCGCTCACCGCTCGCGAAGGCACCTACGACGATAACGACCCCATAGGCGTGCTCGACGTCACCATCTCGTCCGATCTTATCCTGCGCGACCTCCTCGGCATCACCGACCTGCGTTCCGACAAGCGCATCGACTTCGTCGGCGGCATACGCGGTCTCGAAGAGCTCAGCCGCCGCGTCGACTCCGGCGAGATGGCCGCGGCACTCGCCTTGTTCCCCGTATCGATGAAGCAGCTGATGGATATCGCCGACTCCGGCAACATCATGCCTCCCAAGACCACCTGGTTCGAGCCGAAACTCCGCTCAGGTCTCGTGATCCACAAACTCGACTGAAAACACTACCGAACACATACATTACACACATAAATGTCTGAAAACAAGAAAGAAATAATACTCAGCGGTATACGTCCCACCGGAAAGCTGCACCTGGGCAACTACTTCGGAGCCCTGCGCAAATTCGTGAAGATTCAGAACGACTACGACTGCAACTTCTTCATAGCCGACCTCCACGCGCTCACCACCGCCACCGATCCCGAGGCTCTCCACACGAGCGTCAAGGGCGTGCTGGCCGAATACCTCGCCGCCGGCATCGACCCCGAGAAGGCCACCATCTTTGTACAAAGCGACATCCCCGAAATTTCGGAAATGTATCTTCTGCTCAACATGCACGTCGGCATCGGCGAGCTCATGCGCACCGCCGCCTTCAAGGATAAGGCCCGCAAAGCACTCGGACTCAAGGCTCCCGAAACCGCCGCCGATGACTCCGACGAGGCATTCGAGCACCAGATCATCGGCGCCGAGACCAACAAGCGCGTCAACGCCGGCCTGCTCACCTACCCCACCCTGATGGCTGTCGACATCCTCATACAGAAAGCCACCAAGGTACCCGTAGGCAAGGACCAGCTGCAGCACCTTGAGCTTACGCGCCGTTTCGCACGCCGCTTCAACTCGTTCTACGGCGTCGATCTCTTCCCCGAACCCACCGATTTCGACTTCGGCGGAGCACCTGTCAAGGTCCCCGGTCTCGACGGCTCCGGCAAGATGGGCAAGAGCGAGGGCAACTGCATCTACCTCACCGACGACCCCAAGGTTCTGCGCAAGAAAGTGATGCGCGCCACCACCGACGAAGGGCCCAAGGAACCGGACTCGCCCATGAGCCAGCCCGTGGCCAATCTCTTCTCGCTGCTCGAGCTCACATCCGCCCCCGACGTGGTCGAGCACTTCCGCCACGCCTATGCCGACTGCTCCATCCGCTACGGCGATCTGAAGAAGCAGCTGGCCGAAGACATCGTCAACATCACCAACCCCATACGTGAGCGCGTCAACGACATCCTCGCCGACGAGAACTATCTGCGCCGCGTCGTAGCGCAAGGTGCCGAAAAAGCACGCGCACGCGCCACCGCCACACTCGCCGAGGTGCGCCACATCATGGGCATACGTCCGATCTGATGAAATCCCTGCTCAGATTCATATTCGCCGTCGCCGCTTCACTCGGAGCTGCGGCGGCGTTTTCGTCGGCAGGCCGCGCCGCCAATGACGTCTTCGACCGCCACGGCGTCATGGTACGCCACGACATCGACTGTCCCGTCATTTACCTGATATTCTCGGCCGACTCGATGTTCGAAGGCGCGCCGACAGCACTCGAGGCACTCGACAGCCGCGGCATCCTCGGCAACTTCTTCTTCACCGGTAACTTCCTCGAACGTCCCGAAAACGCCTCCGTCATCCACCGCATCATCCGGGGCGGCCACTACGTAGGCGGACACTCGCACCGCCATCTGTTGCTGGCCGACTGGGACGATGACCGCACACCGCTCGTCACCCCCGATTCCATGATCGCCGACGCCGATTCGAATTTCCGCGCCCTCGCCGCATTCGGCATCGACCGCGACTCATGCCGCTGGTTCCTGCCGCCGTTCGAGTGGATAGCCGCCGGGCAGGTACCCGTACTCACCGACTCACTTGGCCTGACAGTCATCAATCCCACCCCGGGAATACAGATTTTCCGCGACTATACCACCCCCGGCATGCCCGACTATCACAGCTCGCAGACTATCATCGATCAGCTCTTCGACTTCGAGCGCCGCCGCGGCCTCAACGGCGTGTTCCTCATCTTCCACCTCGGCACACAGGATCTGCGCACCGACAAGCTCTACGACCACATGCCCATGATCCTCGACTCCCTCACCTCTCTGGGCTACACCTTCTCACGCCTGCACTGACACACTCAGAAACGCATTGGCTCCCGGACTGCATAATGGACAATCCGGGAGCCAAACGTGTAAGATTCTCGTCAGATGCGGTCGAGGACGGTGCCTATCAGGTCGCGTATACCCGACTTGTAGTTGGGATTGGCGCTGTTGTTGTAGCGATTGGCTATGATTGAGCATACCGTCATGCAGCGGTGTCCCATCAGGCGCCCGAGTCCCGCAAGCGGAGCGCTCTCCATCTCGTAGTTGGTCACACGGCGTCCCTTGAACTCGAATTCCTCGATGCGCCGGTTCAGATCGGGATTCGACAGCGGCAGGCGTAGTTCACGACCCTGAGGACCGTAGAAGCCTACAGCCGATATGGTGTTGCCGCGCACCATGTCGTCGCGGCCGATCAGATTCACCAGATCCGCGTCGGCATCGACCACATAGGGCTTGGCCCACAGCGGATTCCAGCCGGTATGCTTGCACAGCGCATGCTCGAACTCGAGGTCGGCCACCTCGTTGCGGCCCGCGTAGTAATTGAGCACGCCGTCAAAGCCGATCGACTTCTCGGCGATCACCGGTGTTCCGAGTGTAAGCTCGGGCTGCAGGGCGCCCGAAGTGCCGATGCGAACCATCGACAGCTGCCGGAGGTTGTCGCGCACCTCGCGGGTGTTGAAATCGACGTTTGCCAGCGCGTCAAGCTCATTTATCACTATATCGATGTTGTCGGGGCCGATGCCGTGGCTCAGACACATGATAGGCTTGCCGGCGTATGTGCCGCCGATCGTATGGAATTCGCGCGAGGATACCTCGAATGTTCTGGTGTCAAAAAATTCGGCCACCATGTCGACGCGGGCCGGGTCGCCCACGAGTATGATGCGGTCGGTGAGCTGCTCAGGCAGCAGATGCAGGTGAAACACCGATCCGTCGGGATTGATGATAAGTTCGGAAGGAGGAATGATCTTCTTTTCCATGGTTTTCTGTGTTAAGTGTCAGTTGAATATAATATTACAACGATTTCAGATGGCAAAAGTTGGAGGTTTCAGACATTCAGCCTGAATGTCCCTCCTGGATTCGAAGCCAGCAGATCGGCCATTTCCATCTGCATCAGCCGCGCGCTCAGAGTTCCGTACGGCACTCCGAGAGCCGCCACCATATCGTTGAGAGTCGATTCCGGATGACCGCGCAGATGGTCAATCACCTGCGCGAATTCGGGCGAGACGTCGTCGAACACGATCTCGGTCTGTTCGCCCTCGCGCGGTTTCGTGGTCCAGTTCATGGCTTCGACAATGTCGCCGGCATTTCTGATCACAGCCGCCGCCTGCGACGCCAGCAGGGCATTGCACCCGCGGCTGTAGCGGTCGGTGACGCGGCCGGGCACGGCGCCTACCAGCCGGCTGTAGTCCGAAGCTATGCGGGCCGTGGACAGCGCGCCTCCGCGCGAATCGCTCTCCACGACTATCACCGCGTCGCTCAGGCCGGCCACTATGCGGTTGCGGGCCAGAAAATTGCCCCGGTGAATCTGCGCCCCAGAGATATACTCTGTCGCGAGAGCGCCGCCTTCGTGGACCATGCGGCGCGCTATGTCGCGGTGGTCGGCCGGATAGAGCGTGTTGAGTCCGTGCGCCACCACTGCGGCCGTAGGCACTCCGGCCGCCAGCGCGGCCTTGTGCGCGCTCACGTCTATGCCATAGGCCAGCCCGCTCACTACAGCCAGGCCATCGACAAGTCCGGCAAGATCCGACACCAGTTCCCTGGTAAAATCTATTCCATAGCGGGTGGCGTTGCGTGTCCCGACCAGCGCCACCACATGCCGGGCTTCGAAAATTTCGGACTCGCCAAGGATGTATAGCGCCAGCGGAGCGTCCGGGCATTGCGCCAGCCTTACCGGATAGTCGCTGTCGGCTATGAAGCGGACAGCGATACCGTGTGTCCGCACGAACTGCAGTTCGCCGCGGGCGACTGAAAGCAGACGGGCGCGCTCGGCGTCCGTGCCGATTTTTGCCGGTGCGCCGATAGCCTGCCACAGCTCGGCCTGCGACAGCCCGAAAAAGTTGTCCACCCCGCCCGTGCGCCCGAGCACATCAAGCGCTTCCGTGGCCGTAAGACCTCGGATCTGCGAAAACGCTATCCGATGCAGCAGCTGTTCGTCAGTCATGGTCAGTCGAGATAGGCGGCAAAGTGGCTGAACAGTTCCTCGCCGCGCGACAGACGGCCGTTGACCAGCGTGGCCACTTCCACGACAGCTTCCACGACAGGTTCACCGTCGGGTGTGAAAATATCCTGGTTGAAGACAAACAGCACGCCGCGGCGGCTTACCGACAGCTTCGACACCATACTCTCCCCCAGCCCCAGCGGACGGCGGTACACGATCTCTACACGCCGTAGCACCGGATCGATGCCCTGCGCGTGCATCTGCCGGAACGAAAGTCCCGCCTGCTCGCAGAATTCATGGCGGGTATGCTCGAGATAATGCAGATATACCGCATTGTTCACGATTCCTTCCGCATCCACTTCGTAGTCGCGGACCTTCATGGGAAGTTCAAATATATAGGGGCGTCGGTCTGTCTTCATTGCTGTCGTTTAAGGTTGCAAAAATACAATTTTTTTCCGAGAAAACCATCCTTATTACGCTGGAATTCCGACTATTTTATTATCCCTTTTGTCTTAACTTTTGATAACACGAATAGTTAACATACTATAAATCGGCATATTACTATTTAAACCAAACATAGGGATTGATTGTCATATATTCGAATTTCAATTGAAATGAATCTCTAAAAACATCGATTAATATTTATAAGAAATACTGATAAATTATGAAAAAGAAAATTCTGACACTCGCTCTGGCAGCTTTCGCACTCTGCGCGGTACCTGCCTCGGCCCGCAACAACAATAACAACTCGGCCGACGCCCGCAAGGCTCCACGCACCGAACAGACATGCAACAACGGCAACCAGTGCCACCAGGGCAAGCGCCCCGATCAGAACCGACAGGGCCGGCGTCCCGATCTGTTCCAGGGCATTCAGCTCACTCCCGAACAGCAGACCGCCCTTCAGGCTCTCGATCAGCAGCGTGCCAGCCAGCGCACTGACTCGGCCGCCCGCGCACAGCAGCGCCAGGGCAACCAGCGTCCCGACTCTGCCGCAATGGCACAGCGGCGCCAGGCCCGTCTCGATTCGCGCCGCTCGTACCTCGACGGTGTGAAGAACATCCTCACTCCCGAGCAGTATGTCGTCTATCTCGAGAACTGCTATATGATGCAGCCGGGCCGCAAAGCTCCGCAGCAGAATATTGCCGGCCGCGACAACAACAACAGCAACCGCCGCGAAGGAAATGTCCGTCGCGGACACGACAACAGCCGGCGCGACAGCAACCGCCACGCCTCCGTAAACTCATCGCAGATGCGTCACTCGGCCAGCCTCGGCAACCGCAAGTAACATACCCACTCTATCACAGCGGCGCCCGGAATGCTTCATAAGCTTTTCCGGGCGCCGCTGTGTGTAATACGTTTATATAAACTATTCGCGGATCTTTACGGCCGGCTGCCCGGTCCGCAGCTTACGGATGCGCCGCGAGATGTTGCGCGTCGATACAAGGACCGTCACCGAGGTCAGAATCAGAATCACAGCAACAATCCCTTTGAACGATATGTATTGCGAAAACACGATATAACCCGCCGCAAGGGCCGTCAGCGGCTCGAAAACGCCGAGAGCCGACGTCGCCGTATATCCTAATTTACGCACCGAACGGCCCGTGAAGAAGTAACTTCCGACCGTCGGACAAAGGGCCATGAGCAACAGATATATCCATGGCAACGGCGTATGCGGTATTATGGCATACCCCCGGACTAAAATTACCATTCCGAAAACGAATGCACCCGTCAGAGTCACCCAGAATGTCATCGTCTGCGACGAGACCCCCACCAGACCCCGGGTATGGATTCCTACAAAGAACACCGCATACAGCACCGAGGCCACAAGCGCCATCACCAGCGACCACACTACTATCGGGCCGCCTATGGTTACCATCCCTATCAGAAGCAACGCTATCAGACACGCCAGAATACATACGAAAGCCGTGGTCGACAGCCGCTCGTGATAAAAACCGGCCATCAGCAGCGTGATCATAAGCGGATAAGTATAATAAATCGCCGCTGCCTCACCCATATACAGACCTGTGAGAGAGTCGAGCAGACAGAATGCCGAACAGGCCGTGACAACGCCCAGAATACATATCGGCAGAATACGCTCCGTACCGATGTCAACCCTGCGGCCGCCGAGTCTCAGCGAAAGATACACAAAAGGCAAAGCCAAGACATATCTCAAAAAAAGAATTGAGATGAGATCTAAGCCTTCACCTATCAGCGCAACGGCAAATGGATAAACCACGCCGGTCATTATTGCGCCAAATATACCTTCAATACACCCGGTTGTTTTATCAGTCATATTTTCTGTTGCAAAAGTAGTCATTATTATCGAGATAACGGAATTTTTTTTCTTAAAAATCGCGTCGTGGCAATATTTGTCCGATATTTCCGTTAAAATTACAAATGAAATACTTGAAACGATATATCGGTTGCGCCATAGCCGTCATGTCGGCGGTTATGACCGTGTCCGTCTGCGCTCAGGACGGTTCGTCGGCCTACAACTGGCTCAACATCACCTCCTCGAGCAAGATATACGGTCTCGGTGGCATAAACATATCGCTCGTCGACGACGAACTTCAGTCGTCCGACCAAAATCCGGCGCTACTCGGGCCCGAGATGTCGGGACAGATCGCCGTCAATTACATGCGCTACCTCGGTGGCAGCAATCTGGCCGGCATCAGATACGCCCACAGTGCCGGCGAGCGGGCCGCATGGAGTGCGTCCTTGCAGTACTTCGGCTACGGATCCATTACCGAGACCCTCCCCGACGGATCTACTGTAGGCTCTTTCTCGCCCAAGGACATAGCATTCGGCGGATCATATTCCCACGACATCACTGACCGGCTCCGCGGCGGCATCGCCATGAAATTTCTCTATAGCAGCTATGCCGACTTTTCCGCATTCGCCATAGCCACCGACCTGGGCATAAACTACTTCGATCCGGAGCGCGACATGTCGCTCTCACTCGTCGTAGCAAATCTCGGCGGACAGGTCAAGCGGTTCAGCGAAAGCTACGACCGCCTGCCCTTCGACATCCGGCTGGGCTGGTCGAAAGTATTCGGCTCATTTCCGGTTCGCTTCTCCGTCACGGCCTGGAATCTGACAAAATGGAAACTTCCTTACATGGATCTCGGCGACGGCACAGCCGGTTCAGAGCCGCAGATCAAGGATTCTTTCTCGTCCAACCTTTTCAGACACCTCGTCTTCGGCGCCGACCTCATATCAAGCAAAAACTTCTACCTCGGACTCGGCTACAACTACAAGACACGCACCGACATGTCGACATACCACCGCAGCTTCATCTCCGGCTTCTCGCTCGCAGCAGGTATCCGCGGACGCGCCTACGGCGTAGGGATAGCTTTCGCCCAGCCCCACACCGGCGCCACCACCTTCATGGTAAATCTTAATCTCAGTCTGAACGAACTCATAAGATAATGGACACTCCACGCATCACTGTCGCCATCGACGGCTTTTCGTCGTCAGGCAAAAGCACCATGGCCCGTCGGCTCGCCGCCGCTGTCGGGTACAGATATATCGACTCCGGCGCAATGTACCGCGCCGTCGCACTCTACGGCCTGCAGAACGGCCTCGTCACACCCGACGGCGAGATCGATACCGATGCTCTCGTGGCCGCACTGCCCGGCATCGAAATAGATTTCATACCGCTGCCCGACGGATCCCAGCATACCATCCTCAACGGTCTCGACGTCGAGGACGCCATCCGCCAGCTCCGCGTGTCGAACGTCGTGTCGCCCGTATCGGCCATTCCGGCCGTGCGCCACGCCCTGGTGGCCAAGCAACAGACCCTCGGAGCCGGCAAGGGCATCGTAATGGACGGACGCGACATAGGCACGACCGTATTCCCCGACGCCGAACTGAAGATATACGTCGACGCTTCGCCGCAGACCCGTGCGCAGCGCCGGTTCTCCGAACTGGTGGCCAAAGGTTCCAACGTCACATTCGCCGAGGTGCTCGCCAATGTTGTCCACCGCGACGAGATCGACCGCACCCGCACCGAAAGCCCCCTGCGCCGAGCCGACGACGCAATTGCCGTCGACAACTCGACGATGGACATCGCCACCCAGGACGCCTGGCTGCTCGACCGCTTCAACGAAACAATCGCACGGCTCCGAAATGACGCCAATCGTTGAGATCGACGAACGGTCGGGATTCTGCTTCGGCGTAGTCACTGCCATCCGCAAAGCCGAGGACGAGCTGCAGCGGGCCGGGACGCTCTACTGCCTGGGCGACATCGTGCACAACAGCAACGAGGTCGAGCGCCTGCAGCGCAGCGGCCTGGTCACCATCACACACGACCGCCTCGAGCAGCTGCACGACGTCAACGTACTGCTCCGCGCCCACGGCGAACCCCCGTCGACATATGAGACCGCCCGCCGCAACAACATCCGCATCATCGACGCCACCTGCCCCGTCGTGCTCAAGCTCCAGCAGCGCATCAAGGAAGCCTACGACCGCGGCACTCCCTCTTGCCGCCCGCAGATCGTGATCTACGGACAGATCGGCCACGCCGAAGTAAACGGCCTCGTCGGGCAGACCAACGGCGAGGCAATCGTGGTCGAACATCCCGCCGACATCGACCGGATCGACTTCTCCCGCGACGTATTCCTCTATTCCCAGACCACCAAGAGTGTCGAAGGATTCAATGCCATAATAGAGGAAATCCGCAGACGTCTGCAGCCCGGTGCCACCCTCACATCATACGATACCATCTGCCGCCAGGTAGCCGGACGCGTCGGCCACCTCCGCGGTTTCGCCTCGGCCCACGATGTGATCATCTTCGTGGCCGGAGCCAAAAGCTCCAACGGCAAGATCCTCTTCGGCCATTGCCTCGACGTCAACCCGCGCTCACACCTGATCGCCGACGAATCGCAGCTCGACGCCGCATGGCTCGCCGATGCCGCATCGATAGGCATATGCGGCGCCACGTCCACTCCGCGCCGACTCATGGAACAGGTGCGCGAATGCGTATTCCGCCTCATAGGCGACAATCAGCAGGCACTATGAAGACATTCATAGCACTCGACGTCGAGACCGCCAACCGCGAGCCGACAAGCATCTGCGCCATCGGGGCCGTAAAAGTCATCGACGGCATCATAGCCGACTCACGCTACTCGCTGGTCTGCCCCGAGCCCAACTATCACAGCTACGCATGCACCCGCGTGCATGGTCTGACGGCCGACGACACCTTCGACGCTCCGTCGTTCGGCACGGTCTGGCAGCAGTGGCAGCCATGGCTGTCGGGATTCACCCTGGTGGCCCACAATGCAGCTTTCGACTCGAGATGCATACGCGCCGCATGCCGCATGTACGGGCTCGAAGAACCAGAATCGTGGGACTGCACGCTTATCAACGCCCGGCGCAAGATACCCCGCGGAATGCTTCAGTCAAAGTCGCTCGACAGTCTGTGCGACTTCTTCGCAATACCACTTCACCGCCATCACAACGCGCTCGACGATGCCGAAGCATGCGCAAGACTCGCTTTAATTCTCACTGACTGATGGACAAGAAAAAGACACGACGCTCCTCCGCACGCCGCAGAAAACGGCAGGTGCGCCTTCGCTGGGACAGAATCTTCATGGTCCTGATCGTGCCGGCGCTCCTGATCATTTTCGCCGTCATATGCATCCGCGGATGCGATGGCCCCGACCCTGACACCCCTCCCGCCCCGGTGGCGGCCGACGCTCCCGCGCATGTGCCTCCTGTAGCTGATGTGGCCCTGCGCGATGCCGCCGCGGTAACGTCCCACGCCCCGGAATCGATGGAACGCCAGGACGCATTGCTGCGCATACACGCCCGACACTCCGCCCTCCACCGCCACGGCTTCAATGCCGCTGCCGACGAATACATCACCACCGTAAACAAATATCTGACCGATCATGGAGGAAATTAACATACGCCCGGCCACTCCGGCCGACGCCCCCTGCATAGCCCGCGGCATCATCATGGCCATCGGCGAAGAAATCGCATCAAGCCTTGCCGGAGGTCCCGGACGCCGCCCGCTCGTCGACCGGCTGTTCACCGAGCTCGCCCTCATGGACAAGTCCCAGTACAGCTATCTGAACTCTCATGTCGCCGCCACGCCCGACGGCCGCGTGGCCGGCATAGTCGTGGCCTACGACGGCGCGCGGCTCCACGACCTGCGCCGCGCTTTCACGGCCAAAGCGGCTGAAATTCTCGGTCTTACCATAGATCCCGACACCATGCACGACGAGACTTCGCCCGACGAGGTATATCTCGACTCGCTGGCCGTCTTCCCGGAGTTCCGTGGCCTCGGCATCGCACGCCGGCTCATCGCATGCGCCGCCGACAAGGCACTCGCCATAGGCAAGCCTCTGGGCCTGCTCTGCGAGCCGGAAAATCATCCCGCCGCAGCTCTATATGCCTCTGTCGGTTTCACGCCCCGCGGACAGCGTCCTTTCGCCGGAGTGATGATGAACCACCTCAGGCTTTGACAAGGCTTGCCAGCACAGGTGCCATGCGGTCGAGTGCCGACTGAAGCACGCTCCGCGGACACGCGAAGTTCAGTCGCAGGAAACCGTCGCCGCCGGGTCCGTACATCGCGCCCCCGTTGAGCCGCACCCCGGCGCGCTCGACAAGAATTTCTGCCACTTGCTCTCCTGTCATACCCGTGCAGCCCACATTGATCCAGGCCAGGTAAGTCGCTTCCAGCGGCGTCACGGCGTACTGCGGAAGGTATTGCGCGAAGAAAGCGGTTATCGCAAGATAATTGCCATGCAGGTAGCCGACAAGGCTGTCGAGCCACTCGCCGCCGTGGGTGTATGCCTCCTCGGTGGCAATGACTCCGAACGGATTCACGTCGCACACCTCGTTGATATTGATCGCCCGGTCGATAGCCGCGCGGCGCGCCGGATCGGCAGCAACGATATTGGCTATCTGCAGCCCGGCTATGTTGAACGCCTTGCTCGGCGATATACACGAAGCGCTCGCACGGGCATATTCCTCTCCGAGCGTCGCATATGGCGTATATCCCCGGCCTCCGTAGACAAGCTCGCAGTGGATCTCGTCGGAAATCACGAACACACCGTTGGCAAGACATATGTCGCCGATGCGCCGCAGCTCGTCGCGCGTCCACACGCGTCCCGACGGATTATGAGGATTACAAAGCAGCAGACACGTCACATCGTCGCGCCGGGCCAGCCGTTCGAGTCCCTCGAAGTCGATACTGTATCGGCCGTCGGCCCCGTTATAGATGAGCCGGTTGTCGGCCAGCACGCAGCCGTTGTTGCGGATCGACGAGTAGAAGCAGTCGTAGGCGGGAGTCTGCACTATCACACTCTCGCCCGGACGGCACACAGCCTTGATTATCGCCGACACAGCCGGGACCACGCCTATGGTATAAATGATGGATTTCCGGTCGATATTCCAGCCGTGGCGTTCGGCGAACCACTTCTCCACGGCATCATAATACGTGCCCGGAACGGCGGTATAGCCGAACACGCCATGCTCAACGCGGCTCCTGAGCGCGTCGATAATACACGGAGCCGTACGGAAGTCCATGTCGGCCACCCACATTGGCGTGACCCCGTCCGGCGTCGTATCCCATTTGTACGAATCAGTCCCGCGCCGGTCTATGATCCGGTCGAAATCCGGCTCAGACATTTTCGCGGGTGATGATGCGGCAGTCGGCCGGCGCCTGCACGTGTTCGTCAATGATGATCTCGCCTATGGAGTCGGCCTCGATGACGCCCGACGCCGGATTCTTAACGCTTGTGATGGCGCCGCGTACAGTCGCCGTCAGTGTCGAGTCCTCGAAAGCCAGGTCGCAGTCCTCCGCCATCTCGCAGTTCTCCATCACCAGGCCGGTGGCGTAGCACAGCGGCTGCGTGCCCGAGATGCGGCAGTCGACAAGCCGCAGATTCTTCGAGTGCCAGCCGAGATATTCGCCCGTGAGGCGGCAGTTGATCAGCGTCACATTCTCTGTGTTCCAGAAAGCGTCCTTCGAATCGATGACAGCGTCACGGATCACCACATTGCGGCAGTACTGGAACGAATAGTTGCCCCGCTGGCGGTAGCGTTCGATGTCGATGTTGTCGCAGTGCATGAATATGTAATCGGCATTGGCCGTCTCAACGTCGCGCATCACGATATCGCGGCAGTGCCACATCGTCTCCTGCGCGTCGGGGATGCGCACTCCGCTCAGCTCCAGCCGTTCCATCTCGCGGAACATCTTCGGGGCCTCGACAAGCGTGTCGGCCATCTTCAGATCCGACGAATACCACAGAGCCGCACGGGCACCCGCTGTGAACACACAGCGGCTGATACTGAATCCCCGCACATGCCAGAACGGGTACTTGCCCTCGAAGCGGCAGTCGGTCGCAATAATATCGCTGCAGCACTTCAGGGCCGATTCGCCGGCATGGACGGTCACATTCTCCAGACTCAGGCCGTGCGATCCGAAAAGCGGACGCTCTCCGCCGAATTCCTTGTCTTTAATCTCCTTCACGTCAATATATACTTATCTTATAGACACAGCGGCGGCGGGAGCCTGCCTGGCAGGCCCCGGCGCCGGTTATTTATACATAAACCGTTTGATCGACCGCTTCGGAGTCTTCACGAACTCTTCGGGCATGATCTCGAAATCCGACACCTGCTCATATGGAGCCACAAGCTTGTTGAGCTCACGCAGGTTCTGGCTCATGGTCGTGCGGACGTCGGCATCCGTCAGACGCGCCGCGCCCACATCCTCGTCATCAGGATGGATCAGGGCCACAAGCTTGCCGCCGCGGTCCACGATCAGGCTCTCGCTCACGTAAGGCATGTTGTTGAGCTTGGCCTCGATCTCCTCGGGATAGATATTCTGCCCGTTGGCACTCAGTATCATCGTCTTGTACCGCCCGCGGATGAAGATTGTGCGTCCGAGCGGGCCGCCGATATGGCCCATGTCGCCCGTATGCAGCCAGCCGTCCGAATCAAGGGCAGCCTCCGTAGCCTCCGGATTCTTGTAGTAGCCGAGCATGACATTCTGTCCGCGCACCACGATCTCGCCCTGGCCATCGGTAGTGTTGTCGGCGCATATCTTGCCCTCCATCACCGGAAGCAGACGCCCGGCCGAGCCGGGAATGAACTGGCGGCACGGTGTGTAGCTTATAAGCGGTCCGCACTCGGTCATGCCGTATCCAACCGTGAACGGGAAATTGATACGGTAGAGAAAATCCTCGACCTCGGGATTCAGAGGAGCACCTCCGATGATGATTTCCTCGAACGCGCCTCCGAAAGTCTCCACAAGCCGCGCACGGATGCGGCTGTAGATCGCCCGATCGAGCATCGGCACGGCCAGAATCCAGCGCATCGGCTTCTTCGTGATCATCGGCACTATCATCTTGCTGTAGATCTTCTCCAGAATCAGCGGCACACATATGATCAGGCTGGGCTTTACCTGCGCCATGGCCTTGACCAGCACGGCCGGTGTCGGCGCCTTGCCCAGCACCGTGACATGAGCGCCTACCGAAAGCGGCACCAGCATGTCAAACGCGCAGCCATATGCATGGGCCAGCGGCAGGAACGACAGCGCACGCGACCCCTGATAGTGCAGCCGCGTCTTTATGCCGAAGAACACATTACCCGCCACATTGTCGTAGGATAGCATCACGCCCTTGGAGAAGCCGGTCGTTCCCGACGTATAGTTGATTATGGCCACATCGTCATTGGCGCGCGGACGGTATACTATATCATCGCGCGTGAAGCCGCCGGGATAACGCCGGCTGAACCGCCGCGGCAGGTCCTTGAGATAGCGTGTGAGCTTCTCATCGCCGCAACGCAGCATCTTACGCGAATCAAGCGACACGGCCGCCTTGATCTGCGGAAATTCGCGATCGGAGATATGCTCCCATATCGAATCACTGACAAACAGCAGCGTAGCATCGCTGTGGTCGACGATATTGGCCGCATCGGTCGGATTGAAATCATTGAGAATCGGCACTATCACCGACCCGTAGGTCAGCGATGCCATATAAATCATGATCCACAGAGGAGTATTCTTGCCCAGGAGCGCCACCTTGTCGCCCGGACGGATACCGGCAGCCTCGAAGAACAGGTGTATGCGTGCGATCCGTCTGGCCATGTCTCCGTATGTGTAGGTCTTGCCCGTGACGTAGTCAGTTATCGCCGGCAGCGGATAGTTGTCGGCGAAAGTCTGCTGATACTGCTGCGTAAGGTCGCAGCCGCGTCCCTCCCATCGTTGTGAATCAGTCATATTCATCAGCTTGTAGTTCAGTCGGATTCCGCCGCTCACTCGGCCACTGCCGCGGAAATATGCCTGGCAAGCGAGTCGCGGATATCACCGTAGATCTTGTCCACATCGCCGTTGCCGTCGATGGCATGGTATTTGCCCTCGGCTATGTAGTAGTCGCGCAAGGGCTGAGTCTGCGAATGATACACCTTCAGACGGTTCTTTATCGTATCTATGTTGTCGTCGGCACGGCCTGTTTCCTTGCCGCGGTTGAGCATGCGGCGTACAAGTTCGTCCTCGTCCACCTCAAGTCCTACCACCGCATGGACTTTCGATCCACGGCTGGCCAGCATTTCTTTCAGAGCCTTGGCCTGCTCTATCGTGCGGGGAAAACCGTCGAAAATGACACCCGCCGAGGTCTTGTCGGGATTGGAGTCAAGCACATCTTCCAGTACCTTGATCATCAGCGCGTCCGGAATAAGCTGACCTTTTGATATATAGCTGTCGGCAATCTTGCCCAGTTCTGTACCGCGGGCTATATGGTCGCGGAGCACCTCGCCCGTAGATATGTGATGAAGTCCGTAGTCGTTGATAAGGCGGTCGCTCTGGGTGCCTTTGCCGCTGCCGGGAGCGCCGAATATTACCAAATTAAGCATTTAATCTTCTTTCAATATATATATGTCGTTGAGATTGCGGGCCTTCTCGTTCAGATCCAGTCCGAATCCGATAATAAACTTCTTGGGAATGGAGAAACCTACGTAGTCGGGCTTTACGTCCTCGACAAGCGCCTCGGGCTTGAACAGGAGAGTGGCTATCCTGATGTCGGCCGGCTCCTTGGCGCGCAGATCGTCGATCAGCCGCTTGATGGTGTGGCCCGTATCGACGATATCTTCGACGATGATCACCGTGCGGTCCTTGATATCCTCATGCAGACCCATGATCTGATTGACCTTGCCGGTCGTACCCGTACCCTCGTAGCTCTTGAGGCGGATGAAGGTGATTTCGGCGTCGATCTCCTCGCAGGCCCGGAACAGGTCGGCCGCAAAAGGAAACGCCCCGTTCAGCACACAGATGAACAGAGGCGATTTACCGGCACAGTCGCGCGTTATTTCCTTACCCAGCTCCTGAATGCGGGCACTAATATTTTCGCGTGAGATATAAGGCTGGAAGGTCATGCCTTCGTACTTGACTTGTTTCATTTCTTCCAAAAGAAAAATTTTGTGCAAAGTTAGCAATAATTTTCGATCCGCGCCCAATCCCCCGCCAAATAATTTTTCAACACCCTCAGCCTATTTTTTCACCTAATCCTTGAACAACTCAGAATGCGAACCGAGCCTAAACAATGCAATAATGTTGTTCTCTTCGTCGAACCATATCAGCAGGAAATCACCTTCGATATGGCACTCCATACAACCTGCATAATCACCTTTCAGATTATGTGCGCGGTATTTTTCAGGCAATGGAATTCCATTTCGAAGCAAATCAAGTACAGTTTTAAGTTCCTCAAGTTTTTTCGGTTGATTGAGGAACCTCTTTAAGTCTTTCTTAAATTGCCGCGTATAGCGGAGTTCTTTCATAAATTCATTGATTTAAGCATCGATTCGACGCTCGAAGTGTCTATCGGCCCCTCGAGTTTGCCGGATTTAGCCTCCTCAAACGCAGCCCGTGTCACCTCGTTCGGCTCATTATACACTGCGTCAAGGAGCAGGCCCTCTACATAATTGTTCAGGCTGCGGCGATCCTTCTGCGCAAGCTCCTTAAGTTTATCCAGCAAATAAGTCGGCAGACGGAATACATGAGCTTTCTTTTCAATTGCTAATTCCATAGTGATATCATTTTGAGTGCAAAGTTATGACAATTTATAATCACAAACAAATTTATCCCACAATAGTTCCGGGTATAGTTCACGGCTCTTTCATTTAAGAATGCCGATGAGATTCAAAAATGATGTTATTTAATA
>CABRGT010000011.1 GCA_902470475.1 uncultured Porphyromonadaceae bacterium | reverse complement strand
TCGGCCGACTGCGAGAGCTGCGGCGTGGAGCCGCTGCGCCGCCGACAGGTATAAATCTTTCAAAGGAGGTAAGTTATGACTATTGAGGATATCCGCCGCCAGTTTCCCATTCTCGACCGCACCGTCTACGGCAAGCCCCTGGTATATTTCGACAACGCCGCCACGTCGCAGACGCCCCGCCGCGTGGTCGATGCTGTCGACCGCGCCTATCTCACCCGCAAGGCCAACGTCCACCGCGGCGTCCACTGCCTGTCGCAGGAAGCGACCGACGCCATGGAACTCGGCCGCGAGACGGCCCGCGCGTTCATCAACGCTCCGTCGGCCGACCAGGTCATTTTCACCCGCGGTACCACCGAGGCTATCAATCTGGTGGCCGCCTCCTATTGTCGCCTGCTCGCTCCGGGCGACGAGATCATTCTCACTGTCATGGAGCATCATTCCAACATAGTGCCGTGGCAGCTTGCGGCTGCCAATTACGGCCTTAAGATCAAGGTCGTGCCTATCGACAGCCGCGGCTGCCTCGATCTCGACGCGTATCGCTCGCTGTTCACCCCGCGCACCCGCGTGGTGGCGGTGTGCCACGCATCGAACGTGCTCGGCACCGTCAATCCCGTCGCCGAGATGGCCGCCGAGGCCCATCGCCACGATTGTGTGATACTGGTCGACGGCGCCCAGGCCGTACCCCATATGGCGGTCGACGTGCAGGCCATCGGATGCGACTTCTACGCCTTTTCGTCGCACAAGATGTACGGCCCCGCCGGCATAGGCATCCTCTACGGCCGTCGCGACCTGCTCGAAAAGATGCCCCCGTATCAGGGCGGCGGCGAGATGATCGGCCATGTGTCGTTCGACGGCACCACCTGGGCCGATCTTCCCTACAAGTTTGAGGCCGGTACGCCCGATTTTGTCGATGCCGCGGCATTTGTCGAGGCGGTAGGCTTCATGCACGAGGTCGGCATACCCGCTATGGCCGCTCACGAGCACAGCCTGCTAGAATATGCCACTGAGCGTATGGCCGACATCTCGGGCATGCGCATCTTCGGCACCGCTCCCGGCAAATGCGCCCTGATCTCGTTCCTGATCGGCAACGCCCACCACTACGACACCGGCATGCTTCTCGACAAGATGGGCTTCGCCGTGCGCACCGGCCACCACTGCGCCCAGCCGCTGATGCACGTCCTCGGCATCGAAGGCACCGTGCGCGCATCATTCGCCGCCTACAACACCACCGACGAAGTCGACCGCTTCATCGCCGCCCTCCGCCGCATCGCCCCCATCCTTAACAATTAGGAATGCGAAATGCTCAATGCGCAATTTTGAATGCATAATTAAGAATGTATGATGACATAAAAAACGCCGCGGAGGATTCCGCGGCGTTGTATTCAGATATCGTTTTTGTCAGGGATTCGTGATCAGACCGGCGAAGATGACTGTGCCGGTGTAGTTATTTGTTATGAAGAAGTAGAACGGGCGGTCAGCAGTGACATAATAATCTTTCGGAACGTACACTCCGCTGGCTCCTGTTGCGGCGGCGTAAGATGCTGCGCCGGCGGTCGCACCGTCTTCGTCAAGTTTTATTGAAGCTTTCTGCAAGGATTTGAAATTTGTCACAACAGGCATATTCAGACCGGGCAACGCGGACGGGTACAGGCCGATGGATCCATATATGTCTGTGAAATTAATGCTTGACGCGCAGGAGAATCGCGGCAGCTCAAGATGAAGTCGGTCTTCGGTATATAGTACCTCCGGCAACGTGATCAGATCGATTATTTCTTCAGGCATGTCTGATATGGCTTCAGACAGCGGCTTGTCTTCGGGAGGAAGAACTATCTGGAAACGCGATCCTCCACTAAACCCCGAAGCGGCATATACATAGCCGTCGTTTTCCTTATAATAACCTGACGGTACCCAATCGCGGTGCATCATCTGAACCTTTACAACGCCTGTCGGGGTTGTAAAATCAGCCTCCTTGGTCAGCGACTTGTCGAATTTATGAGCCCATTCGCCGCAGAAGAAAAGCGTGCTTGCCAGCAGTACGTCGGCAGATGATAAAGTTTTGCTGTCGATAATTTGCGGGATCAGGCCCATAGTGGTGCGCTTGCACCAGTCGTTGATGAGATCGGCGGATGCAGCGCTTCCGAAATCAAGATTTGTGCATTCCGCTCCGAAGTTTTCCTTTATCATCGCAGCGTAATAGTCTGCAATTTTGATATCATTGTCCGCCCACAGACCGTTGGCCATCGTGAGAAAAGCTCCGTTGTTCTTTTCAGGAAGAGCTTCAATCAGTTTCGCACCATAACTGTTGAGAGCATCCATATTGTCGTGGCCCATAATTTCAAGTACTTTTTGGCGGTAGGCCTCATCGGCGCCATTGGCGATCATCATTGTCAACATTGTTTCCGTTACGGGCGAAAGCACGAAGCCGTTGCCCTTGTCGGCCTTGTTGATTTGGTCGATAAGAAACAATGAGTACGTGTTTATTGATTTATTGGCATCCTTCTCTTCATCTGTCATGCTATAATGGAGCCAAGCAAGTGTGTTTCTCAGATTTTCAGGGATATATTCTTCCTCTTCCTGAGGCGGTACGTCTTCCTTGGACTCTTCAACTGTCGGCTCGTCGGTACAGCTCCAGGCGAAGAGTCCCATTGCCGCCAGCAGTGTGATCGTTATCTTTTTCATTTTAAACGTATTTAGTTGTTGTAATAGTTATTTTTTTGGATGATAAACCACATGGCTGACGCCAGTGTATTCTACATCTCCCTTATTACCAGCATAATCATAACGATATGCTTTCGATACATCAAAGACGTCTTCAAGGAAATATCCATTGGAATCTCCCGCGAAGCCCCAATTATAGTGCAGATAGTATTTTGAGAATTTAGAGATTTCATCATTCCCTGATTCTCCTACACCTTTGACAATAAGATAATATCCTATTTCGCTATATCCGTCTACAAGCCAGACGTGACTCGTTTCGCCTGAGGAAATCATGAGCCCGACGCCATCTGTACCAAGTTTATAAACTAGGCCTGTAGTACCATTTCCGGCATAATTCATGCCTAAATACGGATATAGATTTATGTCGGCAGTAGTAGGTATGGTATATGTTCTTCCCTCCTTTATATCGTATGTTGTTCCTGTGATCTGACCGCATTGGCGTACCAGACTGCCAAGATCCGCATGCAGTTCGCTTTCCATAGGACAATACTGATAATGGTAGTCTTTATCAGCTTGAGACAAAACATAAGAGTTCCCAGACCAAAAGTGCTTCGTTATTTCATCCCAATTGATGTCTAGTACGTCTTTTTCTCTGCCCTCAAATGTTAATTGAAGTTCCGTGAAGGGCCTGAGGTAAGTGAGGGCTTGAGCAAGAGCGACGGGATAACATCCTGCTATATTATTTGGAGCATACATATTTTCCGGCCAGCCTTGGTTCCAGTTTACTTTTACATGTGGGCCGATCTTGGTTTCAAAGGGCCTTTTCTCAACGGCGTTAGTTGTGTCAATTGGAATAGGAATATCAGGTCCGTCGGGCGGGTTGATCGCCATGGCTTCGACATAGGTTCCCACGGCGTCCATTGCGAAGTGAAATGATTCGTTTTTCACGTTTTCCGGGTCATTGTAAGTACCCGATTCGGTTATGGCGATTAATTCAGGCACGCATAGCGGTGCACCTACTACAGCGAACCCCTGGTTGTCATCGTAATTTACCACATAGTATAGCACATCGTCAGCAGATCTTCCTTTTTTTGAGGAATAAACGGTTGTGACAGTCGAGGCCACAGCGTGTCGATCTGTCCTGGATTTCACATTTCCTGTGTTGGCGTAGCTGGCGGCGATGGCGATTGCGTCATCAACAGAGCGAATGTTTTTTTGAGCAGTGGTATTGTCGCTCTGGCTCAGTAGCGTTGCATCGTTGAAGTCGGTGCAACTGCCGAGGAGCGGTAGTAGTGCAAGAAATGAGAATCTAAGATTTTTTTTCATGGCTTTGTAGGTTATAGCGTCTGTTTTGTCCGTGGAATTGTTTCCGCCGTAAAGATAACACTGTTTTTTTAAATTCCAAACAATTTTAAAAAATATTTTTTATTACTTTATTGTTTTTTCGCTGATTTATAGCGGTTCTCACTGAGAGTAAATAATATTTTATTGGAAATTTCTATGAAAAGGGTTGAGACGCATGCAGTGAGCAGTGGGTTGATAAGGGAAAGCGATCCGGGGCACTCTTCGGTTATTCTTCGGTTATTCGAACGGTTTTTTGGAATTTTAAATGACAAGGGGTGTGCTAAGTCATGATTTTTTACTAAATTTGCAAGCCAATAGTATAATCTCTAAAAATCATGGCTCAGATCAAAAAAATCAGCAAAGCTCTTATTTCGGTTTTCGACAAGGAAGGCCTTGACGACATTCTGTCGTGCCTGGCCGCAGACGGTGTAACTTTCATATCGACAGGCGGTACGCGCACGTACATCGAGCATCTGGGCTATGCCTGCGAGGCCGTGGAGGATCTGACGGGATATCCGTCCATTCTCGGCGGCCGTGTCAAGACTCTCCATCCGAAAGTATTCGGCGGCATTCTCGGCCGCCGCGACAACGAAGGCGACGTGGCCACGATGGCCGAAATGGCAATCCCCGCCATCGACCTGGTGATCGTGGACCTCTATCCGTTCGAGGCTACGGTGGCTTCGGGCGCTTCGCACGCTGACATCATCGAAAAAATCGACATAGGCGGCATCTCACTCATTCGCGCGGCTGCCAAGAATTTCGCCGACGTGGCCATCGTGGCCTCCAAGGCGCAGTATCCGCTGCTGCTCGGCATGCTCGAGGAGCACGGCGCCGCTACCACGGCCGAAGAGCGTGCTCTGCTCGCCCGCGAGGCATTCGCCGTATCGTCGGGCTACGACGCGGCCATCTTCAACTACATGGCCACCGTCACGCCCTGTCCCGAAGCCGGCGCCCTGCGCGTGGCTGTGAACCATGCCAAGGATCTGCGCTACGGCGAGAATCCTCACCAGCAGGCCCGCTTCTACGGCGATTTCGACGCCATGTTCGAACAGCTTCACGGCAAGGAAATATCATACAACAACCTGCTCGACATTGACTCGGCCGTGTCGCTCATCGACGAGTTCGAGGGCGACGGCACCGTCACATGCGCCATCCTCAAGCACAACAACGCATGCGGCGTCGCCAGCCGCGGTACTCTGGCCGATGCCTGGCGCGACGCGCTTGCCGGCGACCCCGTGTCCGCGTTCGGCGGAGTCATCGTCACCGACCGGGCCGTTGACGCCACGGCTGCTGCTGAAATTGGCAAGATATTCTTCGAGGTGATCATCGCTCCCGGATATTCCGAAGACGCCATGGCCATCCTCACCCAGAAGAAAAACCGCATCATCCTGCGCCGCAAGCCGTGCGTGCGTCCCGGCCGCACCGTGCGCTCGATCCTCAACGGCGTCCTCTGCCAGGAGCGCGACGCCAAAGTCGAGACAGCCGACGACCTGAAAGTTGTGTCGGGCGAGCTCGACCGGCAGAAGATCGCCGACATGCTCTTCGCCAACAAGATCGTGAAGCACTCCAAGAGCAATGCCATCGTGCTTGCCCGCGGAGGCATGCTGCTCGGCTCTGGTGTGGGCCAGACATCGCGCGTCGACGCTCTGAAGCAGGCCATCGCCAAGGCTCGCAGCTTCGGCTTCGACACCGCAGGCGCCACCATGGCTTCCGACGCGTTCTTCCCCTTCGCCGACTGCGTCGAGATCGCTCACGCCGCCGGTGTCGACTCTGTCATACAGCCGGGCGGATCAATCCGCGATACCGATTCCGTCGATTACTGCCGCGCCAACGGCATGACGATGGTCATGACCGGTTTCCGCCATTTCCGCCACTGATACCTGCAAGTAATTTCAAACTTTTATAACAGAAGATAAATGGGACTGTTTTCACTAACCAAGGAAATCGCCATTGACCTTGGCACAGCCAACACTATAATCATCCACAACGACAAGATCGTAATCAACGAGCCGTCGATCGTGGCCCTCGACAACCGCACCGACAAGCTCATAGCCGTCGGCACCGAGGCCCATCTGATGGAGGGCAAGAACCCCCAGGGCATCCGCACGGTGCGCCCCCTGCGCCAGGGCGTGATCGCCGACTTCAACGCCGCCGAGCTCATGATCCGCGGCCTTGTCAAGAAGGCAAGCAGCCGTTCCAACTGGTTCTCGCCCTCGCTCCGCATGGTGGTCGGCATCCCGTCCGGCTCCACCGAGGTCGAGATCCGCGCTGTGCGCGACTCGTCGGAGCACGCCGGCGGCCGCGACGTGTACATGATCTACGAGCCTATGGCTGCTGCTCTCGGCATCGGTCTTGACGTCGAGGCGCCCGAGGGCAACATGATTGTCGACATAGGCGGCGGCACCACCGAGATAGCCGTTATCTCGCTGGGCGGCATCGTGTCGAACAAGAGTATCCAGGTGGCCGGCAACGACCTCACCGAGGATATTCAGAACCACATGCGTCGCGCGCACAACGTCCGCGTGGGCGTGCGCACGGCCGAGCAGATCAAGATGCACGTCGGATCGGCCCTCACCGAGCTGGAGACTCCGCCCGACGACTATATCGTGCACGGTCCCAACATGATGACGGCCCTCCCCATGGAAGTCCCCGTGAGCTACCAGGAAATCAGCCACTGCATCGAGAAGACTATCTCGAAGATCGAGGCCGCCGTGCTTGCCGCCCTGGAGCAGACTCCTCCGGAGCTGTACGCCGACCTTGTGCGCAACGGCATCTACCTGGCCGGCGGCGGCGCGCTGCTGCGCGGTCTCGACAAGCGCTTCACCGACAAGATCGGCATTCAGTTCCACATCGCCGAGGATCCGCTGCTGTCTGTCGCACGCGGCACGGGCGTGGCGCTCAAGAATATCAACAAGTTCTCGTTCCTTATCCGCTGATGAAGATAGTGCCGCGGTCATCGCGCCGCGGCGGCTGACAACGCATAGATGAAAGACCTGATAGAGTTTCTGCGCCGCTACAGCAAGTGGCTGGTATTCGCCGTTTATGTAGTGGCGAGCTGCCTGCTGTTGTCGGGGAGCGACCCATACAGGCGCCATCTGTGGCTCACGTCGGCCTCGACCGTGGCCGGTTCGGTCTACGAGATGGGCAACAGCGTCACCTCATATTTCGATCTGAAGGCGACCAACGAGGATCTCAACCGCCGCAACGCAGAGCTGGAGACCCGGGTGGTGAACCTGACCGAGCAGCTTCAGGATCTGCAGCTCAAGACGTTCACCGACACCATGCCGACACCCGACAGTGTGCCGCACTTCGGGTTCATCGTGGCCAATGTGATCAACAATTCCACCCATCACCCCTACAACTATCTGACCATCAACAAAGGCACCTCCGACGGTGTGCGTCCCGAGCAGGGCGTCATCGATCACTCGGGCGTCGTAGGTACGGTGAGCGTGGCCGGAGAGCACTATGCCCGCGTGATATCGCTGCTGAACCCCAACTTCCGCCTTTCGTGCAAGATCAAGAACAGCGAGCATTTCGGCTCGCTCGTCTGGGACGGCCTCGACCCAACGACCGCGCTTCTCGAGGAGTTGCCGCGGCACACCGTCTTCAGGACCGGCGACACGATCGTCACATCGGGCTATTCGGCTGTATTTCCGGCCGGACTGCCCGTAGGCGTGATAGTCGACGACGCCGACAATCACAAGGAGAACTTCTTTACGCTTAAAATCAAACTCTTTGCTGACTTCTCGCGCCTTAGCAACGTGCAGGTTGTGGTCAACAACCGTCGCGACGAGATCATGGAGGTCGAGAACACATCCCTGACCGGCAACTCAGAGTCAAACATAAATCCGGGCAATCGATGAGCAAGACCGCGCTGACACTGCTGATACTATATCTGGTGCTGATACCGGCGCAGGCCTTGGTATTCAACAACCTGGTGCTGTTCGATGTGGCCGTCCCGATGGTGTTCATCTACATGCTCATCACCTTGCCGGTGACGTTCAGCACCAATCTGTCGATGACGATCGGTTTTCTGACCGGTCTGACCGTCGACATCCTCTCCGATACCCCCGGCGTCAACGCGCTTGCCTCGACGCTGCTGACCTTCATCCGCAAACCCGTCTTCCACCTCTACATGCCGGCCGACAACGATCTCGCCGAGCAGCGACCGTCGCTGCGCAACATGGGCGTGGCGGCATTTCTGAAATATGCGGTGACGATGTCGCTCATCTACTGCATGACAGTCTTCGCCGTCGAGGGTCTGGGCTGTTTCAGCCTGAGGCTCTTCCTGCTCCGCACGCTTTCGTCGACGGTCTACACATTTATAATGATATACGCATTAGCCTGTCTTACTGTAAGCCGACGTGAGAAAAGATTATAACCTCGAAAAGCGAAAATATGTAATCGGAGGGTTCATCGTCGTCATAGCGATCATTTTCGGCATCAGGCTCTTCGATCTGCAGCTGCAGGACGAGCGATACAAGAAAAGCGCCGACTCCAACGCCTTTCTTGAAAAAACCGTATTCCCGTCGCGCGGTCTGATGTACGACCGCAACGGCGAGCTGGTCGTCTACAACCAGCCGGCCTACGACGTGATGATCATTCCACGCGACGTGCAGCCTTTCGACACCCTTGACTTCTGTGCCACGATCCATATCACCCCCGACCAGTTGCGGCAGCGTTTCGCCGACATGCGCGACAAGCGGCTCAATCCGGGCTACTCGTCGTATACGCCCCAGCGGCTGATAACGCAGCTCTCCAGCCAGGACTACGGACGCCTCCAGGAGAAGCTTTACCGTTTCCCCGGTTTCTTTATCCAGAAGCGCATTCTGCGGCAGTATAACTATGCCACCGCCGCCAACGTGCTCGGCAACCTGCGCGAAGTGTCGCAGACCGACATCGACAACGATCCCTACTACGATCCCGGCGACTACACCGGCGACCTTGGAGTGGAGCGTTCCTATGAGCCGTACCTGCGCGGCGTCAAGGGTGTCGAAGTGCTTATGCGCGATGCCCGGGGCCGTATTCAGGGACGCTACGAGGGCGGCGCGCACGACGTCGAGCCCGTCTCGGGCCGCGACCTTACGCTCAGCATCGACGTGCGCCTGCAGCAGTACGCCGAATCGCTCATGGTGGGCAAGCGCGGTGCCGTCGTGGCCATCGAGCCGCACACGGGCGAGATCCTGTGCCTGGTGTCCTCGCCCACATATGATCCCCGTCTGCTCGTGGGGCGCAAGCGCGGCGAGAACTACCGGATGCTTACCGCCGACAAGACTCTGCCGCTATTCGACCGAGCTCTTGGCGGCGCATATCCTCCCGGCTCCACATTCAAGCCTACTCAGGGCCTGATTTTCCTGCAGGAAGGCATCATCACCACATCGACGACGTTTCCGTGCTATCGCGGATATATCAACGGCGGCCTGCGCGTCGGCTGCCACGGTCATGCGTCGCCTCTGCCTCTGAAGCCCGCCCTGCAGACATCGTGCAACGCATATTTCTGCTGGGGATTCAAGACCATGATCGACAAGCGCTCCAAGTACGGTGACCCGGCCAAGGCGTTCGAGGTGTGGAAGAATCACCTTGTCTCCATGGGCTACGGCTATAAGCTCGGAGTCGACCTCCCGCACGAGAGCCGCGGCTTCCTGCCTAACGCTAAATTCTACAGCAAGTTCTACGGCGAGGGGCATTGGAGCGCCAACACCGTGATTTCGGTGGCCATAGGTCAGGGCGAGATTCTGGCCACTCCGCTGCAGATCGCCAACCTGGCGTCTACGATCGCCAACCGCGGCTGGTTCATCACCCCGCACATCGTCAAGGCCATACAGGACACCGTGATGCCCGCCGAACTGCTGGCGCGCCGCCGTCCGACAATCGACGAGCACTGGTATGCCGACATAGCCGAGGGCATGCGCATGGCCGTCACCGGCGGCACATGTCGCCGCGCCGCCATTCCCGGCATCGACGTGGCCGGAAAGACGGGTACCGCCCAGAATCCTCACGGTAAGGATCACTCGGCTTTCATGGGCTTCGCTCCCTACGACGACCCGAAGATCGCCGTGGCTGTATATGTCGAGAACGGCGGATTCGGTGCCACTTTCGGCGTCCCGATCGGCTCGCTCGTGATGGAAAAATATCTTACCGACTCCATATCGCCCGGACGCAAGTACATGGAGGACCAAATGCTTAATACCCGCCTGACCTATGTCGACAAATCAAAATGACCAGAGCACATCGGTGTTCCGGCACCTCGACTGGACCACCGTGATCATTTACCTGCTGATGGTGGCCGCGGGTGTGGTGAGCATCTATGCCGCTTCCTACGACTTCGACAACGCCTCGATGTTCTCGTTCGACGAGTTTTCGGGCAAGCAGGTACGCTGGATCGGTCTGGGTCTGATCCTGGGTTTTGTGGTGCTTCTGACCGATTACCGCATCTACGACACCTACGCCTATCCGATATACTTTGCCATGTTGCTGTTGCTGCTGGTGACGCCATTCATGGCGCACGAGATCAAGGGCTCGCGCTCGTGGCTGTCGGTGGGGCCGATGAGTCTGCAGCCGGCCGAGTTTGCCAAGGTGGCTACGGCGCTGGCCCTGGCCAAGCTGTTCAGCGGCTATAATTTCGTGCTCAATGCCAAGCCCGTCAACTACGTGAAGGCCATTCTCATAATCATCACGCCCATCGCGCTGATTCTGAATCAGAACGAGACCGGATCGGCTCTGGCCTACATGGCGCTGTTCTTCGTCCTCTACCGTGAGGGCATGAGCGGCCTGATACTGTTCGCAGCTCTGTTTTCGGTAGTGATATTCGTGGTGGCCGTGAAGTTTACCACAGTAGGCTTCCTGGGACTCCCCACCGGTGAGTTCGCCATACTCTGCATGGTGATGCTGATCATGACGGGCATGGCGTTCATCTACGACAGGCGGTTCGAGCTGCCCCGTAACCTCATGCTGTGGTTCGGCGGCACACTCGGCGTGCAGTGGCTGCTGCATTCGGCTTTCGGGCTCACACTGCCGTCACTTGCCATCATCATCTCCACTCTGGCGGTGGCAGCCGTGTATCTGTGTGTCGAGGCTGTGGCACGCCACCGCAGGAAACTCTATATTCCGGCAGCCACCGGACTTATAGCCGTAGTATTCATGTTCTCGGTCAACTTCGCTTTCACCAATATGCTGCAGCCGCACCAGCAGCAGCGCATCCGTGTGGTGCTGGGCATGGAGGAGGACCTCCGCGGAGCGGGTTATAACGTGAATCAGTCCAAGATAGCGATCGGGTCGGGCGGTCTTTGGGGCAAAGGGTTCCTCAACGGCACTCAGACAAAGCTCAAATATGTGCCCGAACAGCACACCGACTTCATATTCTGCACTATCGGTGAGGAAGAAGGCTTCGTGGGCTCGCTGGTCGTGATTGCGCTGTATCTGGCCCTGGTGCTGAAGATCCTGTCGATAGCCGAGCGCCAGCCGCGACCATTCGGACGAGTCTATGCTTACTGTGTGGCGGCGTACTTCATATTCCACTTCTGCATTAACATAGGAATGGTGATCGGCTTGTGTCCCGTCATAGGCATTCCGCTGCCGTTTTTCAGCTACGGCGGCTCGTCGCTGTGGGGATTCACGCTACTGCTGTTCATTCTCCTGCGCATCGACGCCGCCCGCAAGGCCTACGACTGAGTGGCGTAGTCGCGCCAGCGGGCTATCATCGCATCCATGTCGGCCGGTACCGGTGCCGAAAAATCCATTTCCTGGCCGGTGGCGGGGTGGCGGAATCCGAGCGTACGCGCGTGCAGTGCCTGGCGCGGACACAGATCCATGCAGTTTTTCACAAATGTCCTGTACGAAGCCGACGGGACTCCCCGCAGCACCTGGTCGCCACCGTAGCGCGCGTCGTTGAACAGCGGGTGGCCGATGTGGCGCATGTGCACGCGGATCTGATGGGTACGTCCCGTCTCAAGCACGCATTTCACCACGCTGACATGTCCCAGCTGCTCTATCGTATGGTAATGCGTCACGGCATGCTTGCCGCGGTCGCCGTCCGGGAACACGGCCATGCGCAGGCGGTCATGCGGATCCCGGTCGATGTTGCCCTCGATGCGGCCGTCAGCCGGGTCGGGGCGCCCCCACACCACGGCCACGTACTCGCGCCGGGTGGTCTTGTTGAAAAACTGTCGCCCGAGATCTGTCTTGGCGTCCGGTGTCTTTGCCACAACGAGCAATCCCGAGGTGTCCTTGTCGATTCGGTGCACAAGTCCCATGCGCGGATCCTTGACATCATAGTCGGGATTGTCCTTGAAATGCCATGCCAGCGCGTTGACCAGTGTGCCTGAGTAATTGCCGTGGCCGGGATGCACCACCAGGCCCGCAGGCTTGTTCACTACAAGCACGGTATCGTCCTCATATACGATGTCGAGCGGAATGTCCTCGGCTATCACCTCGAAATCGTAGCGCGGGCGGTCCATGACCACCTGCACCACATCGTCGGGCTTCACGCGGTAGTTGCTTTTGACCGCGCGTCCGTTGACAAGTATGCACCCGGCCTCCGCGGCCTGCTGCACGCGGTTGCGCGAGGATTTCTGCAGCCGAGCGACCAGGAATTTATCGACACGCAGCAGTTCCTGCCCTTTGTCGGCTACGAACCGGAAGTGCTCGTAAAGCTCGCGCTCGTCGCCGCCGTCGATGATGACGACGCGGCTGTCGTCGGATTCGTCGTCGGTAAAGAGGCTGTCGTCGGTCATATGTCGAGATATTGCGATTGACCGAGATCCTCGGCTACGGACTGTTCGGCTTCAGGCAGGGAGTCGGTGTCGCTCACATTGACAGGGTCGGGTTCTACGTATGACCCTACTTCAAGCACTACGGTCGCGTCCACGGAAATTACCGATCCTACGCTTACCGGCTTGCCGTTGACCAGGGCCCGTTCGACCAGGTCGGGATACTGCGACGGGACACTCACCAGGCGGATGCCGTTGATGCCGAGTGCCGAAAGATATGATATCGCCTGGCGCGACGAGACGTTGACGATCGGACTCGATATCGTGACGTGCTTTGGCGAGAACGACGTGATCGTCACGTAGATGTCGCGGCCATCCTTTACTACCTGTCCGGACTTCGGCACGCAGTCGATCACTGTTCCGGGAGCGTATTTCTTGTCGTATATCGAGTCGGAGATGACAATGCGGAGTCCGTGCGAGTCGAGGACTTCCTCGGCTTCCGCATATGACATGTGCTTGATTTCCGGAACGGTGACTACATCGCCGTGGCGAGTCCACAGGCTGAGGAATCCGAGTGCTATGAATGCGAATATCACGCTGCACACGGCTATAATGATCAGCGCCGACCAGATCGGATGGCTGTTCCAGAATGTCTTGATATCAAATTTCATAATCAAAGAGCGTTACGACCTGCAAAGGTAGCAAAACTTTACGAAAATGCAAAATCGGCATCCGGCCGCATGACTTACAGAATCGAAGAAAATTAATGTTAAAAGTAAAAAACCGTTAATAAAATTTGGACAATTCGGCGAAAGTTTATTACTTTGCATGCTGAAAAAGCTTCAAGAACAAAATTTGTAACGTTTTATTTCCAAAAAATTGTATATGAAACATATCTACTTCTTTTTTGCTATGCTGTTTGCCGCAGTGTGTGCAATGCCTGCGGCCGCACAGGAGACGGTCACATTCACGGTCAATATCGATGATGCGGCTGCTGTGACTGTCGTAAAGGATTATTCGACACCCGTAGAAGTCATTACCGGCGATAATGTCTTTTCGCTGGAAATGTATTCAAGCCTTCAGATCAGCGCGGCCAACGGTTATGCTTTCGCATCCATTACAAATGATACGGGCACCCCTCAGTCGTTCTACGACAACACGTGGTACATCTCCTACTACGGTAGCGCATCCGACTGGGACGGCAAGAAATTCTTCGTAAAGACTATCAATCTTGAGGCATCGCGCACGGCATCGTTCACGATGACGGTGGACGATCCTACCAAGGTAAGCGCGCAGTACGGAGGCACGTCGGCCAATCTGACGCTTCTCGAAGGCACGAACACCTACAAGTTCAACCCCGAGGTCGAGACAACCCTGTATCTGATGTCGACCACCGAGCGCAATATCTATTCGGTGAAAGTCGACGGCGTGGCTGTGTCCACAGCGGATTATACCGTCGAAGTGCCTCTGACTGAAGGCTGCAACGTAGAGGTTGAGGCTAACTATCCCGACATACCTGTCACCGTAACCATCGAGTATGACGAAGAAAGCTGCCCCGGTCTGGTGACAAGCTACAGCATCAACTATGCTTCCAAGGGAGCTGTGATCGACAACAAGATCGAGGCCCAGGCCGGCGACAACATCCAGATCACGGTCGACAACAACAAATACAAGATCGACAATGTCACCATCAACGGAACGCCCTACAGTCTGGAATACTTCTGGGGAACTATCTCACTCTCTCCGGGTGAGAACACCACTGTGAAGATCGAGGCTCATCCCTATGCCAATCTCAACGGTATCGTCAATATCGAGATTCCCGAGGCTATCACCCTTTACGGCGGTTATCAGAATGATGATAACATCATCCCCCTGCAGAAAGGCCGCAACGAAGTCGGCGTTTCGGAGAAGGTGGCTATGCTCGCCTGGAAGACCGATCCCGCATACAAGATCGTATCCGTGACCGACGGTCAGGGCAATGCAATTACCGGCACTTCGGCCAATGTTCAGGAAGGCTTTGAACTCACTTTCGTGATAGAGGAACTCGTGCTTGACAAGTCGTTTGTCTTCTGGGTTGACGACAAGAGCGCCGCAGCTTATTATTTCCGTCTGTCGAACTCGGAACGCAACAACGCCACACTCGACAACGGCTATAATATCGTGAACTTCACCGACAGCTTTAATCCCTACGAGATCACATGGGCCGGCGGTGCGTCGGGCGGCTGTCTGTATGTCAACGACGAACTTGTGGCGCCGTACTATGAAGGCGGCACTTACTGGAACTACAACTTCAACGACGGCGACGTGGCCAAAGCATTTGTCAAGGGTGCTCCCACAGCCTGCACCGTGACTTTCGAGGCCGTCGGCGATCCCCACGTGAGCGTTGTACGCAACATCATCACCGAGGTGGCCGACTGGAAGGCCGGCTTTACCGACTTCACCGGTACCCAGGTCAACATCGCTCCTGCCGAAGGTACTCTTGTGAAAGTCGAGGTCGACGGAACCGAACTCACCGCCGATGAAGCCGGTGCGTTCCAGTTCACTGTCGAAGGCAACACCGCCGTCACCGTCACCGAACTCATGGGTATCGAAGGCATTGAGGCAGGTGCCGAGGCCGACGCTCCCGTCTACAACCTCCAGGGTGTGAAAGTCGGAACCAGCAGCACTGTCAGCACACTTCCGGCCGGTCTCTACATCAGCGCCGGCAAGAAGGTCATCGTAAAATAATCTCTGACGGTGGCTCTCCACACCCGTAAGCGATAACCTCACAAATCAACATGTCGTCGCGGCCGCCTGGCCGGCGACGGCATGTTGTCGTTTTTTTTGAAACCTATAGATTCATAAACCAATATTACAAGAGCAATGAAAAAACTACTACTGACAGCAGCGTTGGTAGCGACAGCGTGTGCGGGCTCCTATGCCCAGCTGTCACTTGCCGACCGTATGACATTGCGCCGTCAGCGTGTAATGCAGCAGTCGCCGCTACGCGCGCGTCCGGCTGTTGAACCGGTAAGTGAACGGACAATGGTGATGATAACCCTCGCTCCCGGAGCATCGGCCGATGACCTGCGCGCCGAAGGCGTCACCGTGTCGCGTGTGCGCGGAAACATAGCGCTCGCTTCCGTGCTTACGGCCGACATCGAGCGCGTGGCTTCGCTCGACTGCATCGAACGCCTCGAGATCTCGCAGCTGCGCAAGCCTGCTCTCGACCGCGCGCGTGTGTCAGGCGGTGTCGCCGCCGCGCACAGTGGCCTCGAACTCGATCATCCCTACACGGGCAAAGGGGTCATCACCGGCATTTTCGACGGTGGCCTCGACCCGAACCACATTAATTTCAGGAATACCGACGGCACATCGCGCATCGGTTATCTCGGCCATCTTGTCGTTGACAATACTCAGTCTGACGGTTGGAAAGGCGTCGAATACGACCGCGACAACATCTGGCGGTTCGACACCGACGACAACACCACTTTCCACGGCACGCACACTCTCGGAATCCTCGCCGGCGGTTATGCGGGCGAACTCGAGGCCGCCGTCATCAACAACTCGCAGCTGGCACCCGTGCAGACTGTCGCCAATCCCTACCGCGGCGTGGCATATGAGGCCGACATCGCTGCTGCCTGCGGTGATATGTACGACCGTCTCATTGCCGAGGGCGTCGACCGCATTCTCGACTACGCCTACTACAAGAAGGAGCCGTGTGTCATCTCGCTCTCGCTGGGCAGCAACACCGGCGTACACTCCGCGCAGTCGACCATGAGCCGCTTCCTTGATCTCGCGGCCAAGGAGGCCATTATCGTAGTTTCAGCCGGCAATGAGGGCGATATACCGCTGTCGCTGGTGAAGACGCTCACCGACAACGACACGGAAGCGAAGTCATTTATTCTGCCCACCTACCGCGAGGACATCCGCGCCGGACAGGTGTATTTCTACAGCGACAGGCCCTTCGGCCTGCAGGCTGTCATCTACAGCAAGAGCCGCAACCGCGTCACCTACCGCATGCCCGTCATCGAAGGCCAGGCCGACGGCGCCGCGCAGTACTATTGCTCGAGCAGCTTTAAGGAGGACGACAGCGACATCGTGGCTTCCAACTTCAGCAACGCGTTCGACGGCTACGTGGGCGTAGGCTTCGACACCGACGACAGCTCCGGACTGAAAATGGGTCTGATCGATTTCTACACCATCGACAACACCACCACAAATCTGACCGGCAACTATATTCTCGGCTTTATCGTCACCGGTGAGCCCGGCCAGTGCATCGAATGCTATGGCGACGGCAACTTCACCGTTCTCGACGACTACGATATCGCCGGATGGGATACCGGTTCGACCGACATGACTATCTCCGACATGGCCTGCGCCAACGATATTTTGGTAGTAGGCTCGTACAACAGCGGCGACACATATGGCGGCCTCGACGGCTATACATACAATTATAGAGGGATGTTCGCCGAAGGCAAGATCAGCGGTTTCTCGTCATACGGAACCCTGCGCGACGGCCGCGCGCTTCCGCATGTCTGCGGCCCCGGCGCGGTGATCGTATCGTCGTGCAGCCGCTTCTATGTCGAGAACGCCGACAACGCCGTAGGCAATAACGCCCTGAGCGCACGGCTCACCGAGTCCGACCGCACCAACTACTGGTGTCCGGCGATGGGCACATCGATGTCGACCCCTTACGTAGCCGGTTCCATTGCCCTGTGGCTTCAGGCCAATCCTAACCTTACCATCGCTGACGTGAAGGACATCATCTCCCGTACCGCCGTGCGCGACGACGAGGTGCTTGCCGGCAATCCCGTGCAGTGGGGTATGGGCAAGTTCGACGCCTACGCCGGACTCAAGGAAGCCATCCGCATGAACAACTCCGTCCCCGGCATCGAGGCCGACGACGACAGCGCGCTGATGCTCTCCACGTCCGACGGACGCACATATGAGATCTTCCTCGGAGGCGCCTCCGCTGTCGATGCCCGTCTCTACAGCACGGGCGGCGCATGTGTGGCCACGGCTTCGTCGCAGTCCGATCAGGTCGTGCTCGACGCCTCGGCGCTGGCTCCCGGTATATATATTCTGAATGTCAACGGCACGCACTCGAAGCGTATCGCCATTAAATAAACCGATTATAATATGAAAAAATATCTGTTGGCTCTTGCTGTGGCGGCAACCGCCGGTCTGAGCGCCATGGCCGAGGACCAGGTGGCGATCTCTCTCACCACCAACATCTACAGCTATCAGGGAGCCGCCAATAACTTCACTATAGTACTCGGCGCCACCGAGGAAACTTACATCGACGTCGACTGCGGCTACGGCCCTGTCGAATATCTCGTGCAGCCTGCCGTCTGGGATGCCGAATCGCAGACCGTCAAGGGCACCAGCGTGGCATGCCAGGTCAACTCTGCCGGCAACGTGACTATCTACGGCGATCCGTCGAAGATCGATTATTTTTATGCCGAGGGATGCTATCTGAAGTCGCTCGATCTCGGCGACTGCGTCAACCTCGACGTACTCAACCTGCAGCACAACGAGCTTCAGTCTCTCGATCTGTCCAGATACACACGACTCTCGTCGATATACCTTACCGACAATCCGTTCACTGCCGAGACACCCCTTGTCGTAGGCAAGGATCACCCGAATCTGATGATACTCGAAGTCGACATAATCGATCACATCTCGCCCGACTTCGACATCGACACTTATCCCGAACTTCTGTCCTTCGATGCCTATGCTACCAAGGGGCTGAAGAAACTGACGCCTTCCGGCTGTCCGAAGCTCGCGCGCCTGTCGGTGGATATGTGCGCTATCAGTGAACTCGACGTGACGCATAATCCCGCCTTGCTCGTGCTCAATATCGAGGATACTCGCATACGCAGCATCGATCTCTCGGGATGTCCGGGCCTCCAGCAGTTCTATTGCCGCAACGCTTCCGGTTCGGTGAACACAGATGTCAAGATCAGCTCGCTCGACCTGTCGCACAATCCCGAGCTCACATACCTGAGCGCGGGAAGCAACCTCCTCACTACCCTTGACCTGAGCAACAATCCGGCGCTGACATTCATCAATCTGGATCATAATAACCTCACAAATATCAACATCGACGGCATCAGTGAGATATCTACGCTGAACCTCACCGGAAACCGCTTCGGCTTCAGCACCCTGCCTCTGCCGCAGGAATCTTATTATGATTACACCTACGGGCAGCAGCCGCTTCCCGCCGAGCGGTCGTATGCCGAAGGCTCTGTTCTGGACTTTTCCTCGATGGTCATGCGCGACGGAACGGAAACCGACGCCGTTCTCTACGCATATTCCACTGCATCCGATGCCGCATCTCCTCTTGACGGCTCGTACTACACCTTTGCCGACGGCAAGGTAACCCTGCTTAAGGAGTATTCCGACTCATTGTACGTTTCGTTCGGTAACACGGCTTTTCCCGACGCGCGTCTGGAGACATCGAAGTTTATGGTGAAGACAACGGCCGATTACGGCAAGCCCTCCGCCATAATTGATCTGACACCGGCCGTGGGCAATGGAGTTAAGATCGCGTTCGGCGTGGGCATCGACGGCGCATCTCCCGCCGCCCCGCGCACTTTCTATGTCGACTGCGGCGACGGTGTGCTGCAGGAATTCAAGGCTACATCTTCCGAAGCCGACGCTGTTAACGTGGAGTTCGCCCGCAAGGGCTACGGCCACGTGAAAGTCTATGCCGCCGAAGGCGATGTGGTGACGGCTTTCTCGATCAGCGGCACGCGTCTGTCAAATATCGACCTGTCCGGGGCAACCGAGCTTCGCGTGCTTTCTGTTACCGATGCACATCTTGCCGACATTGACCTGAGCTACAACCGCTGTCTGCAGGCATTGAGGCTCGACCGCAACGAATTCCGCACGCTGACGCTCGAAGGCGTCAACGGCAGCTATGGCAAAAACGTGCTGAGCGTTATCTCAGTGGCCGATAACCAGCTCTCCGACATCACGCTCAATGACACCCGCACCATTCTCTACCTCGACCTCTCAGGCAACCGCATCGCTGAGTTCTCATATAAGGACTTCGACAACCTTATGTGGCTCGACCTGAGCGGCAATCAGCTCTCAAGCCTCGACATGACATATATGACCCAGACGCAGTATATCAATTTGGCCGGCAACCGCTTCAGCGAGCTCATCCTGCCGGAGCCCCTCGGTACGGCCGAACTTCATCTGGAGAACAACTGCTTCACGTTGGCCACGCTGCCTTATGTAGCGCCCGCCACAGGCGTGAAATATGTCTACGCTCCCCAGGCCGATATATTGGTGCCTACGCGCGGCCCGGGTGTCAACCTTTCGGAGCAGAACCGCGTTATCGACGGCCGCGGCACTACATATGCCTGGTACACCGAGGCAGGCAAGGCCCTCACCGCCGGAACCGATTATACCATCGAGAACGGTCTCACCAAGTTCGTTAACACCAATGTAGGCCGTATCTACTGTGTCATGACCAATCCTGCCTTCCCGGCATTCACCGGAGCCGATGCATTCAAGACTACACTGATAAAGGCCGACGGCAAGCCTACCAATCTGCTTGCGTCCTTCGTTACCGCTGAAACCGGCGAGTCTGTAAGTCTGTCACTTGCCGCCGAGACCGCCGGCACGGCCATCTACTTCGACTGGGACGGTACCGGCGATGTGTTCGATCAGTATCTTCTCGGCGACACATACCGCCTTTTCGAGGCCACTACCAAGGCCGGTGCGACTGTGAATGTATATACTTACGAGCCTTCGGAGCATATCACCGTCTTCTCGATGAGCGGCGCCACCCTCAGCTCGATGGATGCGTCGGGACTTGTCGACCTTATCTGCTTCTCGGTCAACGATGCGGGCCTGTCGGAATTCAAATTCCCGAATTCGCCCGGACTGCGCGAGCTTAATCTCGAGGACAATAACCTCACGTCGTTCGACGCGCGCCTTTTCCCGAAGCTGACTTCTCTCGGCCTTACAGGCAATCAGCTCACCGTGCTCGATGTTACCCCTCTTGCCGATCTGCAGATTCTGGCTGCCGCACGCAACAGCCTCGATCATATCGCTTTCGGTCCCAAGACCGCCATGTGGATGCTCCTGCTTGCCGATAACAACTTCGAGACCATCGACCTCACCGGCCTCAGAAGCCTCGAGCAGCTTGCGCTGAGCAATAATAATCTGACGCATATCGATATCACGCCGTGTCCGCGTCTGAATATGCTTCAGCTCGATGGCAACAGGTTTACATTCAGCGCTCTTCCTCCCGTGTCCGCTAAGTATTACAGCTACAGCTACGCCAACCAGCAGCCCATCGAGGCCGTGCAGGAAGGCGACTGCGTCGACCTTTCGCAGGTAGCCTCGTGCGGCGACGTGCAGTCTGTCTACCGGTGGTTCATCGGCGTGCCGACATTCGACGACTATGGCGAACTCACCGGCGAGGAACTTGTTCAGGGCGAGGAATACACCGTCGAGGGCGGCGTGACCACGTTCTACAACAACTTTGAGCGGGTGATGTGCGTCGTCACTAACACGATGTTCCCCAACCTGTATATCTACACTGTCCCCATGAACGTGTCTTCCGGAGTGACGGACGTTGCCGTCGACGGCGGTCATACCTTCACGGTTGAGTCGGCCGGTGCTGGTCGCGTTGTTGTCACAACCGATATCGCCGACGGAAGCACCGTCACGCTTACTACGCTCGACGGCCGCAATGTGGCCACGGCCATAGTTTCCGGGGGTCGAGCCGAACTCAGTGCTCCTGCCGGATTCGCCGTAGTGGCCTGCGGTGGCAGCGTAGCCAAGATCATCGTCCGCTAAGCGGCACTCGCCATTATTGTCCGGCGCAGTCGACCTCAGTAAAAGAGTGGGCTGCGCCGGACTTTTTTGTCAACAGGTGTTAATGGCTGATATCTGAATCCGTTCAATTATTAAAATAAGTTAATTCAAAGCATTTTTTTTAGGCCAATGTTATGTTGTATAACATAAAATGTATAACTTTGCATCAGTTTTTCATGGTATTAGATTTAAGGTAAGAAGATTATTCGTCGGGATGACGGATAATTTTTTTTTTAAGTATAATGATTAATATGAAATCGGCCCGCGCCAAGCGCAGGCCGTAATCTTTTGGACGCAAGGTAAGTGGCTGTTTTTACAGGGTAGTCGGAGATGTCGCTCTGCAAAGCGGCGAAAGCCGATGTCCTTCCCTGCGCCTCCGCCATGCAACGACGTCCGCATCTTTTGATACGTGGGGCAGCCTTCGCGGCAGTGCCGTTACTGCGGATTCTCCACAATGATATCAATGCTTTCGGCCGGAGCGGTCACCAGTCCGTAGTCAAGCTGGTTCTCTATGGCCATGAGGTTCGAATCACTTGTGTACAGTACATCATCGGCTGCCGGATGCTCCGTCACTATAAGGACGCTTATCGCGACCAGAAGGATAATTATGACCAGGCCCAGAATGCCGAAAGCGGCTTCGGTGGCATGTGTTGAGGTTTTCATAATCTTGTCAGTATCTTGATCAGTATAAAAGTTATTGGAAAGATATAATAAAAACCCCGGCGAACGGATAAATGTTCACCGGGGCCGGTTATGATTGATCTGCTTTGATTGTTAATGCATTTTGCCGTCGGCTTGCGTTATTTGGCGGCATCGATCTCGCGCAGGAGCTCTTTCACGGCGGTTTCAAGCTGGGCGTCGGTGCCAAGGACTATCTCGGCCGGATCATTGGCTACCTTGATGTCGGGTTCGAGCTGCTGGTTCTCCAGAAATGAGCCGTCAGGCAGCCTGTAGCCGATCACCGGTATGCCGAACACGAGGCTCGGATCCTGCATGCGCACCCAGTTCACTGACGTCATCGTACCCGGCACGGGCATGCCTACGAGCTTGCCCAGGCCGCGGTTGGAGTACACCCAGGGCGTTCCGTGGGCGTTGGAGTAGCAGGCCTCCGACATCACCATGATCGAGGGCTTGTTCCAGCGGCGCGACGGCATGTCGCACGATTCGGTGCCGCGGATTTCCTGTGTGAAGTATTTCTTGCCCGAGAACAGCACTTCGATGTCTTCGTGGAGGCGTCCGCCGCCGTTCCAGCGCACGTCTATCACGATACCCTCGCGGTCGTTGTACTTGCCCAGGATGTCGGAGTACACCCTGCGGAACGATTCGTCGTCCATCGACTGGATGTGTACGTAGCCCAGTCGTCCGTTCGACAGCGAGTCGACCGCCGCCGCGCGGCCCTTGACCCAGCGGTCGTAGAGCAGGGCGTTCTGGCGTCCCGCGCTTATGGGCTTCACGACTTCTTCCCACCGGTTGCCCGTCGCCGGATCGAGGAATCCGACAAGCGTCCGCTTGCCCGCCTGGTCGGTGAGCAGCGACGATATGTCCGTCGACGGGGTGATCTGCGTGCCGTTGATGTATTCGACTATCGTGCCGGGGGCTACCTTGGTGTCGGCTTTGGCCAGCGGACCGCCGCGGAGCACTTCAGCCACGCGCATGCCGTTGCCGGCGTGGTTCATGTCGTAGAGCAGCCCCAGCGACGCCGTGCGGTCGGCCTGTGGGTCCGAGTGCGAGTAGCGGCCGCCGGTGTGGCTCACGTTGAGCTCGCCGAGTAGCTCGCTGAGCATTTCGGCGAAGTCATAGTTGTTGTTGATGTGGGGCAGGAACCGGCGGTAGTGGGCCGTCATGGCGGGCCAGTCTATGCCGTGCATGTCGGCTACGTAGAAGCGCGCCCCTTCCTCGCGGGACATGTAGTCGAACATGTACTCGCGTTCGGCGTCGTGGTTGAGAGTCATGGTGGCCGAGTAGCTGATCGGGGTGAGCTTGCCGCTCTTGGGGTCGAGCTTACGGAATGTCTGACCCAGCACGAACAGCTTCTTGCCGTCCGGCGTGGCCTCGAATCCGGCGCGGCCGCTCAGGGCCGACACCATCTTGTGTTCGTCCTCGCGGCGGTCGTATTTCCACAGCTGGCGCCCCGAAGGCATTTCAGCGATGTAGTACAGTATCTCGCCGTCGTCGGTGAATATGGCGTCGGTGAGGTCTACCGACATGGGCGTCACGCGCACTATGCGGTCGGTGATACCGTCGGGCTCCACAGTGATGTCTTTGCTGTCGGAGTTGTCCTTGTCGCCGTCTTTTTCCTTGTCTTTGTCCTTATCCTTATCTTTGTTTTTGTCCTTGTTCTTGCGGGCTTCCTTGAGCAGGGCGTAGTCCTCTTTGCTCATCTCGTACTCGTCCAGGGCCTGCTGGTTGAGGAACACCAGCATCACGTCCATCATCGATCCCCACGAGGCGTGGTTGCGCATGCCGTAGCGTTCCGATGCGAACATGATGGCGTTGCCGCCCATCACGAAGCGCGGCTCCGCGTCGAAGTAGCCGCTGTTGGTCAGGTTCGTCATCGAGCCGTCGCCCACGTTCAGCAGCGCTATGTCGGTGTAGGGGTCGTGCTTGCGGTCGACCACTTCCAGGGCTATCCACTTGCTGTCGGGCGACCAGGTGTAGTTGAAGCGGCCGTCGTTGTGCAGGTAGGTCGAGCCGTCGGTAAGTTTCTTCACCTTGCCCGATTTGAGATCCATCACGGCCAGCACGTGGCGGTCGAGTATGAAGGCGAGCGATTTGCCGTCGGGCGATACGCGCGGCAACAGGCGCTCGTGCTTGTCGGCCTTGAACACAGGCTCTTCGCGGAAGATGGTGGCGTGGGCCCAGTCGGGTTCGTCGTCGGGGCGAGCCATCACGGCCTTGTAGATGTTGTAGCGCCCGTCGCGCTCCGACGTGTAGTAGAGCGTCTTGCCGTCGGGAGCCCAGCTTAGGTCGGCCTCGGCCTCCGGTGTGTCGGTCACCTGGCGTGTGGTGGCGTAGTCGGTGGAGGTCACGAACACATTGCCGCGGTACACGAAGGCTATCACCTTGCCATCGGGCGACGGTACGGCTTCCGAAGCGCCGGAGCGCACGGCCACCTTCTCGATGTCGGGCGTGGAGTCGTCCACCAGATCGATGGCCACCTTCACCGGCTGTGCGCCCGGAGCCTTCGTGTATATTTCACCGTCGTAGGTGAAGGCAAGGTCGCCCTTGTTGTCGCGCGACAGGAAGCGCACGGGGTGGGTCTTGAACTTGGTCAGCGCCTGCGCGTTCTTCGGATCGGTCACCGTGGCCGAGTACACGTTCACGGTCGAGCCGTCACGCTCGCTCAGGAAGTAGAACGTGCCGTCCGCACCCGCTACCGGATTGGTGTCCTCGCCGCCGCGCAGGGTCAGGTTGGTGTGTTTGCGCGTGGCCGTGTCGTAGATCCACACGTCGCGGGTCACCGACGAGGTGTGGTGCTTGCGGAATTCATCCTCGAAGCCCTTGACGTCCTGGTACAGGAACGATTTGCCTCCGGGGAGCCAGCTCACGAAGCGGGCCGGCGACGCGAGCACCTGCAGCGGAGCCTCGTTGCCCTTGACCGACACGCTGTAGAGCTCCGTCATGCGCCCCGAGGGGAACATGGCGCTCGAGGCCGGGTCCTGGATCGCCGCCGAGAACATCACGGCCGAGCCGTCGGGCGTGAATGCCTCGGGTATCTCCGACGCCGAGTTGTAGGTCAGGCGCCGCGGGGTGCCGCCCCCGGCGTCGATCAGATAGATGTCGAAGTTGCCGTTGCGGTCGCTTGCGAATGCTATGGAGCGTGAGTCGGGGCTCCATACCGGATTGGCCTCATAGTCGTCGGATGCCGTCAGGCGTAGGGCGCTGCCCCCCGTGGCGGCCACTGTGTAGATGTCGCCTTTATAGCAGAAGGCTATCCTCGAGCCGTCGGGCGAGATCTTTACGTCGCGGAGCCACAGCGGGGTCACGGCTCCGGCCGTCAGGCAGCTCAGCGTGGCGGCTGCCAGTAATATTGTCTTTTTCATTAATTATGTGTTGAATGACGGTTAATGCTGGTAAAGGTAGCGCTTGATCGAGCGCTTCGGGGTCTTTTCGAATTCTTCCTGCATCAGCCTGATGTCGGATATCTGGCTGTAGGCCGGCAGATCGGAGTTCACCTGCTTGATGTTCTGGCGCATCAGTTCCTCGAGGGCCGAGTTTGCGAGGCCGTCCTTGAGCGCTGCCTCGTAGTCGGGATAGATCAGGGCCGTCAGGCTGCCGTTGCGGTCTACCACGAGCGATTCGCTCACGTAGGGCAGGTTGTTGACCGCGTGCTCGATTTCCTCGGGATAGATGTTCTGCCCCGACGGGCCCAGGATCATGCTCTTGTCGCGGCCGCGGATGTACAGGAATCCGTCGGCGTCCATCTGGCATATGTCGCCGGTGTTCATCCAGCCGTCCTTTATGGTCGAGGAGGTGGCTTCGTCGTTTTTGTAGTAGCCCTTCATCACGTTGGCGCCGCGCACCCACAGTGTGCCGGGGATCTTTTCGGGGTCGGGCGAGTCGATGCGGGCCTCCATGCGGTCGACGACTTTGCCGCATGATCCGGGCCGCTGGATGTCCCACGGAGCATAGGTGATCAGCGGGGCGCATTCGGTCATCCCGTAGCCCACGGTGAATGGAAAGTGGATCCGTCTCAGGAACGTTTCGACGTCCTTGTTGAGGGCCGCGCCGCCTATGATGATCTGTTCGAGATTGCCGCCGAAGGTGGCGGTGAGCTTGTCGCGTATCTTGCCGAGCAGACGGTCATCCACCACCGGTATGTGCAGCAGCACCTTCATCAGAGGCTTTTCGAGCAGCGGGAACACACGGCTCTTTATGATTTTCTCGAGTATCAGCGGCACGGTGATGATCAGCTTGGGCCGCACCGTGGCGAAGGCGTCCATGATTATGCGCGGCGACGGGGTGCGCGTCAGGAAGTAGATGTGCGCCCCGTGCGAGAGCATATGCAGCATTTCGAAGGTCAGGCCGAACATATGCGCCAGCGGAAGCATGCATATGGCGCCGTCGCCCGGTTTTATGTACGGAATGTTGTCCAGTGCGAAGCGCACGTTCGACCACAGATTGCGGTACGACAGCACCACACCCTTCGAAAATCCAGTCGAACCCGACGTGTAGTTGATGATGGCCGTCTCGTCGTCGCTCGCCGGCAGCCGGTAGACGGCGTCGGACGGCAGGAACCGCTCCGGATACCGTTCGCCGAACAGCCGGTTGAGGTTGTTGCGCGCTTCGGTCAGCCGCTTGGAGCGCGACAGTATTTCCGAGAAATCGGCTATGTTCAGCACGCCTTTCAGTGCTGCCATCGCGTCTGGTTCGAGATTCTCCCATATGGAGGTGTCCACGAACAGAAGCTTGGAGTCGGAATGCGTGACGAGGTTGTGTATGTTGTCGGGCTTGAATTCATGAAGTATCGGCACAGCCACCGCTCCGTAGGTGAGCACGGCGAGGAACGCTACCGACCAGTGGGCGCAGTTGCGCCCGCACAGGGCTATCCTGTCGCCCGGTTTCAGGCCGGCGTGGCTGAAGAGCAGGTGGAGTTTGGCGATCTTGCGGGCAACGTCGCGGTACTGATAGCTCGCTCCGTGGAGGTCCGACAGTGCCGGATATTCCCAGTTTTTCTGTATTGAATTCTGAATCAGAGTTATTATGGATTCGCGGTTTTCCATTATCAATAGATTTAATGGGGTGCAATGTGGCAAAGTTACAAAAAAATCGGAGAATTCCGCTCAAAATTTCGTAACTTTGCGGACTGACCTTAAACAACTGAATCGAACAACTAATTTACCTCTTACCTAATGAACACAATTGGAAAGTGCGTGCTTGCTGCCGCCATGTTTGGCGTCTCATTCACTGCCGGCGCGCAGAAGATGGCTATTCTCAGCGACATACACATTACCCCCGGCAATGCTTCGGAGCCTCAGTTGCGCGAGGCTGTCCGCGAGATCAATGCCGGCGACTACGATCTGGTGGTGATGCTCGGCGATCTCACCAACGAGGGCTCGGACGTGGAGCTGGCCAATGTGAAGAGTATTCTCGACTCTATCAGCCATCCGCTGTTTGTCGTCCCCGGCAACCATGAGCTGACTTGGAGTCAGAGCGCCACGAAGACCTTTTTTGACCTCTGGGGCAACGACCGGTTCGTGACCGAAGTCGACTCGCTGGTCATCGTGGGCATTTCTTGCGGACCGTACATGAAGATGGGCGACGGCCATATCAAGCAGGAGGACCTCCACTGGCTGCGCCGTACTCTCGACGAGCGTGTGACTCCCGGCAAGCGGGTCCTCTCGCTCAACCACTATCCGCTGCTCGACGATCTCGACAACTACATCGAATATGTCAATCTGCTCTCGGACTATCCCGTCGTGGCGCATCTCAACGGCCATTACCACCGCTGGCGCACCTACGAGGGTGGCGACATCCCCGGCGGCATGCTCCGTGCTCTCGACATGAAGAACGGCGACTACGGATATTCCGTCGTCGAAGTGACTCCCGACTGGGTCAATGTCTACAACAAGCAGATCGGACAGCCCCGCCGCCCCAAATATTCATTTGCCGCCAACACCGCGCATAAGCCTGTCGAGGCCCCGGCCCGCGAGTGGTCGTCGCCCGAAGGTTTCGAGGTTGAGCAGGTGTGGGCCGACAGTGCTTCGGTGTTTACCCGTCTGGCCATCGACGCCGACAACGTCTATTTCGGCAATTCGCTCGGTCAGGCAAAGGCTGTCGGCAAGCGCGACGGACGCCTGAAGTGGACTCTTCCCACAGGCGCGTCGCTGTTCTCGCGTCCAGTGACGCTGGCAAAGGGGCGCCTGGCCGTTCCTACGGCCACCGGCCTCACCATAGTCGACGCCGCCACCGGCCGTCCCTACAGGACTTATCCCTCGGCCGAGGGTCCGTATGTGACCGACGGTCTGCTCACTTCCCGCGGATGGGTGCAGGGCGGATATAAGCGTATCGAGATGCGCGATCCCGCCTCCGGAAAGCTGCGCTGGACCTACGATTCGATCTTCAACTACTGCCAGGCGGCTCCTGCCGTCGATGGCAACGACCTCATTTTCGGCGCCTGGGACACTAATCTGCGTTGTCTCGACCTGCGCAGCGGCAAACTCCGCTGGGTGTGGAACAACGGCAAGACCGCCAACATGCTCGGCCCCGGCAATGTGGTTCCCGTCATCACCGGCGAGCGAGTCTATGTCGTGGCCCCCGACCGCTACATGACGGCCATTGACCGTGCCACCGGCCGACAGCTCTGGCGCGACAATAGCCACAAGTACCGTGAGGCCCTGGGCCACAGTGCCGACAACACCCGCATCTATTCCAAGACCATGGATGGCGAACTCGTCGCCATCGATGCGACTGTGCCCGAATTCAAGGAACTGTGGACGGTCGATATGGGTCTCGGCTATGAGCACGCTCCCTGCATCGTAGTGGAGAAAGACGGCGTGGTATACGCCGGATCGCGGCGCGGTATCGTCACGGCTGTCGATCCCATCGCGCAGAAAGTCCTTTGGAGTCTGCCGCTGGGTGTCAGCGAGGTCAACGGCATCGACATCGATCCCACCACCGGTGATGTTTACGTCTCCCTCATCGAAGGCACCATCTACCGCATCGCCCGCAAGTAAGAATCATCCCCATTACATCCGACGCCTTCCGCTTCGCCCTGCGATCCGGAAGGCGTTCCGTTTTCGGCCCTGATCCCCGCCCGCTACAATAGCTATTATAGCTGCTTACGCCGCCTTTAATTGTTAAAAATGCACCGAATCCCGAAAATATCTTCAATAATACTTGCATAAATCAAATTTCAATTGTAATTTTGCAGCGTGATAGATATGGACACCCCGAGTTAGTAACCTCAATAATCATCAACCTAAAAAATTATCAGCCACAAAAAAGACATTAACCGCAAAATCACGAAAAACAATCATTTCAAATCGTTAACCCCGAATCATTAACCTTAAAAATCGTCATCCTCAAGAAAACGCCTGTCACAAAACTCATCAATCTCACGAAGCAATCAACCTTTCTTTAATCTGATACTGAAACAATGAAAAAAATCCGTTCTCCCGAGCTATGATATGATACATCCGGCCATTACCGCTTTCCGGTCGCGTAAGTAAGTGCCGGGCAGCCTCATCAGTCACTTGATCTATCATCGCACATTGACATTTTGGAACTTTACACTTTGCTTCACATTTGCTTCGCTCCTATCCATAACCGCGCGATTGCGCCCGATAAATGTGTCGACTGTGAAAATATTGTTGATTAATTAAGTTAAAAGTGCTATCTTTGCACGGAATATACTTAAGAGAAATATGCTGAAAAAGTTTTTCATATCAATGCTTGGCACCATTGCCGGTCTGTGGATCTCGATCCTGATCGGTATCGTGGTAATCATCTGCATTATATCATCGTTAGTCGCATCCAATATGCCGGATGTGAAACTGACTGACAAATCAATACTTTACATAAATCTCGACGGTAGCATGGCCGAGCGCCACCAGCCCGGCGACCTGCTCCAGCTGCTCCAGGACTCGGAAACCGACGGCGACTCTTTCGTCGATATGCTCGATGCGATAACCCTGGCGGCCAACGATGGCAAGATCTGCGGACTCTACATTGTAGGCGGCATGCCCGAGATCGGCAGCGCCTCGCGCGAGGAACTGCTCGAGGCCGTGCGCAAGTTCAGGAAGTCGGGAAAATGGGTTATCGCCTATGGCGATACTTATGTGCAGCCGGCTTATCAGATAGCTTCGGTCGCCGATGCCGTTTACCTCAACCCCATGGGCGCTGTGGATGTACATGGCGTGGCAACGATGAATATTTTCTTCACCGGCCTGCTCGACAAGTTGGGCATTAAGGTCCATATCGTTAGGGTAGGGACGTACAAGAGCGCCGTGGAGCCTTTCTTCGCCAAGGAGATGAGCCCCGCCTCGCGCCTCCAGACCCAGGCCATGGTCGACACCGTATGGTCGGTGATGTCGGATGACATTGCCGTGAACCGTGGCGTCGGACTGGCCGAGGTGACCGCGTGGGCCGATTCGATTATCAGCTGCTGGCCTGCGCAGCGCACGCTCGACGCCGGTGCCGTCACTGCGCTCGAATATCGCCGCAAGGTCGAGGACGTGCTGCGCGGGAAGATCGGAATTGAACGTGACGAGGATCTTCCGCTCGTCACTGCGGCCGAATATATGCAGACCCGCAAGGCTGTCGATCCCGAAAAGGACCATCTCGCTGTGCTCTTTGCCGTGGGCGACATTGTCGACACGGGCGAGGGCGGCATTGTCGGCGACGTGATGACTCCTGAAATCATACGCCTGGCCGATGACGAACATGTCAAGGGGCTTGTGCTTCGCGTCAACTCCGGCGGCGGCAGCGCTTTCGCCTCCGAGCAGATATGGGAAGCCCTCGAATATTTCAAATCGACCGGCAAGCCGTTCTATGTGTCGATGGGCGACGTGGCTGCATCGGGCGGCTATTATATATCCTGCGGCGCCGACCGTATATATGCCGACCGTACCACGCTGACTGGCTCGATCGGCGTCTTCGGCATGGTGCCGGATCTGAGCGGCCTGCTCACCGGACACCTCGGCCTATCTTTCTCGACAGTGAAATCGAATCCCAATGCCGTTCCGCTGAATATCTATGGCGAGATGTCCGAACAGCAGCTGGCGGCTCTCCAGGCAAGTGTCGACGACATATACGATACGTTCACCCGGCGCGTGGCCGACGGCCGCGGCATTCCTCAGGATTCGGTAAAGCGGATTGCCGAAGGCCGCGTGTGGGTCGGCGGCAAAGCATTGGAGATCGGCCTGGTCGACGAACTTGCCGGTCTGCGCAAAGCTGTTGCTGACGCCGCTTCGAAAGCGGGCGTCGATGCCGGCGATGTGATATACTATCCCGAAATTGAGGAGGACTTCATGATGCAGCTGCTCCGTGAGGCCCGGGGTTCCGTCTCGTATGCCGGAATGTCGGTCGACGGCGCTGCCCTGCGCATGATGCGTCTCGTTCAGTATTTTTCCCGCATGAACCCGGTGCAGGCCCGGATGTCGCCTGTCGAGATAAGGTAGAAGTATCATGACTGCGGGTTCGTTGTTTGCTAAATGTGTGTTGCTGCCGTGTTCGAAGATCTACGGCGCCATCACCTATGCGCGCAACAAACTCTTTGACTTTCATATCCTGCCGCAGTACGGTTTCGATGTGCCGGTGATTGTCGTCGGCAATCTCGCTGTCGGTGGCACGGGCAAGACTCCGCACACCGAATATCTTGTGGAGGCTCTGAGACTTAACTATAATATTGCCGTCGTGTCGCGCGGCTATAAACGTTCGACCAAGGGATTCGTGCTTGCGACGCCCTATTCGAAGCCGTCGGATATCGGCGACGAGTCATATCAGATTTACCGGAAATTCGACGGGAAGGTTACGGTGGCCGTCGGTGAGGACAGGGTGAAGGCCATCCGCGAAGTGCTCCGGCTGGTGCCTGATGTCAACCTCGTCATACTCGACGACGCATTCCAGCACCGCTATGTCAAACCGGCCGTGTCGATACTTATCACCGAATGCAATCATCCAGTCTTCCGCGACAGGATGCTGCCTTACGGCCGCCTGCGCGAGTCGGTGCGTGGTATCTACCGCGCCGACATGGTGGTGGTGTCGAAATGTCCGGAGACAATGAAGGATATCGACTACCGGGTGTACATGCGCGATCTGCAGCTGTTCCCGTACCAGCAGCTGTTTTTCTCGCGTTACGCCTACCAGAGTTTTGTCCCTCTCTTCCCCGATCAGGTGGCATCGGTGCCGTGTATTGAATGGATGACCTCCGCCGATTCGATTCTTGCCGTTGCGGGCATAGGCAATCCGAGGCCGTTCATCCGCTATCTCAAGAGTTTTATGCCGCGTGTCAGGGTGAATATCTTTGCCGATCATCATAACTACACGCGTCGTGACATGGAGCTGCTGCTCGAGCGGTTCCGTACCATGAAAGGCTCGGTCAAGATTCTGGTCACGACCGAAAAGGATGCCGTGCGCATGGCCGCCAACCCCTATTTCCCGCCTGAATTGCGCGCCCATACGTTCTATCTGCCCGTCAAGGTCGAGTTCACGGGCTACGGACCCACTCCGTTTGTCGAGGCCGTGAAGCGACTTGTAAAAAGTGCGACCTGACGCGGCGGCCCATTCAACCTTAAAGTGAGTAAATCGTTATACATTTATTATATAACTAAACAGAAACTACCATGCTGAATAAAATCAAAGAAACAGCGGCTTTCCTGCAGGGCCGCGTCACTGGCCCGATGCCCGACACCGCCATCATTCTTGGCACCGGCCTCGGTGCTCTGGTCGATTATATAGAGGACAAGCAGTTCATACCCTACAGCGAGATTCCCAATTTCCCGGTCTCGACCGTCGAGGGACATAGCGGCAACCTGATCTTCGGTACATTGGGCGGCAAGCGTGTAATCGCCATGCAGGGCCGTTTCCACTACTATGAAGGCTATGACATGAAGCAGGTGACTTTCCCCGTGCGCGTGTTCAGACAGCTGGGTGTGAAGACTCTGTTCGTATCCAACGCTGCGGGCGGCATGAACAAGGAATTCCGCGTCGGCGACGTGATGATCATCACCGACCATATCAATCTTTTCCCCGAAAATCCTCTGCGCGGCAAGAACTATGCCGAGCTTGGCCCGCGTTTCCCGGCCATGACCGAGGCCTATGATCACAAGCTCATAGCCGAGGCCCGTAAGATCGCCGACGAGCAGGGCATCCGTGTCGTTTCCGGCGTGTATGTGGGTACTCCCGGCCCGACATTCGAGACTCCGGCCGAATATGAGTATTTCCGCATTATCGGCGGCGATGCCGTGGGCATGTCGACCGTTCCCGAAGTGATCGTGGCACGTCACGCCGACATGCGCGTGTTCGGTGTATCGGTCATTACCGATCTCGGCGGCAAGGACATCACCGAGGTGCCCGACCACGAGGAAGTGCAGCGTGCTGCAGAAAAGGCACAGCCCAATGTGGTGGCTATCATGCGCGAGCTTGTAAAGCGTTCGTAAATAATGTCATATTTCCCGCGGCAGTCCAGGCTGACCGGACTGCCGCGGTAATTTCATATATTTATTAATGTCAGAGATTTCTTCATTGGGCGAGTTCGGGCTGATCGATCGCCTTACCGAAAACCTTCCGAAAGAAAACGAGTCGACCCTGCGCGGTGTGGGCGATGATGCGGCCGTGCTGCATTATCCGGCCGATGTCGACGAACTGGTCACTACCGATCTGTTGCTTGAAAACGTGCATTTCGATCTGACCTATGTGCCGTTGAAGCATCTGGGTTACAAGAGCGCGGTGGTCAATTTTTCAGATATATACGCCATGAACGGCACACCACGGCAGATCACCGTGTCGCTGGGCATATCGAGCCGCTTCACGCTCGAACATATCGAGGAGCTTTATGCCGGCATCCGTCTGGCATGCGAGCAGTATCATGTCGATCTGGTAGGGGGCGACACTTGCGCGTCGCGTCAGGGACTTGTGATCTCTATTACCTGTATCGGCGACGCTCCGCGCGACCGTATCGTCTACCGCGACGGTGCGCGCCCGACGGACCTGATCTGTGTCAGCGGCGATCTTGGCGCGGCTTATATGGGCCTGCAGCTGCTCGAGCGTGAGAAGGTGGCTTCGGCCGGCAACCGTGATTTCGTACCCGATTTCGCCGGAAAGGAATATCTGATAGAGCGGCAGCTCAAACCTGAGGCGCGCCGTGACATAGTGGGCGCCCTTGCCGCGGCAGGCATCAAGCCGACGGCGATGATGGATGTGAGCGACGGACTGTCGTCGGAGCTGATCCATATCTGCAAGGACAGCAACACGGGCTGTCGCGTGTACGAGGACCGCATTCCTATCGATTATCAGACGGCTCTGATGGCCGAGGAACTCAACATGAATCTGGTGACGGCCGCGCTCAACGGCGGGGAAGATTACGAACTGCTGTTCACCGTGCCTCTGACCGATCATGACAGGGTGAAGGCGATTGACGGAGTGCATGTCATCGGATATGTGACGGAGGCGTCGGAAGGATGCGCTCTTGTCACCCGCGACAATCAGACGATGCCGCTGCGTGCGCAGGGCTGGAATCCGCTTGCAGCAGGAACCGAAGAACCGAAAGAATGACTGTCGATAATTTTTAGCGAGGCTTTTTGTTAGTTCCTTGATAAATTATTCGTAACTTTGCAGCACGAAAACTATCGAATAGGACATAAGCATTATGATAAATCGCATTTTAATCAGAATTAAGGTTGTACAGATCCTTTACTCTTATCTGCTCTCGCGGAGTGAATTCAAGATTGATGCGGCTCCGACGGGGGCTACGCGCGACCGCCGGTTTGCCTACGCGGTGTACATGGATATGCTTATGCTGATCGAGGAGCTCTCGGGCTGCAGGGTGAATAATCCCGGCCGCGACCTGCGGGCGATCGATATCGACAAGGCTCTGCGTGCCAACAGGGTAGGGCGTGCGCTTGCCGATAATATCGAACTCAAGGATCTCGTTTACAAGGATATTTACGATCTGAACCGGCTCAAGGATGTCATTCCGGCCCTTTACCGCCGCATCGTCGACTCGGCTGTGTTCAAGGACTATTCTCGCAAGCGTTCGCGGTCGCTCGACGACGATGTGCGCTTCTGGTCAGTCGTGCTCGAGACTATCGTACTGAAGGATCCGGAGGTGATCAGCGCTCTGCGCGGAAATGAGGATTTTTCGTTGACGGGTCTCAATCACGGCATCCGTGCCGCCGTCGACACACTGAATTCGTACAACGACGCGCGTGCCTCCTATCTTAAGGCGCGCAAGGAGTTGCAGGAATCGCTCGACCAGGCCTACAAGCTGTATCTGTCGCTTTTCGTGCTGATCGTGCAGCTGACCGACGAGCAGATCGACCGTATCGAGGCCGCCAAGGGCAAGTATCTGGCTTCGGCCGAGGATCTGAATCCGAATATGCGTCTTGCAGAGAACAGCCTGGCTGCGTATCTGCGGGAAGATCCTACGATCGTGAAATTTATCGAGGATAACAAGTTCTCGTGGTTTACGTCGGAAGGTCTGATCAAGAATCTGCTTGATCTGATTCTGTCGTCGGACCTCTATCGCGAATATGTTGCGGCTCCGTCGACCGACTGGCGCGCCGACTGCGAATTCTGGCGTTCGGCCCTCCGCAACATCGTGCTTCCGTCGGATTATCTGGATGAGGCGCTCGAAGGTATGTCGATATTCTGGAACGATGATCTTTCGACAGTAGGGACGTTTGTGCTCAAGACTCTGCGCCGCTTTGCGACAGGCGGTGAGGCTGCCTGTGCGGATGCGTTCCTTCCGCAGTTCAAGGATGATGAGGACGCCGAGTTCGGTGCGTCGCTGTTTACGTTCGCGGTGGAGAACCGTGAGAAATACCGCGGCTACATCGACCGGTTCATCAATTCGGACTGGGATCCGGACCGCCTGGCGTTCATGGATATCGTCATAATGATAACGGCGCTTGCCGAGATTATCAATTTCCCGGCGATCCCGATTCCGGTGTCGCTCAACGAATATATTGAGATCGCAAACAATTATTCCACGCGCCGTTCGGGTCCGTTCATCAACGGCATGCTGTTCTCGATAATCAAGATGCTCGGCGATGCGGGTGAGATCTCCAAGCCGTTTGTATCGGCTCCATCAAAGGAAGAGAAATGTAATGATTCGCAAAACCAATAAAAAGAAAAAGATATGATTAATTTTATTCCTCTCCAGGCTGCTGCGGCCGGTGCCGAGGGCGGCGGTATGAGCGGCCTTATTATGATCGGCCTGCTGTTTGTAGTGATGTGGTTCTTTATGATCCGTCCTCAGCAGAAGCGTCAGAAAGAAATCAAGAAACAGCGCGAGGCTCTCACCAAGGGTGACAAGGTTGTTACAGCCGGCGGAATTTATGGCGTGATCACCGAGATCAAGGAAAAGTATTTCGTGGTCGAAGTCACCAAGGGTGTGTCGCTGTCGGTTGACAAGGGCTCGATCTACCCGGCCGCCGATGATGCCGTGAAGGATGCTCCCCTGAATAAGTAACCGGCGGTATAACCGCAGATCTCTCCTTCCTGCTGTGGACATCAGGAAATACTATGATAAAGTTGTGGCTGTGATGCGATCGCGTCGCGGTCATGACTTTCTTGTTTTCCTGGCATTCCTGTGTGTGTCGACCGTGCTGTGGTATGTGATGACGCTCAATGATGAGGAGCAGTGCGATGCCCGGATGCCGTTTGTGCTGACAAATGTTCCGGATTCCGTCACGCTGATAAATGAGCCGCCGTCGGTCATTGCCGTGAGTCTGCGCGCCCAGGGATCGCAGCGGCTTAAGCTCGCTTTCGGCACCCCGCCTACAATTACGGCTGATTTCAGACTTTATCGTGACGGGGATGCTGTGCGTCTGTCCAACACTGACTTGAAGTCGTTGGCCCGGACCGCGTTGGGAGGATCGTCGGTGATTCTTGTATCGCCTGATTCGCTGACATTGAATTACACGACCTCCTGCGGAACCCTTCTTCCGGTGGCTGTGGACTATTCGGTGACGACGGGGCCTAAGTCTGTTCTTGTCGGCTCACCGGTGCCGTCGGTGGACAGTGTCAGGGTTTATTCTCAGACCCCGCTTCCTTCGGGTTCTTCCAAAGTCGTCACTCAGTCGGTCGGTCTGACAGGCATCAATGAGAGTGTCACGCGGCGTGTGGCTTTGATCGCGCCAGCCGGCACACGTGTCATTCCCGACAGTGTGGATGTGACATTCAATGTCGAGCCGCTCATATTAAAGACGCTTAAAGTGCCGATCGAGACTGCCAATGTTCCCACCGGCATGCGTCTGATAACCTTTCCTGCGACAATTACCGTGAGGTATCTTATCACGCAGAGCGATTATATCGACGAAAATTACGAGGCGCGGATGCGTGTCGTGGCTGACTACAATACTATTGACCGCAGTGGTGCGACCCGGAACATGCGTCTGAGACTTCGCGACGTGTCGCCCGGGCTTCAGAATGTGCAGCTCGAGTCGGACAGTGTCGAGTTTATAATCGAGAAGTTATGACACGTCTCGTGGGCATCACGGGAGGGATCGGAGCAGGCAAGTCGGTAGTTTCGCGCATCCTCCGTGCGATGGGATATCCGGTATATGACTGCGACAGCCGAGCCAAGGCGATAATGGATGGCGATCCCCGTATTCATGAACAGCTATGCCGCCAGATTCATCCGCTTGTTGTGGCTGACGGCTGTATCGACCGCCGCCTTCTTTCGGAAATAGTGTTTAACGATGCCGAGGCACTTTGCCGCCTCAATTCGATAGTGCATGCGGCTGTCGAGGCCGATGTCCGTGACTGGATGTCGCACCAGTGTTCGCCTCTGTCGTTTGTGGAATCTGCCATATTATATCAATGTAGGCTTGCCGAGATGGTATGTGGTGTCATAGAAGTGACGGCGCCGGTCGAACTGCGTGTGAAGCGTGTCATGACCCGCTCGGCTTTGAGCCGGCAGCAGGTCATGGGCAGGATGTCTGCACAGAATGATGCCTGTCGACGTCACGACCGTGCATATTATATAATAAATGATGGGGAAGAGGCTGTCCTGCCGCAACTGAAGTCAGCTCTGAAAATTTTTCAAAATTGTTGATCCGCTAATGTGCTGATCGACGGTGCTTAATCCGTATATTGGAATTTTTTTATGTTTTACAGCATAAAAAAGTTGTAAAAATATTTGGAGGGAAAGGAAAA
>CABRGT010000010.1 GCA_902470475.1 uncultured Porphyromonadaceae bacterium | reverse complement strand
TAGAGCATCAGCCTTCCAAGCTGAGGGTCGCGAGTTTGAGCCTCGTCTTCCGCTCTTAGCTAAACTGCCTATGTAGCTCAGGGGTAGAGCACTTCCTTGGTAAGGAAGAGGTCGCGGGTTCAAATCCCGCCATCGGCTCAAACGAATACAAAGAGGTAGCCCCGATAGCGTCCATTCGCTACCGTGGCTAATTGTTGAGAATCAATCATCTAAAAATATAAAAAAGCTATGGCTAAAGAGAAATTCGAAAGAACCAAACCGCATGTTAACATCGGTACTATCGGTCACGTCGACCACGGCAAGACCACTCTGACCGCCGCAATCACCACCGTGCTTGCAAAGGCTGGTCTGTCGGAAGTGAAGTCGTTCGATCAGATCGACAACGCTCCCGAGGAAAAAGAGCGTGGTATCACCATCAACACCGCTCACGTAGAATACGAGACCGCCAACCGTCACTACGCACACGTTGACTGCCCGGGCCACGCCGACTACGTGAAGAACATGGTTACCGGTGCTGCTCAGATGGACGGTGCTATCATCGTGGTTGCCGCTACCGACGGCCCGATGCCCCAGACCCGCGAGCACATCCTTCTCGCCCGTCAGGTGAACGTTCCCCGCATCGTTGTGTTCCTGAACAAGTGCGACATGGTCGACGACGAAGAGATGCTCGAACTCGTCGAGATGGAAATGCGCGAGCTTCTCGATGCATATGAATACGATGGCGACAACACCCCCATCATCCGCGGCTCTGCCCTCGGCGCCCTCAACGGCGAACCCGAATGGGAAGCTAAGGTTATGGAGCTGATGGACGCAGTCGACACCTGGATCCCCCTGCCTCCGCGCGACGTGGACAAGCCCTTCCTGATGCCTGTCGAGGACGTATTCTCGATCACCGGCCGCGGTACCGTAGCTACGGGCCGTATCGAAACCGGTATCGTGAAGGTAGGTGACGAAGTTCAGATCATGGGCCTCGGCGCAGACATGAAGTCGGTTGTAACCGGCGTCGAAATGTTCCGCAAGCTCCTCGATCAGGGCGAAGCCGGCGACAACGTAGGTCTGCTCCTCCGCGGTATCGACAAGAAGGATATCCGTCGCGGTATGGTAATCTGCCACCCGGGTGTTGTTAAGCCCCACGACGAATTCAAGGCTTCGGTCTACATCCTGAAGAAGGAAGAAGGCGGTCGCCACACTCCGTTCCACAACCACTACCGTCCTCAGTTCTACATCCGTACGCTCGACGTTACCGGTGAGATCACTCTGCCCGACGGAGTAGAAATGGTAATGCCCGGCGACCACGTAGAGATCAAGGTCAAGCTGATCAACCCCGTTGCATGCGACAAGGGTCTGCGCTTCGCAATCCGCGAAGGTGGCCGCACCGTAGGTTCGGGCCAGATCACCGAGATCATCGAGTAATACCCTTTACTCCTAAATAACCATCATGGCAGCCGCCCGCGCGGCGGCTGCCCATACACGGGAATAGCTCAGTCGGTAGAGCACTGGTCTCCAAAACCAGGTGTCGGGAGTTCGAGCCTCTCTTCCCGTGCTAATTTTTTAAAAATGAAGAAACTTAAACTACTTACGAATATCGAGGAGTCTTACGACGAACTTCGTTATAAGACTTCTTGGCCCACCAAGAAGCAGGTTGTAAAATCTGCTATTCTCGTGATGATTGCTTCCGTAATTATCGCACTGATAATTTTCATCATGGACCAGGTGGTAGACCGCTTGATGCACTTCATTTACAGCTTTTAAAAAAGACCCGGCTCGGAAATGGAAACATCGACTCCAGACAACAAGCGCGGCTGGTACGTACTGCGTGCCATCTCGGGCAAAGAAGCCAAGGTAAAGGAAGTTCTTGACGCACAGATCAAGAATACCGACCTTGGCAATTATCTGTTTCAAGTCTTGATCCCGACCGAGAAGGTGATGGCAGTACGTAACGGCAAGAAGATTGTGAAAGAACGCAATCTTTACAGCGGCTACGTATTCATCGAGGCTGACCTCCGCGGCGAGGTGATCCATCAGCTTGTCAACACGACCAACGTCATCGACTTCCTCCGCGGACGCGAGAAGGGCGCACAGCCCGAACGCCTCCGCCAGGCCGAAGTGATGCGCATGCTGGGCGCGGCAGACGAGCTGAGCGATCCGTCGGGCGCCGAGGTCAACGACTACATCGTCGGCGAGACTGTCAAGGTGAACGACGGACCGTTCAACGGCTTCACGGGCACCATCGAAAAAGTCGACCGCGAGAAGAAGAAGCTGACAGTGATGGTCAAGATATTCGGTCGTCCGAATCCTCTGGAATTGGATAATTCGCAAGTAGAGCGCGAATGACCGCAGTGAAGGTTACGCTCACCGAGGTTACGAACGCAAGATTAATTATCTTTTAATTAGATTTACAATGGCTAAAGAAATTGCTGGACAAATCAAATTGCAGATTAAAGGCGGAGCAGCCAACCCCTCGCCCCCAGTAGGTCCTGCCCTGGGTTCGAAGGGTATCAACATCATGGAATTTTGCAAGCAATTCAATGCCCGCACTCAGGACAAAGCCGGTAAGATTCTGCCTGTAGTCATCACGTACTACACCGACAAGTCTTTCGACTTCATCGTGAAGACGCCCCCTGTTGCCATTCAGCTCAAGGAAGCCGCCAAGATCAAGAGCGGTTCGAAGGAGCCCAACCGCAACAAGGTAGCCGAGATCACATGGGACCAAGTGCAGGCGATTGCTACTGACAAGATGCCTGACCTGAACTGCTTCACCGTAGATTCTGCCATGCGTATGGTAGCCGGTACGGCCAGAAGTATGGGTATCACCGTCAAAGGCGATTTCCCCGGTAAATAACTTATAAACTTCAATTGTAATGAGTAAACTGACTAAAAACCAAAAGTTAGCCCTTGCAAAGATTGAAGCCGGGAAGACTTATACCCTTGCAGAAGCCTGCGAGAAGGTAAAGGAAATCACCTACACCAAGTTCGACGCATCGCTCGACATCGACGTGCGTCTTGGTGTTGATCCCCGTAAGGCTAACCAGATGGTGCGTGGCGTGGTGACACTGCCCCACGGCACCGGCAAGACTATCCGTGTGCTCGTCCTGTGTAACCCGGACGCCGAGGCGGCAGCCAAGGCAGCCGGCGCTGACTATGTCGGCCTGGACGAATATATCGAGAAAATCAAAGGCGGATGGACCGACGTCGACGTCATCATCACTCAGCCTGCCATCATGGGTAAGATCGGTGCACTGGGCCGTATCCTCGGTCCGCGCGGCCTGATGCCTAACCCCAAGAGCGGCACCGTGACTATGGACGTGGCTAAGGCCGTCGAGGAAGTCAAGAAGGGTAAGATCGACTTCAAGGTCGACAAGAACGGTATCGTTCACACGTCGATCGGCAAGGTATCGTTCACACCCGAGCAGATGCGCGACAACGCACGCGAGTTTATCAACACCCTGATCAAGCTCAAGCCTGCAACCGCCAAGGGAACATATATCAAGAGCATTTATCTTTCGAGCACCATGAGCCCCGGCGTCAAAGTCGACTCAAAGTCCGTCGAAGGTTAACCCCAATTAATCCACGTAGACTATGAAAAAGGAAGATAAAGCTTTAGTAATCGAAAAGATTACGGATACCCTGAAGGCCTACAACGGCTTCTACCTTGTAGAGACAGCCGGCCTCAATGCCGAAAAGACCAGCGAGCTGCGCCGCGCCTGCTTCAAGGCCGACATCAAGCTGATGGTCGTAAAGAACACGCTGCTTCACAAGGCCCTCGAATCTTTAGACGCTGACTTCTCGGAGCTGTATCCCGCACTGGCAGGCTCGACCTCGCTGATGTGCACCAACGTGGGCAACGCGCCTGCGAAGCTCCTGAAGGACTTTGTCAAGAAAGGTGACACCCTTCCCGCGCTCAAGGGCGCATATGTAGAAGAGACGGTATACATGGGCGCCGACCAGCTCGACGCACTTGCGGCCATCAAGAGCAAGAACGAGCTCATCGCCGACGTTATCGCCCTGCTGCAGTCGCCCGCCAAGAACGTCGTTTCTGCTCTTCAGTCGGGCAGCACGAAGCTCCACGGCATCCTTGAGACGCTCTCAAACAAAGAATAAAAGCATCCACCAACACCGAATAATAACAAATAAACAAATACTAAAATGGCAGATTTAAAAGCTTTTGCTGAACAACTTGTTAATCTTACCGTCAAGGAAGTAAACGAACTCGCTCAGATCCTGAAGGACGAGTACGGCATCGAACCCGCCGCAGCCGCTGTCGCTGTAGCCGCCGGCCCCGTTGCAGCTGCCGCCGCAGAAGAGAAGACTTCGTTCGACGTAGTCCTCAAGAACGCCGGTGCCAACAAGCTCCAGGTAGTAAAGAAGGTTAAGGACGTAGCCGGCCTGGGCCTGAAGGAAGCTAAGGAAATGGTTGACAACGCTCCCTCTGTTGTCAAGGAAGGCGTCACCAAGGACGAGGCTGAGGCTCTCAAGAAAGAGCTCGAAGAAGCCGGCGCCGAAGTCGAACTTAAATAAATCACCTGATTTACAGGCAAATGGGTTAAGAAGACTCCTACGGGAGTATTCTTAGCCCCTTTGTGTTGTAAAACAACAGCAGGCCTTCGCGTACAATCGCGGCGGCCTTAAAGACGTCAGAAAACTCAGCGGGCGCACGCCACGGCGCGCAGCAGCCCGGATGGCGACAAAGCCTCATGCGAGAGGCCCGATTTAGGTTCCCGAAAACCATCCCCACCAACTTAACCTCAATTTCATAGATGTCAGTTTCCTCAGATAACAAACGCATAAATTTTGCAACGGTAAAGAACCCGCTTCCTTACCCTGACTTCCTGGAAGTGCAGCTCAAATCGTTCCGCGACTTTCTGCAGCTGGACACTCCGCCGGAAAAACGCAAAAACGAAGGTCTGTTCAAGGTCTTTGCCGAAAATTTCCCGATAGCCGACACCCGCAACAACTTCGTGCTGGAGTTCCTCGACTATTATATTGATCCGCCCCGCTACACCATCGAGGAATGTCTCGAGCGCGGTCTGACATACTCGGTTCCGCTCAAAGCGAAGCTGAAACTCTACTGTACGGACCCCGACCACGAAGACTTCGCCACTGAAATTCAGGATGTATATCTCGGTCCTATCCCCTACATGACCGAGAAGGGAACTTTTGTAATCAACGGCGCGGAGCGCGTAGTAGTGTCGCAGCTCCACCGTTCGCCGGGCGTGTTCTTCGGTCAGAGCACCCACGCCAACGGCACCAAACTCTACTCGGCACGCATCATCCCCTTCCGCGGCTCATGGATCGAATTCGCCACGGACATCAACAATGTGATGTATGCCTACATCGACCGCAAGAAGAAATTACCGGTGACCACGCTGCTGCGTGCCATCGGACTTGAAAGTGACAAGGACATCATCGAGATCTTCGGCCTGGCGGAGGAAATCAAGGTCAACAAGACCAACCTCAAGAAAGCCCTGGGCCGCAAGCTCGCCGCACGTGTCCTGAAGACATGGATCGAGGACTTCGTGGACGAGGATACGGGCGAAGTCGTGTCGATCGAGCGCAACGACGTGGTAGTCGACCGCGAGACCGTGCTCGAAGAGGAGCACATCGACATGATCCTGGAAAGCGGCGTGCCCAACATCCTGCTCCACAAGGAGGATGTCAACACCAGCGACTACTCGATCATCTTCAACACCCTGCAGAAAGACCCGACCAACTCCGAGAAGGAGGCAGTACAATACATATACCGGCAGCTGCGCAACGCCGAGCCGCCAGACGACGCAAGCGCCCGCGAGGTCATCACCAACCTCTTCTTCAGCGACAAGCGCTACGACCTGGGCGAGGTAGGCCGCTACCGCATCAACAAGAAACTTAATCTCGACACCTCGATGGACGTCAAGGTGCTCACCCGCGACGATATCATCAACATCATCAAGTATCTGATCGAGCTGATCAACTCCAAGACCGATGTCGACGATATCGACCACCTGAGCAACCGCCGCGTACGCACCGTGGGCGAGCAGCTCTACAACCAGTTCAACGTAGGTCTTGCACGCATGTCGCGCACGATCCGCGAGCGCATGAATGTCCGCGACAGCGAGGTGTTCACGCCCATCGACCTGATCAACGCCAAGACCATCTCGAGCGTGATCAACACGTTCTTCGGCACCAGCGCCCTGTCGCAGTTCATGGACCAGACCAACCCGCTGGCCGAAATCACCCACAAGCGCCGTATGTCGGCCCTCGGCCCCGGCGGTCTGTCGCGCGAACGCGCCGGCTTCGAGGTACGCGACGTGCACTACACCCACTACGGCCGTCTGTGCCCGATCGAGACTCCTGAAGGCCCGAACATCGGCCTTATCTCGTCGCTCTGCGTGTACGCGAAGATCAACGACCTGGGCTTCATCGAGACGCCCTACCGCAAGGTCGAGAACTCACGCGTCGATCTCAAGAACGACGAAGTGGTATACCTCACGGCCGAGAATGAGGAAGGCAAGGTCATCGCACAGGGCAACGCGCCTCTGAACGACGACGGCACCTTCGTACGCGACCGCGTCAAGGCCCGTCTCGACGCAGACTTCCCCGTAGTGCCGCCGGCCGATGTTGAGCTCATGGACGTGTCGCCGCAGCAGATCGCATCGATCGCCGCATCACTGATCCCCTTCCTGGAGCACGACGACGCCAACCGCGCGCTGATGGGATCGAACATGATGCGCCAGGCCGTACCTCTGATCCACAACGAGGCGCCGATCGTCGGCACCGGCATCGAGGCTCAGCTCGCCCGCGACTCGCGCACTCAGATCATGGCCGAGGGCGCAGGCGTAATCGAATACGTCGACGCAACGACCATCCGCATCCGCTACGACCGCACCGAGGAGGAAGAATTCGTCGCCTTTGAGGACGCAGTCAAGGAATATCAGATACCCAAGTGGCGCAAGACCAACCAGAGCATGACCATCGACCTGCGCCCCATCTGCAGCGCAGGCCAGCGCGTTGTCCGCGGCGATATCCTCACCGAGGGCTACGCCACCGAAAACGGCGAGCTCGCCCTGGGCCGCAACCTCAAGGTTGCGTTCATGCCCTGGAAGGGTTACAACTATGAGGACGCCATCGTGCTCAACGAACGCCTCGTACGCGACGACATACTCACATCGGTACACGTCGACGAATACTCGCTTGAAGTACGCGAGACCAAGCGCGGCCTCGAGGAACTCACCAGCGATATCCCCAACGTGAGCGAGGACGCAACCAAGGATCTCGACGAACGCGGCATCATCCGCATCGGCGCACATGTGGTCCCCGGCGACATCATGATCGGCAAGATCACCCCGAAGGGCGAGAGCGACCCCACTCCGGAGGAGAAGCTGCTGCGCGCCATCTTCGGCGACAAGGCCGGCGACGTCAAGGACGCTTCGCTGAAGGCATCTCCGTCGCTCAAAGGCGTGGTCATCGGCACGAACCTCTTCAGCCGCGCCGCCAAGAAGAAGAAATCGAAGAGCGCCAACGCAATCCTGCCGCAGCTCGACGAAAAATATGAAAATCAGCAGAACGCCCTGCGCGAAGTGCTCGTGGGCAAGCTGATGACCCTCACCGCAGGCAAGACGTCGCAGGGCGTCAAGGACTTCCTGGGCAGCGAGATCATACCCAAGGGTACGAAATTCACCGCCGAGGTGCTCCGCGACATCAACTACGACACCATCAACCTGAGCAAGTGGACCGCCGACGCCCACAAGAACGATCTGATCCGCCAGACGATCGTCAACTATCTGCGCAAGTCCAAGGAAATCGACGCCGAGCTCCGCCGCAAGAAATTCGACCTCTCGATCGGCGACGAGCTGCCCTCGGGCATCATGCAGATCGCCAAGGTGTACATCGCCAAGAAGCGTAAGATCGGCGTGGGCGACAAGATGGCAGGCCGCCACGGCAACAAGGGTATCGTGTCGCGCATCGTGCGCCAGGAGGACATGCCTTTCCTGGCCGACGGTACTCCGGTCGACATCGTGCTGAACCCGCTGGGCGTGCCCTCGCGTATGAATCTGGGCCAGATCTTCGAGACCGTCCTTGGCTGGGCAGGCCGCGAGCTGGGCGAGAAATTCGCCACTCCGATCTTCGACGGCGCCACGATGGACGACCTGAACGAATGGACCGACAAGGCCGGCCTGCCGCGCTACGGCAAGACCTACCTCTACGACGGCGGCACAGGCAACCGCTTCGACCAGCCCGCCACCGTAGGCGTGATCTACATGCTCAAGCTCGGTCACATGGTCGAGGACAAGATGCACGCCCGCTCGATCGGTCCGTACTCGCTCATCACCCAGCAGCCTCTGGGCGGCAAGGCCCAGTTCGGCGGCCAGCGTTTCGGTGAGATGGAAGTCTGGGCGCTCGAGGCATTCGGCGCATCGCATATCCTGCAGGAGATCCTGACCATCAAGAGCGACGATGTCAACGGCCGCTCGAAGGCCTACGAGGCTATCGTCAAGGGCGACAACATGCCCGTACCCGGTATCCCCGAATCGCTCAACGTGCTGCTGCACGAGCTCCGCGGCCTCGGTCTGAGCATCAACCTCGAGAACTAAATTCCACTGTAACAAAGCAAAAATCTCCGACACCATAATATATGGCTTTCAGAAAAGATAACAACAAAAAGAACGTCTTCTCGAAAATCACCATCGGACTCGCATCGCCCGAGGAGATTCTGGAGAAGTCGAGCGGCGAGGTCCTCAAACCGGAGACCATCAACTACCGCACCTACAAGCCCGAGCGCGACGGCCTCTTCTGCGAGCGCATCTTCGGACCGGTGAAAGACTTCGAGTGCCACTGCGGCAAGTACAAGCGTATCCGCTACAAGGGTATCGTCTGCGACCGTTGCGGCGTCGAGGTCACCGAGAAGAAAGTGCGCCGCGAACGCATGGGCCACATCAAGCTCGTCGTGCCGGTAGCGCACATATGGTACTTCCGCTCGCTGCCCAACAAGATCGGCTACCTGCTGGGCCTGCCGTCGAAGAAGCTCGACTCGGTCATCTACTACGAGCGCTATATCGTCATCAATCCCGGCGCTGCCGAAGGCGTCGAGAAGCTCGACCTGCTCACCGAGGAAGAATATTTCGACGTTCTGGAGAAGCTGCCCAAGGAGAACCAGATGCTCGAGAACGACAACCCCGACAAGTTCATCGCCAAGATGGGCGCCGAGGCCATCTATGACCTGCTGAAGGGCATAGATCTCGACTCGCTCTCATACCAGCTGCGCGACCAGGCACACACCGACGGCTCGCAGCAGCGCAAGACCGAGGCTCTGAAGCGCCTGCAGGTAGTGGAATCGTTCCGCGCCTCGCGCCACCGCAACAAGCCCGAATGGATGATTCTCGAGGCCGTCCCCGTGACGCCTCCCGAACTCCGTCCCCTGGTGCCCCTGGACGGCGGCCGCTTCGCAACCTCCGACCTCAACGACCTGTACCGCCGCGTGATCATCCGCAACAACCGCCTCAAGCGGCTGATCGAGATCAAGGCCCCCGACGTGATCCTCCGCAACGAGAAGCGTATGCTTCAGGAAGCCGTGGACTCACTGCTCGACAACTCGCGCAAGTCGTCGGCCGTAAAGAGCGACGCCAACCGTCCTCTGAAATCGCTGTCCGACTCGCTCAAGGGCAAGCAGGGCCGCTTCCGTCAGAACCTGCTCGGCAAGCGTGTCGACTACTCCGCACGTTCGGTAATCGTCGTAGGTCCTGAACTGAAGATGCACGAGTGCGGTCTGCCCAAATACATGGCTGCCGAACTTTACAAGCCGTTCGTGATCCGCAAGCTCATCGAACGCGGCATCGTCAAGACCGTCAAGAGCGCCAAGAAGATCGTCGACCGCAAGGAACCCGTCGTATGGGATATCCTCGAGAACGTGATGAAGGGCCATCCCGTGCTGCTCAACCGCGCCCCGACACTGCACCGCCTCGGTATCCAGGCTTTCCAGCCCAAGATGATCGAAGGCAAGGCAATCCAGCTCCACCCGCTCGCATGTACGGCATTCAACGCCGACTTCGACGGTGACCAGATGGCCGTGCACCTTCCCCTGGGCAACGAAGCCATCCTCGAGGCTCAGATGCTGATGCTCGGCTCGCACAACATCCTCAACCCGGCCAACGGCGCACCTATCACCGTGCCGTCGCAGGACATGGTGCTCGGTCTGTACTACATCACCAAGCTCCGCAAGGGCGACAAGGGCGAGGGCACCGTGTTCTACGGCCCGGAAGAGGCACAGATCGCCTACAACGAAGGCAAGGTAACGCTCCACGCGCCCGTCACTGTCATGGTCGACGACGTTGACGCCGACGGCAACCCCGTGCGCCATCTGGTGGAGAACACTTCGGTAGGCCGTGTGCTCGTCAACCAGTACGTGCCCAAGGAAATCGGCTACGTAAACACCATTCTGTCGAAGAAGTCGCTGCGCGACATCATCTCGCGAGTGATCAAACGCTGCGGTATCCCCCGCTCGGCACAATTCCTTGACGACATCAAGAACCTCGGCTACCGCATGGCATTCGAAGGCGGCCTGTCGTTCAACCTCGGCGACGTGATCATCCCCGCCGAGAAAGAGGAAATCGTGGCCGAAGGCTACAAGCAGGTGCAGGAAGTGGCCGACAACTACGCCATGGGCTTCATCACCAACACCGAACGCTACAATCAGATCATCGATATCTGGACACATGTCAACAGCCGCCTGACCGAGATCCTCATGAAGCAGATGGCCGAGGCCAACCAGGGCTTCAACGCCGTCTACATGATGCTCGACTCCGGCGCCCGTGGTTCGAAGGACCAGATCCGCCAGCTCGCCGGCATGCGTGGCCTTATGGCCAAGCCGCAGAAAGCCGGCGCCGAAGGCGGTCAGATCATCGAGAACCCGATTCTGGCCAACTTCAAGGAAGGCCTCTCCGTGCTCGAATACTTCATCTCGACCCACGGTGCCCGCAAGGGTCTTGCCGATACCGCCCTTAAGACCGCCGACGCCGGTTATCTTACCCGCCGTCTGGTCGACGTGGCTCACGACGTCATCATCAACGAGGACGACTGCGGCACACTGCGCGGCCTGATCTGCCGTGAAATCAAGAACAACGACGAAGTCGTAGCCTCGCTGGGCGAGCGCATCCTGGGCCGCGTGTCGGTTCACGACATCATCGATCCGCGCACCGGCGAGATCATCGTCGCCGCCGGCGAGGAAATCAACGATGCCGCCGCCGACCTGATCGACCAGTCGCCGATCGAATCCGTCGAGATCCGCTCGGTGCTCACCTGCGAAAGCAAGAAGGGTGTCTGCGCCAAGTGCTACGGCCGCGACCTGTCGAAGAGCCGCCTCGTGCAGAAGGGCGAGGCCGTGGGTGTCATCGCCGCCCAGTCGATCGGCGAGCCGGGTACACAGCTGACTCTGCGTACATTCCACGTCGGCGGTGTGGCTTCGAACGTGGCTGCCATATCCTCGATCAAGTCGCGCTACGACGGAACTCTCGAGATCGACGAGCTCCGCACCGTGGAGACCGACGAGGACATCACCCGCGACGGCGAGACCAAGGGCAAGGTACACGTAGTGATCGGACGTCTGGCCGAAATGCGCATCATCGACGACAAGACCGGCATGATGCTCACCAACGCCAACATCCCCTACGGCGCCAAACTCTTCTTCGAGAACGGCTCCAAGGTCACCAACGGCGACATCATCTGCGAATGGGACCCGTTCAACGCCGTGATCATCACCGAGAAGGGCGGCAAGATCCAGTACCGCAACCTGAGCGAGAATGTCAACTACCGCGTCGACATCGACGAGCAGTCGGGCCTGGAGGACAAGATCATCATCGAATCGCGCGACCGCGCCAAGGTGCCTGAAGTCGACATCGTGGACAAGAACGGCCAGGTGCTCATCACTTACGCCCTTCCTGTGGGCGCCCACCTCATCTTCGCCGACGGCGACGACGTAAAGGTCGGCGACACACTGGTGAAGATTCCGCGTGCCACCGGCGGTGCCGGCGATATCACGGGCGGTCTGCCCCGCGTCACCGAGCTCTTCGAGGCCCGCAACCCGTCGAACCCGGCCATCGTGTCGGAAATCGACGGCGAGGTACACTTCGGCAAGGTAAAGCGCGGCAACCGCGAGATCTCCGTCACCTCCAAACTCGGCGAAGTCAAGAAATACCTCGTGCCGCTGTCGAAGCAGATCCTGGTACAGGAGAACGACGTCGTGCGCGCCGGCACACCGCTGTCCGACGGCGCCATCACCCCGGCCGACATCCTCAACATCATGGGTCCGACCGCCGTACAGGAATACATCGTCAACGAAGTACAGGATGTGTACCGCATGCAGGGTGTGAAGATCAACGACAAGCACTTCGAGGTCATCGTACGCCAGATGATGCGCAAGGTCACCATTCTCGATCCGGGCGACACCGCCTTCCTCGAGCAGCAGGTGGTCGACAAGCGCGAGTTCATGGACGAGAACGACCGCATCTGGGGCAAGAAGGTAGTCACCGACGCCGGCGACTCCGAAGAACTCAAGCCCGGCCAGATCATCACTGCCCGCCGCCTGCGCGACGAGAACTCGGCACTGAAGCGCCGCGACCTGCGCACAGTCACCGTGCGCGACGCCATCCCGGCTACCTCGGAGCAGATCCTCCAGGGTATCACCCGCGCCGCGCTGCAGACCTCGAGCTTCATCTCGGCAGCCTCCTTCCAGGAGACCACCAAGGTGCTCAACGAGGCTGCAATCCAGGGCAAGACCGACTATCTGCAGGGCATGAAGGAGAACGTCATCTGCGGTCACCTCATCCCGGCCGGCACAGGTCTGCGCGAATACGAGAACCTCGTGGTAGGCTCGCTCGATGATTTCAACACGGCCAGCGCCGTCGAAGACGTCGAAGTAGAGGTACTCAACGACTGATCATCCGAATCACCATAACCACCGCAGCGCCGGCATCCACGTTGGATGCCGGCGCTGCCGCTTTATTCATGACCCGACCATCGAAAAAAAGTTTCTCACATAGACAAAACTTTTTTCAAAACCATGAAAAGTTTTGTCTATAAACTAAACTTTTGATATATTTGCAAAAAGTTTAGTTTATGAAAGAATCTCTCGGCATCATAAATCGCGAAATATACATGGCCCGTATCAGGCCATTTATTGACAAAAACATCATAAAAATACTCGTCGGGCAACGCCGGGTCGGGAAAAGCTATATTCTTAAGTCAGTCGCAAGTGAAATCCGCAGCAAGAATCCCGACGCCAATTTCATAACAATCAACCTTGAGGATTTCGCATTCTCGCACATCACCGACGCCCCGTCGCTCAACAATGAAATAACGCGGCGACTCGCCGTCGGCAGAAAGAATTACATTTTTCTCGACGAAATACAGGAAGTAAAGGATTTTGACAAAGTCGTGCGCTCACTGAACCTTGACCCGCAAAACGACATATACCTCACCGGCAGCAATTCCGAAATGTTGTCATCGGAAATGGCGTCGCGACTGGCGGGTCGTAGCATCGAGATCCATGTACATCCCCTTTCTTACAGCGAATTTCTTGAATTTCACTCAGTGACAGACTCAGACGAAACCCTCGAGGCATATCTACGCTACGGAGGGCTTCCATATCTGCGAAACCTGCCCGACAGGAACACATGGTCCGAATACATTTCGGGAATAACAGACACGGCAGTATACCGCGACGTGGTCAGTCGCCACTCGCTGCGCAATAACGACTTTCTGAAAAGACTGCTTCTATATCTGTCAGACAACATAGGGCAAATATTCACAGCCAAGAAAATTGCAGACTATCTGAAATCGCAGCGCATCTCGACAAGCGTCACCGGAGTTCAGTCGTACATCGACTATATCGAAGAAGCATATATCGTCAATAGAGCACGGCGGTGGGATATTGAAGGTAAACGCTACTTCGAAATAGGCGAAAAAATATTCTTCGAAGACCTCGGCATACGCAATTCGGCAGTCGGCTATCGCCCGCAGGACATAGGCGCCATTATGGAGAATGCCGTATATAACCATCTGAGAATATCAGGCCATAAAGTAAGCATAGGGGTGCTATCTGACGGTCGCGAAATTGACTTTATCGCTGAAAAAGACAATGAACACCGCTATATCCAGGTGTCAATGACTATCGACAGCGAAAGCACTGCGAAGCGCGAATTCGGCAACCTCGAACGCATCCCCGACAATTACGAAAAGACCGTCGTAACACTGCACGAGTCCGCCCCGAACACCTACAACGGCATCCGCCAGCTTACCCTCCGCGAATTCCTCCTCGGCCGATAAGAACTAACAATAATCAAAAACATAAAGCCATACAAATTTATACAGCAATCGTCAGGACTAAAGCTACGCTCATCTACCTCTCATAGATGATAATACGGACAATCATAAGAATGATCATACTATAACTCATCAGAGAATTCATTGTCATAAATAATCACAAAGAATGGCACAGCGTTGAAAAGCGCACAGAGATGATTTGCGTTTTTTAAGGGTTGGAGAATCGAAGAGGGGAATTTTTGTGGGGCGCAGGGGTTGACAAGGGGCTAAAAATGTAGTAATTTTGCAGACGATTGCGCATATATCCGCCGCAAAGGGCGGCACAATGCGTCAAATATTGAAAATCAATAGAATGTCAAGAAAACCCAAGGCCCGCATATCGACTTTCGGCTCGCGGCTGACGTCAATAGTCAGTGTGGCGCTCGTACTCATGATTCTGGGTATCCTCGCCATGACTATGCTTGCATCGCGCGGCCTGGGCGACGATATCCGCAGCAATATCGGCTTCATCGTAAAGCTCGACCGTGCGGCCGGTGATACGGAGATCAACAGACTCAAGCGCGAGCTCATCGGATCGAAGTTCACCGAATCGCTTACATATATGTCGGCCGACGAAATACTGCGGGAGGAATCCCAACTGATGGGAGAACCCCTCGACTCACTTCTCGACGAGAATCCGTTCGGCGCCGAGTTCGACATCAAGGTGCGTTCCGACTACGCCAACTCCGACAGCATCGCGGCCATAGCCTCGCGCATGGAAATCATACCGTCAGTCGACGAGGTAGTCACCGAGGCCGCTGTGGTCGACAACGTGAATTCAGTGCTGTCGCGCATGTCGGTCGTACTGATAGCCATAGCCGGCGCCCTGCTGATCATATCCTTCGTGCTGATCAACAACACGGTGTCGCTGGCCGTGTACTCGCGGCGGTTCATCATCCACACGATGAAACTTGTCGGCGCCACGGGCGCTTTCATCAGGCGGCCGTTCCTGCTGGCCGGGGCTGCCACCGGCGCGGTAGCCGCCGCTGCCGCATGCGGCATCCTGGCGGCACTGCGGGCGTATGCGGCAAGCTTCGACCCGCTGGTCGACCGGCTTGTCAGCTGGACGGACATGGCGTTCATCTTCGTCGGGCTTTTCGTCGTCGGGCTGCTGATATGCGTGGCGGCTTCGGCACTGTCGACCAACCGCTACCTGCGGTCGGACTACGATGAAATGTTTATGAAATAAGAAAATTCCAACCAGATATGAAAGATAACAAAAAGGACAGCAAGATCGAGGCCGAATCGTTCGACCAACTCCCTCTGTCGCGCAACAACTTCATAGCCATGGCCATATCGGGCGCGCTTATCATCATCGGTTTTCTGCTGATGCTGGGAGGTTCATCGTCCGAGAGCGCTTTCGACCCGGATATCTTCAGCACGCGCCGCATCGTCATCGGCCCCACACTGACATTCCTGGGCTTCGTCGGCATGGCGATAGCCGTGTGCATCCGTCCTAAAAAACAAGAATCCAAATAAAAGACATGGATACACTGAACGCATTGATAATGGGCATCGTGCAGGGACTGGCCGAATATCTGCCCATCAGCTCGTCGGGGCACCTGCAGATATGCAGCAACCTGCTGGACCTCAATCTCGATCCGGAGGCCAACCTTCAGTTCGACGTCACCCTACACATAGCCACCGTGCTGAGCACGATCGTGATATTGTGGCGGGAATTCTTTCCGCTGTGCCGCTCGTTCTTCACCCTGCGCAACGACTCCAACACCAGAACAGTGCTCAAGATCCTCGTGTCGTGCATTCCGGTGGGGATCGTCGGCGTATTCTTCAAGGACTATATAGAGAATTTCTTCGGCAAGGACCTCACTGTGGTAGGCATATGCCTGCTCATCACTGCGGCACTGCTGTCATTCTCGTATTTCTTCCGCACACGCCCGCTGGACGACTCTCCCAAGGGTCACAAGGCCTATACCCCGCGCGACATCACCTTCCTGGACGCATTCGTGATCGGCATAGCGCAGGCAGTGGCCGTGCTGCCCGGCCTGTCGCGCTCCGGCACTACCATAGCCACAGGCATCCTGCTGGGTGACAAGCGCGAACAGGTGGCACGCTTCTCGTTCCTGATGGTAATCATCCCCATCCTCGGGCAGGCCCTACTCGACATCAAGGATTATCTCACGGCGCCCGCCGAATCGGCAGTGAACGAAATAGGCGCCATACCGATGACTGTCGGCTTTCTGGCCTCGTTCATCGTAGGCTGCCTGGCGTGCAAATGGATGCTCGATATCGTGAAGAAAGGCAAGCTGATCTGGTTTGCCGTATACTGCGTCATCGTAGGCGCACTATGTCTGATCTTCTAAAACTCCTTTCGGCGTGAATTTTATCGACGGAGAGATTCTGTGTATCGACAAGCCCCTGGGCTGGACGTCGTTTGATGCCGTCAAGCGTGTGCGTGGCGCGTTGCTGCGCCGCATGGGCATCAAAAAACTGAAAGTGGGACACGCCGGCACGCTCGATCCGCTGGCCACCGGCGTGATGATCATATGCACGGGCCGCGCCACCAAACGCATCGACACCCTGCAGCTCGGGGTCAAGGAATACATAGCCGACATAGCCCTGGGCGCCACCACGCCGTCGTTCGATCTCGAGACTGAGATCGACGCCACCTACCCCACCGGACATATAACCCGCGAGGCCGTGCAGGACGCACTGCGCGGATTTACGGGACGCATAGAGCAGATACCGCCAAGTTTCTCGGCGTGCAAGATCGACGGACGCCGTGCCTACGACATGGCGCGCCGCGGGCAGGACGTCGACCTTAAACCCAAGATTCTGGTGATCGACGAGATAGAACTGCTCGACTTCAGTCAGGACGCAATACGCGTCCGGGTGGTGTGCAGCAAAGGCACATATATCCGCGCGCTCGCCCGCGACATAGGCCGCGCACTCGGCTCGGGCGCCCATCTGACGGCTCTGCGACGTACCCGCGTGGGCGACGTCACGATTGACGACTGCATGTCCGTAGCCGACGCCGCCCGGCTGATCGCCGACGTTCCCGTAGAATATCCCGATGATTTTGAAAAATAAAAAAATTACACCGTTACCATAAAATGAAGCTTTCTCAATTCAAATTCAATCTTCCCGATGAATTAGTGGCACAGGATCCTCCGCGCGAGCGCGACGAGTGCCGCATGATGGTTCTCAACCGCAAGGACGGCTCCATAGAACACAAAGTTTTCAAAGACATCCTCAACTATTACGGCGAAGGCGACGTGATGGTCTTCAACGACACACAGGTGTTCCCCGCGCTGCTCTACGGCAACAAAGAGAAGACCGGAGCGCGCATCGAGGTGTTCCTGCTGCGCGAGCTCAACGCCGAAAACAAACTGTGGGACGTGCTGGTCGAACCGGCCCGCAAGATCCGCATCGGCAACAAGCTTTACTTCGGCGAGGACGGCACGATGGTGGCCGAAGTGATCGACAACACCACCTCGCGCGGACGCACGCTCCGCTTCCTCTACGACGGCCCGCACGACGAATTCAAGAAAGAGCTGTTCGCCCTGGGCCACACCCCTCTGCCGGGTTACATAAACCGTCCGCCCCGCGAAGAGGATGTCGAGGCCTATCAGACACTCTACGCCCGCAGGGAAGGTGCTGTTGTAGCGCCCGGCGTGGGCCTGCACTTCTCGCGCGAGCTGCTCAAGCGTCTTGAGATACGCGGCGTCGAACAGGCGTTCATCACCCTGCACAGCGGCCTGGGCACTTTCCGCGAGATCGACGTCGAGGACCTGACCAAGCACCGGATGGACTCCGAGCAGATGAATGCGTCGCCCGAACTGGTAGAGACTGTCAACCGCGCCAAAGACGCCGACAAACAGGTGTGTGCCGTAGGCACGAGCGTGCTGCGCGGCATCGCATCGGCAGTATCAATGGGCGGCCATATGAAAGTATATGACGGCTGGACCAACAAATTCATCTTCCCGCCGTACGATTTCACGGTGACCACGTCGCTGCTTACGGACTTCCACCTGCCGTATTCAACTATGCTGATGATGGTGTCGGCCTTCGGCGGCTACGATCTGGTGATGGAAGCCTACCACGAGGCCGTCAAAGAAGGGTATCACTTCGGTTGCTACGGCGACGCGATGCTTATCCTCTAAGCGGCGTCAGCTATTGCGGGCTGTGTAGACCAGCTCCACGCGCGGCCTGAGTGCAAGAGCCGCCGCCACCCGGCGGATGTCGGCACCAGTGATCAGCCGCTGACGCGCTACCGTGTCATTGATATTTTCTCCATGCATTTCGGCCAGGGCCAGATTGAAGGCTCTGGCCGAGATGTCTAAATTGCCCAGCGCGAAAGTCGTCTCGAACGATGCGAGCGTGCGCTCGAGTTCATGGGGTGTGACGGGGCGTCCGCCGGCCAGGCCGCGCAGTTCGTCCAACAGAGCCTCTATGGCAGCCTGCGGCGCCGCTCCCTCGCTCAGACGCGCCGTCATAAGCAACAGTCCGGCATCCTCGCTGCCGATAATGGACGCGTCGGCGTCGATAATGGAGCCGTCGCCGCCCACGACAAGATCGCGGTAGATACGGCTCGAACGACCGGCCGACAGAATGTCGGTGATGCAGTCGGCGGCATAGTAGTCGGCCGTACCATACCTGTCCATCGGAACGGCTATCACCACACAGGGCACCGGAGCGTTGCCCCGGGCCTCGACTCTGACCGTGTGGCTCGGGAACCCTGGATCTATGACAGGCCGCGGCGCCGGATTACGACGCGGGATATCTCCGAACCATTTCTCGACCATGTCCCTGCCGCAGTCGTAATCGACCGCGCCGGTTATGGCCAGCACGGCATTGTCGGGGGCATAATGGGCATAGAACCAGTCTCGGATATCGTCGACGGTAGCCGCAGCCACATGTTCGGGTTTCAGACCGATCACAGGCCACGAATAGGGATGTCCGGGAGCGTAGGCTGCCCGACGCAAGTGGTGCATCAGATCGCCGTAGGGCGCATTGAGACAGGTCTGCTTGAATTCTTCGATGACTACCTGCTGCTGTACACGCAACCCCTCCGGATTGAACGAGAGAGCAAGCATGCGGTCGCTCTCGAGGCGCATCGCCGTCTCGATATTCGCTGCCGGAAGCACGTCATAGAAATTTGTGAAGTCGCTCGATGTCCAAGCGTTGGTGCGTCCGCCGGCATTGCTCATCTCTATGTCGAAATCGGCCACGTTGGCCGAGCCGCCGAACATCAGATGCTCGAACAGATGCGCTATGCCGGTGAGGGTGCGTCGCTCGTCGCGCGCGCCGGTATCATAGAGCACATCGACAGCCGCCATCGAAACCGACGGATCATAGCTGTGGATCACACGCAGGCCGTTGGCGAGCGTGTAGCGCCGGAAATCAATCATCGAGAACTGTCATCGAGATGATGCGCACATCCTCTCTGGGGCGGTCGGCAGCGTCGGTCTCGACCTTCTCGATGCGGTCGATCACGTCCATCCCTTCGATCACCTCGCCGAAGACGGTGTACTGGCCGTCGAGATGCGGAGCACCGCCTACGGTGGTATATGCCTGCGCCATTTCGGGCGTAAGAGTCATTGGACGGGCAGCGACCTCCTGCTCGGTGCGTTGTATAAGTTCCTGACGCAGTGCCTCGAGTCCCTGGGAATCGCCTGCGGCCTGCAGCTGACGTATGCGGTCCATGTTCTGTGCGGCCAGGCCGTTGAATACAGCCTGCATCTGGCTCTGCTCGAGCTGTGCCTTGAGGTTCGGTATATAGGCTTCAGGCACTTTCTGGCCGGTAACCACGTAGAACTGCGAGCCCGACGAGCGGCGCTCGGGATTCACCTGATCGCCCTGACGGGCCGCCGCCAGCGCTCCGCGCTTGTGGAAGTGTTTCGGGAACATTATCTCGGCCTCGAGGGTGTAGTCCGGTCCACCTGCGCCAAGGCGCTGTCCGGGGGCGGCATTTTTCGAATCAGGATCGCCGGTCTGCACCATGAAATCCTTGATCACGCGATGGAAAAGCGTGCCGTCGTAATATTTTTCATTGACAAGTTTCACGAAATTGTCGCGGTGCCGGGGAGTGTCGCCGTAGAGCAGCACGGTGAAAGTGCCGAGAGTTGTCTCGACCTTTACTTTTACGGAAGTTGTGTCGGTGTTGGCAGTCATTGTCGTATCGGTAGTTGTGGGTGTAGCGGCAGCGGCGGCCTCGTTGCCGGCGGCGGCGCGGCTGCAGGCAGCGGCGGCGAACGCCATCACGAGTGCCATGGCCACGGCTGCGTTTCTGAATAATCGTTTCATGAGTCGGAAGGATTAGAAAGCTTCGTGCGAGGGAAAGAGACGCTTGTAGATCCGGCGGAAGTTGTCGTCAGTGGCCGACAGTTCGGCGGCATGTTCCCGATAGTCGGGACCGTAGAGTCCCTGCAGAATATCGGGCAGGTAACGGTGCTCGCGATCCTTGTCGATGGTAGCGGCCACCAGCTCACGGATGGCCGGAGCAAACTGCACGGGGTCGATGGCATGGAGATAGCGGGCCGCCGAGGCCGTGAACTGACCCGAAAGGTCCACCCGCCGGATGTTTTCGACAATCTGCGGCAGATCGTCGGCTATCTCAGCTATGTTGTTGGCAAGATATTCGTAATTCAGCAGCCCGTCGGGGTCGCTCTGGAGTCGTCTGGTATCTTCAGCTGTCATTTTGATTTCCTTTGATTCAAAAAATGCTTCAGGAAGGCGATGATGAAGTCGGCCGTGTCCTCCACAGGGAGTACCGACGAATCGATCGTCAGATGGTAAGTGGACGCGTCGCCCCAGGTGCGGTCGGTATAGAAATTGTAGAATTCGGCGCGCAGGCGGTTGGTCTTCCGGCGGATCGCACGCGCCTTCTCCTCGTCCTTGCAATCCTGACGCCCGATTATGCGGCGGACGCATACTTCCTCGGGAGCATGCAGAAACACATTGAGCACATTGGGCAAGTCACGCAAAATATAATCGGCCGTACGGCCCACGATGACACACGGCCCCTGCTCGGCCACATGGTGAATGAAATCGCTCTGGGCGCGGTATACACGCTCGCCCGACGCTCCGCCGGGGCCCGTGTACCACGACAGCGGATTGTAACCCATGCTCAGCGGGGGCAGCCCGGCGAGCATTCCCGGAGCGCGCTCGTCGTTCTTGGCGAAGAGCGCGGGACTCATGCCGGCCCGGGCGGCGGCCTCGTTGAGCAGCTCCTTGTCGTAGTATGCCACTCCAAGTTTGCGCGCTATCGTCTGACCGAGTTCACGGCCGCCCGCGCCGAAAGCGCGGCCGATCGTTATGACAAATTGTCCCAGCGGGTGCGTGGTTTCGTTGCTCATCCTTCCGGTATTTATGTTTTGACAGGCAAAAGTAATATTTTATTTTGACATATCCGGTCATAAAACAATTTTATTTGCTAACTTTGCGATACAAAACCCTTGAATCGACGAATATCGAACAAATAAACCACAATACTTAAAACAATGAGACTGATCATCGAACCGACCTACGCCGAAGTATCCCGCTGGGCCGCCAACTATGTAGCAGCACGCATCAACGAAGCCAAGCCCACGGCCGAAAAGCCTTTCGTGCTCGGCTGTCCCACCGGCAGCTCACCCCTGGGCATGTACCGCGAACTCATCAAGCTCAACAAGACCGGCAAAGTGTCGTTCAAGCACGTAGTAACCTTCAACATGGACGAATACTGCGGCATCCCCCGCGACCACGAGCAGAGCTATTACACCTTCATGTGGACCAATTTCTTCAACCAGATAGATATCCCCGCCGAGCAGGTCAACATCCTCAACGGCAACGCCCCCGACCCCATCGAGGAATGCAAGCGCTATGAAGAGAAGATCGCCTCGTACGGCGGCATCGATCTGTTCCTGGGTGGCGTCGGCCCCGACGGCCACATCGCTTTCAACGAGCCGGGCTCGTCGCTGAGCTCGCGCACCCGCATGAAGACACTGACCCGCGACACCATCATAGCCAACTCCCGCTTTTTCGACAACAACGTGGATCTCGTGCCGAAAACTGCCCTCACCGTAGGCGTCGGAACCATATGCGCCGCCAAGAGTGTGCTGCTGATCGTCAACGGCCACAACAAGGCCCGCGCGCTGAAACATGGCGTCGAAGGCGGCATCTCGCAGATGTGGACCATCTCGGCCCTGCAGATGCATCCCAAGGCGCTCATCGTGGCCGACGAGGAAGCCTGCGGCGAACTCATGGTGCAGACCTACAAATATTTCAAGGACATCGAAAGCGCCAACATCGATCCCGACACGCAGCTCTAAGCACAGCTGACCAAAGGATCAACAACGCCATTCAAGCCAATAAAAAGACACTGAGGACGCCGACGGCAGCCTCAGTGTCTTTTTATTATCTCAGAATATTACAAGGCTATTCAGCACCGATGCCGAACAGACGTCTGCCGTAAGGCGTAAGCGTGTCGCCTATCTCCCACAGGTTCAGAGGCACGAATATCATACCCGCCGAATACGGCGCAATCTCATACGGCTGGTAGACAAACCACACCTTCCCCTGCCCGTCGAAGTAAAAGGCCGACGGGACTTCTACCGCTTCCAGACCACAATCGCTGTACGCTGTCACATCGCGGGCATACACGCTCTGCGCGATCCATGCCCGTATGGCCTTTGCGAGGGCCGGTTTAGCGTCGGGGGCAAACACATCACTGAACTGAAGCACCCTCCCGTCAGCAATCGAATAGTTGACGAAACCGGCCGAATACATGCCATGCGCTCCGCCGGTGTATATCTCCGTGTCAGCGCGCCACACCGCCATGTCATTATCAAGACATACAAGCGAGGTGTTCACGCTCAGCCACTGGCCACATCCGGCACCGGCATCAGAGTCCGCCGCGGGCCTCAGAGACTGCCATGAATCCACGCTCAGCGCGCCGGAATCGGTAAACGTGACGCCGGCCGCAGCATCGAGCGCCGCACGCAGAGCCGTCAGATCGCGGCCGCCAAGATCGACCGGACGCACGAGTGACACGCGCACGCGCACATTCCTGAGCGGCGCGCCGGCTACAGACAGGTCTTCATCGGCAATATCGGTATCGAACATGACACGCTCGTCACTGACCAGGTCGAAAAAGGTTTTGACAGGCGCGGCCGCGGCGGCCGAAAGCCCGGCACCTGCAAGCATTACCCCGACGATAAGATTCCGGATTCTCATGACATAGACATTTTTTGAATATTGAAGTATCTTATGATACGTGATATCTGACACGCTATGATATTAATGTAATTCACGCACACATTGTTGCGTGTAAATACGAAAAGAGCCTACAATTATCAGAATCCGATCCAATAATCATAGGCCTCTCAGCTTTATGGAGCCGCGAGTGGGACTCGAACCCACGACCTTTTCGTTACGAATGAAATGCTCTACCAACTGAGCTATTGCGGCGATGTGTCACTTTGACGGTGCAAAGTTACTAAATTTTTCCGGACTGCGCGCTAAAAGTCAACTTAATTTTTGCTTTGTCGAGTGAAATTTTTGCCATGACGGGAGTCGATACATATGGCACGATAGACGTGACGACCGACGACGATGATCCGTAGCCATAGCCGTAAGAACCGGATCCGGCGGCCGACTCCGAATTGACCTGCACCGGAACGAGCACGAATGTCAGGTCCTCGTCAGTGACGGCATCAAGTTCGAGCAGATGTTCCAGATACCCGCGCAAAGCGAAAGTATAAGCACCCGTGTATGAACTATAAGCGGAGTAGAACGAGGTGATGTTGTCACAGATCGTATTGTCGGCGAAGAACTTGTCGACATCCTTCTTGAGAACCAGCATGGCGTAGGGCGGCGGGGTGATGCCGTACTTGTTGGAGATGGAATCAGCCGGAATCTCGAACGTGAGGGTATTCAATACACGCAGCGAGTTTCTGTAGCGGTTGTAGCTTGCGAGCACCTCCCGGGCCGGGAATTTGACCTCAACCTGATATCCGGCGGGGCCGGCGATGATCTGGTCGCCGGAGGCAATCATCCGTTCAATCTCTGACGCAGGCACGTAGCTGATCATATTGTTCATCACCATCTCTGGAGTGACCGCATAGTAGTCGCCGACATAATTGCTGGTCTCGTAACGGGCCGAGTCGGCGTTGTAAGTCGTCTTGTGATAGTAGGTGCGCATCGAGGTGAGCGTGAAGTCGCTGATGCGGCCGCTTCCGTAGCTCGAGCGGAAATAGAAGCCTTTGAATACTTTCTGCGCGAAGCGGTCTGGTTCACTGTACACGGTCGGATCGGCCATATAGGCGTTGAACAGTTCGCGGGCAAGCGACACGGGCAAGGCCATCGACACGGCTATGTTGGTCTCTTTCTTCACCGAGTCGGGTTCGTTGGCCGTAGAGGCGGTATAGATGGCCGAAGCGATGGGGCTGCTTTCATAATAACCCGTAGGATCGAAATTGCTGTAAATCGGATAAGGCAGATCCTTGGTAAGACGGTAGATCTCGACACCCATCGGCACAAGAGAGTCGCCTGTAAAGTTAGTACGCGGCATCTGCATGAACAGCTTGATCGAGTCGATGTTTTCTGCGCGAACACCTACGGTATCAATGTTGATCGACGGCATGAACTGAGCCACGAACTCGCTGGATACCGAACCGTACGACGGCGCGTCGACCTGGCCAAGCAGCTGCGAGGTTGTGTGCGAGAGGACCACCGGATTCGATTCGGTGGAGCCGGTGACAGTGAAATCGGAGTCGACGACAATCACCACGGACTCTTTGTCGAGCACATTGCCCACGTTCGATGTCTCGTCGCACGATATTGCGAATGCCGCGGCGAGCAGCGCGACAATTGCGGTCAGAATTGAGGATTTCATCCTAAACATTTGTTACAGGGAACGATAAAAATCGCCGTAGGCCTTGGCATAATCGGCCGCGGCATCGAATTCGAGCAGAGGCTTGCCGCTGCGTCGGGCGTATTCGACTGTTTCGGGATCGACGTCGGCGGAGCTTATAGCCACTGCGTCGGCAAAGTCAATGGCTATGCGGTTGAGCGCCTTGAGGCCCACGGGACCGTCGCCTAACGAAGCGAGAGCGTCGTCGCCGAAGCCGTCCATTCGCAGTTTTTCAATGAAGCGCGGATCGAAATCGGACGTCAGCGGACGGTCATAGAGCGAGAACACCACTTTGGAGCTGCTGAATGCCGGATCCTCGGCATACACCGTCTTCAGATACATGGGAACCAGAGCAGTGATCCAGCCGGTGCAATGAATCACGGAAGGCACCCAGCGCAACTTGCGGGCAGTCTCGAGGACACCGCGCACGAAAAATATCGTACGCTCATCGTTCTCGTGCGCCAGCGTGTCGGTCTCCAGCTCTGTGGCATGGCGTTCGAAATAGTCGTCGTTGTCGATGAAGTACACCTGCATTCGCGAGGGCTGCAGAGTCGCCACCTTGATGATCAGCGGATGGTCGGTATCGTCGATGACGATATTGAGGCCCGACAGGCGGATCACTTCATGGAGCTGATTGCGGCGCTCGTTGATAGCGCCGTAGCGGGGCATGAAGGTTCTGACTTCGATTCCGTTCTCCTGGATGCTCTGAGGCAGATCGCGCCCGAAGGTCGACAGCGGATCAGGAGCCAGATACGGGGTTATCTCCTGGGAGATGTATAGCACTTTGTTGACGTCCATCTGCTAACTGTATTTTTCACCCTGAAAGCCAACGGCGGCCGTAACGGGCTTTGATTCTGCAAAATTACAAAAAAAATACCGTTCGGCCGCCATTTTGGACGGTTTTTTGATTTTTTAGCATTCCGGAAACAAGCCGGACGCCCGGTTCAGAAGTATCTGCGCACAAGACGGCGTATGATCATACAGTTGACCGCCGTGACCGCGGCTATGAGCGCGGCACCGGCAGCGACTGATGCAAGAGGCGACGTGACAGTAGCACCGAGAGCCCCGACAGCCGGCGTCCATACCCGCTCGACAGCCAGCATCGCTACCGCTGCCAGGACAAGGACCGATATATTTACCACAGCCACCAGACGCATGTAGCAGCCCGACACCTGCGAGGGTCTGTAACCGAGCAGCAGCAGGCCGCGGATGGCGCGGCCATTCTTCTGTATTAGCAGGAAAAGGCTAAGCACCAGTATGAACAGCGCCAGCAGCGTGATGATACCTCCAACGGCGGCGATCGACGTCGTCACAAGTTTCAGCAGATAACTCGTGCGGCCGAGATCGTCCTCCGGCCCGGCTATCTGGTAGTCTCGGTCCTCGAAAAAACGGTGTACGGCCGGGTCGGTCGGATCAGCCACCGTCACGATCAGCCGCGACGGCGCCTTGATCTCGTCGGAACCGAAATGCCTGTGCGCCCAGTCCATGAACTCCTGCGGCACAGCTATCGTGTTGAGCCACGATGAGAAGCCGACTATCCGGGCGGGCAACACGCCGCGGCCGCGCTCGCCGCTCAGACTGACCGTCAGAGGAACCGACGATATGATGCTCTCGCTGATCATCGGCATGCGGCCGCTGGCCGCAAAGCCGAAGTTGTAGAGCGTCAGATAGTCCTTCGACAGCACAATGGGAATCTCGGGGTTCACGGAGTCGAATTCGAAACCTTCGATCTGTCCGTCGATCAGCCGGTCGGGCACTGATTCGAAAAACAGAGCCGTAGCCATGTGCCTGCCGCCCATGCTGACTGACGCGTACACTTCAAAATCGGATGCCTGAAAGGCCGACACGTCGCCGCACCAGCTCTGCGAGCGGATCTCGTCGATTTCATCCGCGGTGAATTCGGTCGAGGACGATCCGAACGAATCAAATAGTCCGACCGGCTTGGATATCACCAGATTGCGCGGCGACACAAGCTGCACATCGCTGTCACTGCCGCCGGCAAGGGCGCGGCCGATGTCGTTATAGAACTGAATGGCGGCCATGACTATCACCAGTCCCACGAACGTGGCCACGGCGTAGCCTCCGATCTGCCACGGGCTTATATTTTTGCGGAGAAGTTTCCAGATCATAGCGTCAGTGGTATTACAGGGGCATCGACCGACAGCGGATTGCCTACCGAGGTGAATATCACGCCGGCACCCTGGCGGGCGGCATCCGCCATGATCATGCGGGCGCACTGCTCGTTATTATAGGCGTCGAGATGGCTCACCGGCTCGTCGAGCAGAATGAAATCGTAGGGCTGACACAAAGCACGCACGATAGCCACGCGCTGCTTCTGCCCGACAGACATGCGGCCAGCCGGACGGTCAAGCAGATTCTCTATGCCGAGGCAGCGGAACATATCGATGATCTCGGCCTCGGTCTTGCAGCCGGTAAGGCGGTTTTTGAGCCGTATATTGTCCATGGCCGTCAGTTCGTCGAATATGTCGAGCTCCTGGGGCAGATATGCCAGATGACGGCGGCGCACCTCGCACCAGTCGTTGACACTCAGAGTGCTGACATCGGTGGAGTCGAAACTGATTGTACCGCAGTAGTCGTGACGGCTTCCGTATATGAAACTGCACAGCGACGTCTTGCCCGTACCCGACTGGGCGTTGAGACAATAGACGCGCCCGCGGCACAATGTGACATCGGCCAGCATCACCTGCGACGAGGCAAATCGCTCGCGGCCGGCCTTATCATCAAATACGCGGGGCAAAACCCCGCGTAATCTGATTTCATTGATTTGAGTTATAGTATCTTTCAACTGGCTACGAGATTTCAGAAGCGATTCTGCATCTTGACGCCGGCCTCGACCAGCGTGAGCAGAAATGGCTTGTCAGTGTCGGTAAGTTCGATCTCGGCTTCGATCTCATCCTTGGAAATGTGGGCATTGGCCTTGACGCCAAACTTGATACCCAGTTCCTTGAAACCAAAGTTATTGGCAGGCAGGTTGACAGCAGCGAAGGCATACCAGTCGTCCTTGCTGCCCATGGTCGAGTTGGGCGATTTTTCGGCCGTGGCCATAAAGAGGCATTCGCCGTCGACACCGAACCTGATATTGCCCATATCAGGAACCTTTACCTCGAAGCCGTCGCCGTCGTCTGTGACTTTCTGACCCGCTTCCTTTGCAAGGCTCTTCAGGTTCCTGAGCAGCTTCTCGCCGCGGCCGTCAAGGGTGGAGACACCCATCGCGCCGGTGATTCCCTTGAGATTTCTGGGTTGCTTTGCCGGATTTTCGAGGTTTACCGTAAAGAAGAAGCCGCCGTTGAGAGCCTTGAGAATATCTTCCGAATCGAACGGCAGACCGCGCAGATTGCTGTCGATACTGCGCAACATCCAGGCCTCGCCGTACTTATCGAGCGCCTTGAGCACGCTCATGTCCTTGAGGCCGCCGAAAGCGAACGCCATGTTGTCATTGTCGCTTATGTGGCGGGCAAGATTGCCGATTGGAGCGAGTTCAACGGGAAATTCCGACGAAAGGTCGATTTCCTTGCCCGATGTATTCATAACCTTGCCTTCGAAACGGGCCTTTGCACCGTCGAGCTCAACGGAATAGGCCATGGCGAGGTCAATCTTTTTCACCGGCGACACGACCACACCGTACATGGTCTTGGAGCTGCGGCTCTGCAGCGCGGACACTTTCCAGTCGGCCAAAGGCTCGGCCATGCGGTCGAGCAGCTTGTTGATTCTCTTTTTCAGACCGCCTTCATATTCGCTGTCGTATGACATATAGGAAATATAGACAAGCACGTTGCCCTCGGCGAAAGCCACCGGTCCGCCGTATTCGCTGTCCTCGAGAAATACAGCCTTGTCGCCGATGCTCTTCTTTTTCATACCGAACTTCTTGAGCGACGATTCCACTTCAGCTCCGTCTTTGATCAGTACGGCGAACATCTCGCCGGGCGACTTGTCATAGGCCACGAACATCACGCGCTCGTAGTCGATGCCGCGCAGTTTCGAGATTTGCTTCACATCATCGCCTGCAAGTTTTTTCAGAGACGAAGGCAGTGTCACCTGGCCGTTCTCAAAGGTTGCGTCCAAAGATTTAAGCACCTGGACGGGATTGATCATCACCACGGCCACGGCATCGTCACCGGCTACCGACAGAAGTTCCTTGGTCTTGCTGTCAGAACACGATGTCACGCCGAATAGCAGCAGCGCCACCACGGCAGAGAACAAAAGATTGCAGATTTTTTTCATATTTGCTTTATTAAATGGTTTATTCTGTATGGTTTGCTGGCAAAGTTAGGTAATTATTTCTGATTGGCAACATATATCCGCAAAAAAATAGTAACTTTGCCTTAAATTTCAGACTTATTGACTATGGACTTTATCTCTCAACGTGTTAAAGCGCTCGCCACATCGCAGACGCTCGCCATGTCGCAGAAAAGCGCCGAACTGCGCGCCCAAGGCATCGATGTAATCAACCTTTCGGTCGGCGAACCCGATTTCAACACGCCCGACCATATAAAGGAAGCCGCCTGCCGCGCCATTGCCGAAAACTACTCGTTCTATTCGCCCGTACCGGGCTACATGTCGCTGCGCAAGGCTATCAGCGACAAGCTCAGCCGCGAGAACGGGCTGACTTTCGCCCCCGAACAGATCGTGGTGTCGAACGGTGCCAAGCAGGCACTGTGCAACGTGATCCTTACCGCCGTCAATCCCGGCGACGAGGTGATCATCCCCACCCCGGCATGGGTAAGCTACGTCGAGATGGTGAAGCTGGCTGAAGGCAAAGCCGTATGTGTCCCCTCGGGCATTGACAGCGACTTCAAGATCACCCCCGCACGGCTCGAGGAAGCCATCACCCCCCGCACGCGCATGATTCTGCTGTGCTCGCCATCCAACCCGACCGGAAGCGTATACACCGCCGACGAGCTTGCCGCCCTTGTCGAAGTCATCGTACGCCACCCCGACATCATAGTCGTGGCCGACGAGATATACGAACATATCAACTACACGGGCACCTTCACGTCGCTGGGCTCGTTCCCGCAGATCGCCGACCGCACCGTCATCATCAACGGCGTGTCGAAAGCCTATGCCATGACCGGCTGGCGCATCGGCTACTGCGCATGCCCGGTCACGCTCGCCAAGGCTGTATCGAAGCTTCAGGGTCAGTACACCTCGGGCGCCTCGTCGATCGCACAGAAAGCCGCCGAAGCAGCCTACACAGGCTCCCAGCAATGTGTCTCCGACATGTGCGCCGCTTTCCGCCGCCGCCGCGACCTGGTAGTGGACATGGCCCGCGAAATCCCCGGATTCAGAGTCAACGTGCCGCAGGGAGCCTTCTACCTGTTCCCCGAAGTGTCAGCTCTGATCGGTCGCCACACCCCCGACGGACAGGAAATCGCCACATCGGGCGACCTGGCCATGTATCTGCTCATGCACGGCCATGTAGCCACGGTCGACGGCGCCGCATTCGGCGCTCCGGGCTACATCCGCCTGAGCTACGCCACATCCGACGACAACCTGCGCGAGGCTCTGTGCCGTATCCGCGCCGCCGTCGAGGCTCTCCGCTGATTAATTCCATATCGGCTATATAAGCACAAAAGGGACTATAATCCGCGCGAATCCGGCGCGGATTATTTTTTGCGCTTGTTGCAGCGGTCGCTCAGAGGGCATGAGCCGCAGCCGGAATCAGATCCCGAGGCATCGTCGCAGCCGCCCGACGGACGGCGCAGGGCGCGGTACAGAAGTATGCCGGCCGCGACGACAATGATTGCCACAATGACGGTCTGTAAGGTTTCGTTCATGACTTTATCTTCTTTACAGCTTTGGCCACAGCCGCCGGTGTCGCGTCGGCCGGGCAGTCGGTAAACATCAGGCGGAATCCGCATCCTGCGGCATACTCCGAGCACCCGTAGGCCGTACGCCCCTTGATCAGATGGCCCTTTCCGCAGACCGGACACACTACCTGCTCAAGCTTCCGGACAGGCTTGGCCCGCTTGCGCGCGGGCTTTTCGGCTGCGGCACCCCCGGCCGGCGCCGGACTGTCGGGTACCGAGGCGATGCGCCGCTGCGAGTTGTCGCTGAGCACATCGTGCACTATCGCCGTGATCATCTCTTTGAGTTCGGCCACGAATGTAGCCGCCGAAAAGTCGCCGCGCTCGATGCGGCGCAGCTTGTTTTCCCACATGCCGGTCAGACGCGGACTCTTTATCAGGTCCTCGTTGATGATATTGATCAGGTCGATGCCCGCCTGTGTGGCCACGATGCTCTTGCGGCGCCGCTCGATATAGCGGCGCTTGAACAGGGTCTCGATGATGGCCGCACGTGTCGAAGGGCGGCCGATGCCGTTTTCCTTCATGGCCTCGCGCAGTTCCTCGTCGTCGATCGAACGGCCGGCCGTCTCCATGGCCCGCAACAGCGTGCCTTCGGTGTACGGTTTTGGGGCCGTCGACGTCTTTTTCACGACTTTAGGCTCGTGGGGGCCGCTTTCGCCGGCCGTCATGGGCGGCAGCTCCGGCATCTGTTCGTCGGCCTTGTCGTCGGCACCCTGCTCTCCTTTTTTGGCGGGATAGAGGACTCGCCAGCCCGGATCGGTGATCACCTTGCCGGTGGCCTTGAAGGCGGTGCCGTCCACGGATGCGTCGACGGTAGTCTGGCGCGCCAGACAGTCGGGATAGAATGCGGCGATGAAGCGGGTGGCTATCAGATGATACATAAGCTTCTCGTCGCCGCCGAGACGGTCGGGGGCCTCGCCGGTGGGTATGATGGCATGGTGGTCGGTCACCTTGGAGTTGTCGAACACCTTCTTGCTCTTGGGCAGGCGCCCGGCAAGCAGTTGCGCGGTCTTGTCGGCATATGGCGTCATTCGCCGCAGTATATCCGGCACCTTGGCGTAGACGTCGTCGGGAAGATAGGTCGTGTCGACGCGCGGATATGTCGTCACCTTCTTCTCGTAGAGAGTCTGTATGAGCCTGAGCGAGTCGTCGGCGGTCCATCCCCAGCGGCGGTTGCACTCGACCTGCAGCGAGGTGAGGTCGAACAGCCGCGGAGGCGCCTCGCGCACCTGCCGGGCTGTGACGTTGTCGACCCGCAGGGGTGAGGATGACAGACGGCGGCAGAGTTCCTCGGCCGGTTCAGGCGTGTCGAAGCGTTCAGACGAGGTGAAGTCAACGCCGCGGTAGGCAGTATGCACTTCGAAAGTGTCCTTCGGCACGAAATTCTCGATCTCGAAATGCCGCCTGACGATCATGGCCAGCGTCGGAGTCTGCACACGCCCGATCGAGAGCACCTGCCCGCGGGCGCCGTACTTCATGGTGTAGAGGCGCGTGGCATTCATGCCCAGTATCCAGTCGCCGATTGCACGCGACAGTCCGGCCAGATACAGGTTGTCGTATTTTTTCTGCGGCTCGAGGGAAGCGAAACCCTCGCGGATGGCCTGATCCGTCATCGACGAAATCCACAGACGGCTCACCGGACAGTGCACCGAGGCCTTCTGCATGACCCAGCGCTGGATCAGCTCGCCTTCCTGGCCGGCGTCGCCGCAGTTGATGATCTCGTCGGCTGTTGAGGCCAGTGTCTCGATGACCTTGAACTGGCGGCGGATACCTTCGTCGTCGATAAGCTTGATGCCGAAGCGCTCGGGCAGCATGGGCAGGGCGCCGAGGCCCCAGTGCTTCCAGCGCTCACAATAGTCGTGCGGTTCCTTGAGGGTACAAAGGTGGCCGTAGGTCCACGTGACGCAGTAGCCGGCTCCCTCATAGTAGCCCTGGCGGCGCATGTCGGCCCCGAGCAGCCGCGCTATGTCAGCTGCCACACTCGGTTTCTCGGTGATGCAGAGTCTCAAGGTCTCCGGTTTAAGCCTCTTTCTTGGCCTGTTGCCACAGGGCTTCCATCTCGTCGAGCGAAAGCTCGCGGATACTGTGTCCGGCGGCCGTGGCCGCGCTTTCAATGTAGTTGAAGCGGCGGATGAACTTGCGGTTGGTCAGCTCGAGAGCGTTCTCGGGGTTCACCTTATACAGCCTTGCAGCGTTGATTACGCTGAAGAGCAGGTCGCCGAATTCCTCTTCCACGGCCCGGCTGTCGCCCGAAGCGATGGCCTCGGACACCTCGCCGATCTCTTCCTTCACCTTGTCCCATACCTGCGCGGGCGTCTCCCAGTCGAAGCCCACGTTGGCGGCTTTCTCCTGAACGCGGAATGCCTTGGTCAGAGCCGGCAGAGCGGCCGGAACACCGGCGAGCACGGTACGGTTGCCGCCGCGCTCCCTGAGCTTTATGTCCTCCCAGTTCTGCTCTACCAGGTGGGCGTCGTCGGCCTTGACATCGCCGAACACATGCGGATGGCGGAAGATCAGCTTACGGTTGAGGGCGTCGGCCACGTCGGCTATGTCGAACTCGCCCTTCTCATCGCCGATCTTGGCGTAGAAGAGCACGTGGAGCAGCACGTCGCCCAGTTCCTTGCGGATCTCGGGCTGGTCCTCGCTCAGCAGAGCCTGCGCCAGTTCATATACCTCCTCGATGGTGTTGGGACGCAGCGACTCGTTGGTCTGCTTGGCATCCCACGGACACTTCACGCGCAGTATGTCGAGCGTGTCCATCACACGGCCTATCGCCGCAAGTCTTTCCTCTCTTGTATGCAGATTCATTTCTGTGCCTTGTAGTTAACGATTCCTTGATTGAGCCATTCGACGAAGGAATCGACATTCTCGTCGTAGGTACGGGCCGGCTCGAGCGGACGGCCCTCATTGTCGAGTATCACGTAGTAGGGCTGCGAGCTGATGCCGAACTTATGCTGCTGCAGATAGCTCCACTTCTCGCCTACGGTGGTGATGGTCACCTGCTGGCCGTATTCCTCGACCGTCTCGGGGCGGTCGAGCGCGGCCTTGTCGTCGACCATGAGCTTGATCAGCACGTAGTCGCGCTCCAGAATAGTGCGCACATCGGGCGTGTCAAACACGGCCCCCTCCATCTTACGGCAGTTGACGCAGGCGTAGCCGGAGAAGTCGACCAGCACGGGAAGGCCCTTCTCACGGGCGTAGATCATGCCCTCGTCGTAGTCGTGGAATTCCTTGAACGTGCCACCGTAGAGGTTGAAGTCCTGCGTGGTCAGCGGCGGTGCGAACGCGCTGATCGCCTTCAGGGGCGCGCCCCAAAGGCCGGGCAGCATGTACACGGCGAACGACAGCGACGCCACGGCCAGGAAAAAGCGTCCCACGCCCACGTGGCGGCACTCACCGTCGTGCGAGAAACGCAGCTTGCCCAGCAGATACATACCCAGCAGCACGAAAAGTACGATCCACAGCGCGATGAACACCTCGCGGTCAAGAATTCGCCAGCCGTAGGCCAGGTCGGCCACCGAGAGGAATTTCAGCGACAGGATCAGTTCGACGAAACCAAGGACGACCTTCACCGTGTTGAGCCAGCTGCCCGAACGCGGCATTTCCTTGAGCAGCGACGGGAAGAAGGCGCACACGCCGAAAGGCAGTGCCAGCCCCAGGGCGAAACCGCCCATGCCGAGTGCCGGTCCGAGAATACTCTGATCCGAGGCAGCCTCTACAAGCAGTGTGCCGATGATCGGGCCGGTGCACGAGAACGATACCAGCACCAGTGTGAAAGCCATGAAGAATATCGACACCAGGCCCGTAGTGGACTCGGCCTTGGAGTCGATCGCGTTGGACCACCGCGAAGGCAGCTTGATGTCGAACGCGCCGAAGAATGATATTGCAAAGACGACCAGCAGCAGGAAGAAGAGCACGTTGAACACCGCGCTCGTAGCTATCTCATTCAGCTTTCCGGCGCCGAACAGCAGCGTGATGGCGATGCCGAGCACCAGATATATCACCACGATGCTCAGGGCATAGGTCACGGCATCGAGGATCGCGCGCCGGCGGCTCTTGCCTTTCTTGAGGAAGAAGCTCACTGTCATCGGGATCATCGGCCACACGCAGGGCGTCAGAAGCGCCACCAGGCCGCCCAGAAAGCCCCAGCCGAGCAACGCCCACCAGGTCGACGGCGATTCGGACACGGCCGCATTGTCGCCTTTGGGCATCTCGACGGGCGCCCACAGGTCCGAACGGTCGGGGGCGGCTGCCACGGGAGCCACCTCCGCCTGTCCTGCGGCCGCAGCCGTATCCCCGGCAGCGGATTGCTCGGGCGCAGGCACGCCGAAAGCGACCTCAAACGGTTCGTGCTCAGGTCGGGTGCAGGATTCTTCCGTGCAGGCCATATACGATATGGTGCCGCGTAAAGTCGCGCCTTTCATCCCGGCGGCAAGACGGAACGGCCGGCTGAACCGTACCTTCCCCTCCCACCAGGGCAATTTCAGCTTCAATGTCTCGTCGATGTGCATCGTCGGCTCTACCGACGGACTCACAGCCCCGGTGAATTCAAGCCCTGCGACCGAGTCGACCTCAAAGGCGGTGGGGAAAGGAGCGTCGTCCGAAAAGCCGTAAATGTGCCAGCCGCTCTCGATGTCGGCCGTCCACGTCACCACGCCTTCGGTGGCCGACGTAGCTTCCACGTGAGTCGTCCACTTCACGTGCACCGGACGCTGTGCGACAGCCGTCGCAGCCATGGCTGCGACAAGTACGACCAGCATCCACAGTCTCTTTATTTTAAACATATCCGTCAATGTAGTTTTCAGATTCATTTTTACTCGCCGAACGCTTTGTAGACCAGGGTCTCGGTCTGCGGCGGCAGGCAGGTGGTGTTGTCACATCCCATATAGGCGACACTCACTCTGAGCACAGGTGTGTCGCCGGTGATGCGGAACGGCACTTCGAACGTCACCGTCGACGCCCACCACTCCAGCTCGGTCTCGAACATAGGGTCGTAGACCTTCAGCGGGGCGGCCGACGGCTTCACTTCGCCCGCGGCCCCGATACCGTCCGAGCCTTCAATCGAGATCACCGTGGGACGCGGACCTCCGTCGGGCATTTCGAAGCCGTAGAGATGCCAGCCCTCACCCACGAGAGCCTTGACCGTGGCCACGCCTTCGGTATCCGAAGTCATCTTCACAGCAAGGCGCCAGCGGATCGGGCGCGCCGATTGCGCCGAAGCGGCCACAGCCACAAAAAGCATCAGTAGTAGCAATATCCTTTTCATACAGTAATTTTGCGCAAAGTTACGCATTTTTGAGCAATTCCGCAAAACCGTCCGCATGCTGTCCGCAACAACTTTCGGGGCCGCGTTGTTGATTTTTTGATTTATACTTCATAACTTTGCAAACGTATGGACAGCCCCCTTGACATATCATTGCTCGCTCCGCGCACCGCCTCCGTGGCACGCTACATAGCCCCGCTTCGCGAGGGCGGCTCGCTGCCGGCGCTGGCCGAGGCCGACGACGGCTACCGCTACGCCGTGAAACTCGGCGGCGGAGGCCACGGAACCAAGGCGCTGATCTCAGAATTCATCGGCGGAATGCTTGCCGCAGCAGCAGGTCTGCGCGTGCCGCAACTGATCTTCATCGATCTCGACGAGGACTTCGGCCGCACCGAAGCCGACGAGGAGATCCAGGACCTGCTGCGCGCATCACGCGGCAGTAATCTCGGCATGCACTTCCTCGACGGCGCCCTGACATGGGATGTGGCCGTGAACCGCACTACCCCTGAGGAGGCCTCACGCATCGTATGGCTCGACGCGCTGCTGCTCAACATCGACCGCACCGCCCGCAACACCAACATGCTGCTATGGCGCGGCGCCCTGTGGCTCATCGACTTCGGCGACTCACTGTACTTCCACCACAACTGGGACTCATGGGAGAAGGCGGCCCTGTCGCCATTTACCTATGTAAAGGATCACGCGCTGCTGCCACAGGCATCGCGGATGCTCGAGGCCGACGCCGTCATGCACGGCCTGATCACTCCCGACCTGACAGGCCGGATCGTGGAACTGATCCCCGAGGAATGGCTCGTAAAGGCCGAACCGGACATCGACCCGGCCGAACAGCGCCGTGTCTACACCGAATTCCTCACCCGGCGGCTCGAAAATTCCGGAATCTTCATCGCACACGCCGTCAAGGCCCGCTCCGAACTCAAACCGTAAACGTCATGCCCCAGCAGCCGCACCACCTCTACGAATACTCAGTCATACAGCTTATGCCCGACGTCGAACGCGGCGAGTTGCTCAACATCGGCCTGGCCATGATGTGCAAGCGGCGCCGCTGGATCCGGGTTGAGTTCGACTTCGACATGGGACTTGCCTCGCGTATGGCACCTGCATGCGACCTGGACGCCGTGGACAGGCAGCTCGACGCCTTCCGCCTCGTGGCCACAGGCACGGGAGAGTCGCCAGTCGCCGCACTCGAGCCGCACGAGCGCTTCCGCTGGCTCACGGCCGTCAGGTCGGCCTGCATCGTCACATCGCGGCCTCATCCCGGGCTTACCGACGATCTCGACACCACATTTGACCGGCTCTTCGCCCGGCTCATAAAACATTGACCACACACTTAACAACACACATATGGACAAAAGCAAAATCATTCTGGGCGCGCTGATCGCCATAGGCCTTCTCGCCCTCGGCCTCTGCATCAAGGGAGGCATCGACAACTTCTCCAACCGCGGCCGCCAGGTGACCGTACGCGGCCTCTCCGAGCGCCTCGTCGACGCCAACCTTGTCACGTGGCCCATCGTCACCAAAGAACTCGGCAACGATCTCACCGATATATACAACCGCATACAGTCGACCAACCAGCGTATAACCAAGTTTCTGAAAGACAACGGGCTCGAAGATACGGAATTCTCAGTCAACCCTCCCAAGGTCGAGGACCGCGAGGCCCAGAGCTACAACAACGAGCGCGTCACACAGCGCTATCTGGTCACCAACGTGATCGTGGTAAGCTCGTCGAAAGTCGACCTGGTGCGTTCGCTCATCGAGAAGCAGCCCGAACTGATGCGTGAGGGCATCGCCGTCGTAGCCGGCGACTACCAGTATCAGACCGACTACCAGTTCACCGGGCTCAACGACATCAAGCCCGCCATGATCACCGAGGCCACCGAGAATGCCCGCGGCGCCGCACAGCGCTTCGCCGAAGACTCCCACAGCGACCTGGGCAAGATAGTAACCGCCAGCCAGGGCCAGTTCACCATCGAGGACCGCGACCAGTACACGCCCTACAAGAAGACCGTACGCGTCGTCACCTCCATCACCTATGAGCTCAAAAACTGACCGCCGTAAACTTTCACACGGGGCGGATGCATCGACTTCGGATGCGCCCGCCCCGTGCTTTTTGGCTGACCCGCGAATTTTACTTAAATTTGCGGTCAGTCCAACTGCCTCCGGCACCGCACACCGGCCTGCGGCCGACGTTTTGCTGTTGGCTGACTCGCGAATTTTACTTAAATTTGCCGGATGAACAGCGACTTCGACTCATCGTTCAGCGCGCAGCGACCTCCTGCTTCGGGTGCCTGCATCGACTTTGCCCGGGCCCGGCGGCTGGCGGATCATGGAGCCACGTGCGAGGCCTACGATGCCCGCTACCTGCACCGGCGCGTGTTTGTCAAGAAACTGCGCGACACATCGTCGCCCACCCTGCGCGCCGCCTTCGCCAAGGAAGCCGAAATCGGCATGAATCTGAGCCACCCGTCGCTGCCGGTCTATCGCTTCTTCACAGTGGGTGTTGCAGAACTCCATTTTAGACTCAATCAAATTAATCAAGCAAAAGCCC
>CABRGT010000009.1 GCA_902470475.1 uncultured Porphyromonadaceae bacterium | reverse complement strand
CCGGCCGCCGACGGCCTCTTGAGCGAAAGTCTTGCCAAAATATTCATAAGACAGGGCCGCTACGACCGCGCTTATGAAATTATTAGCAATTTAAATTTGAATTATCCGGAAAAAAGTGTTTACTTTGCAGACCAATTGCGGTTTCTGCGCAAGCTGATGATCAACCAGAGCTATGCAGCCCGGGCGCGGAATCCGGAGAAAGAATAAACCAAAAGACAGATATGTACGTAGTAATCATCGTTTTGACCGTTATCGTAGCGGTGCTTCTCATCGGCATCGTGCTGATACAGAAATCAAAAGGCGGCGGCCTTTCGTCGCAGTTCGGCAATGCAGGCTCAGTGATGGGCGTGCGTCAGACCAACAGCTTCCTCGAGAAGACCACCTGGACACTTGCCGCACTGATCGTCGTGCTCTCCGTAGCATCGGCCTACACCATGCCCAAGAGCGACAGCCACACTGCTATCCGCAGCGAGGCTCCCGCCAGCCAGCCTTCTGTACCCGCCAACCAGTTCGAGACCGCGCCCGCTGCTCCGGCTCAGACTCCCGCTGCCGCTCCGGCTGCTCCCGCAGCTCCCGCCGAAGCCGCTGCTGAATAATACGGGCGGTCAGAATCAGACCCGAACCCATCACCGTCACCTGACGGCCGCCAGCGGCTGTCGGGTTTTGGTGTATAAACAACACAGCTATTACAGCTAAAAAACAGCCCACTCCGCTCATGAACCGCAAAGATTTCGAAATAATGGCCCCCGTGGGCAGCTTCGAGTCCCTTTCGGCCGCCCTCGCCGCCGGCGCCGACGCCATATACTTCGGCGTCCAGGGCCTGAACATGCGCTCGCGCTCGTCGGCCAACTTCACACTCGACGACCTGCGCGACATCGCCGCACGCTGCAACGCCGCTGCCGTCAAGACCTATCTGACGGTCAACACTATCATGTACGACGATGACCTCGCACGCATGCGCGAGATCATCGACGCCGTGGCCGACAGCGACATCACCGCCGTCATTGCCAGCGACATCGCCACCATCCTCTACGCCCGATCACGCGGCGTCGAAGTGCACATATCCACCCAGTGCAACATCTCCAACATCGAGGCCGTGCGCTTCTACGCACAGTGGGCCGACGTCGTGGTGCTTGCCCGCGAGCTGTCGCTCGACCAGGTCAGGGCTATAAGCGACGCCATCCGCGATCAGGACATCCGCGGCCCCCGCGGAGAACTCGTCCGCATCGAGATGTTCTGCCACGGAGCCCTTTGCATGGCCGTGAGCGGCAAGTGCTATCTGAGCCTCCACGAAATGAATTCAAGCGCCAACCGTGGCGGATGCACTCAGATCTGCCGCCGGGGCTATCGCGTCACCGACCTCGAGACAGGCGACGAACTCAACGTCGAGAACAAATACATCATGTCGCCCAAGGACCTGAAGACCATACACTTCCTCGACCGCATGATCGACGCCGGTGTTACCGTATTCAAGATCGAGGGACGAGCACGCGGTCCCGAGTACGTCGCTACTGCCGTAGAATGCTATTCCGAGGCCATCACGGCAATCTGCGACGGCACGTACACCGACGAGGCCGTCCGCGGCTGGGACGAACGCCTCGCACGCATCTTCAACCGCGGATTCTGGGACGGCTACTACCTCGGACAGCGCCTCGGCGAATGGTCGTCGAAATACGGTTCGTCGGCCACACGCGTCAAACACTACGTGGCCAAGGGAGTCAAATACTTCTCGCGCATCGGCGTGGGCGAATTCCTCATGGAAGCCGGCGAACTCCATGTCGGCGACGAAATAGTCATCACCGGCCCCACTACCGGCGCGCTGATGATCACCGTCGACTCCATCATGGTAGGCTGCAAGTCAGTCGACAAAGCCGTCAAGGGCGACGCCTTCTCCATCCCCGTCCCCGCCAAAATCCGCCCCTCCGACAAACTCTACCGCTGGGACCCCACCAACCTGAAATAAAACCGCCTGCGACCGACCAGCCTGCGGAGCAGGCGTGGCTGTTCATAACCGTGGGTAAAGCCCGTAGGGCGAGCCCACGGACAACGCATCATCGTAGAACAGAGCCCGCAGCGCGGGCGATGCCGTGACTCTCACCGCATTCCCTATACGAACACTCCCGCCACCCGCGAAATGTTAAAAATCACGCCACATCTCAAAAAAACTACAATTTTTATTGCAGTTTTAAAATTTGTATTGTAACTTTGCGGCGTGATTGATGTGAAAACCTTTATTTATTAACCTTATCTTAACCCAACCTATTTAAAACTCACTTAGAAATTAACCCGACTTATTTATTAACCACCATTAGTTTTTAACCTTATTAATCTGATACAGCCATATGAATCCGATTCAAACACAGGAGACCCGGGCCAAGTAACCTCCCGAGCACATCCCGACGTCAAAAAAAGCCAACAGCTTCAATCCGCCGGGCAACCCCCACAGATCCGAGACCCCGTAACCCGAGTATTAATCCCCATATCCCCGGAGCACATTGACATTGTTGGTAAAAATTATTTGCGCAGGAGCAGGCCGTCGGCGGTGATGCACAGAGGCGACGCAGGAAAATCCTCGGCCGACATGCGGCGGATCAGCGAGGCCGCGCGATGCGTGCTGTCGGGCTGCGGACCACGACCACGGATCTGGACAAACGAGTGGATGCGGCCCTCGATAAACGAGCCGTCACGGGCTATGCGCACTTCGGGCAGAGGCGCCAGGCCACAGTTGCCGGCCACGGAGATACGGAACGGTGTGCAGAAGTTGCCGAGGCTGTACATTATGAGGCGGTCGCGGTAGAGTTCGGCTCCGCGGGGCACGTGCGGCCCGTGGCCGAACACCAGATCGGCTCCGGCATCGACTGCCGCACGGGCGAATCCGGCCACATCGCCGCGCTGCTCGCCGACATAGACCTCAGGCTTGAACGGCACGTGAGTGAGCGAACCGCCCTCGGCTCCGCCGTGAAACGACACAATGACTATGTCGCACCGGCTGTCGAGGTCGCGCACAACGCGCCGCAGCTCGTCGAGGTCGGTCACATCGAGATTGTTGTCGCCGTGCCCGAACTGCGTCACACCGATTCTGAGTCCCTTGCGCTCGAACACGGCGGTCTCGCAGCTGTCCTTGAGGCCGACTACCGAAAGACCCGCGCCGCGGATCGTGGCCATGGTCGACGAACGACCCGGCTGACCGAAGTCGTTGATATGGTTGTTGGCTATGCCGAGCACGTCGAATCCGGCCTCGTCGAAGCGGTCGACGAAATCGGGTGGCATGCGGAAAATGAAATACGTATTGGGATTGGTCATCTTCCGGCGGCGGCCCGGCCCTTCGAGGAATGAGCCCTCGAGGTTAGCACCCGCGATGTCGACCCGGCGCGTGATCTCGCCCACATGGTCGAAAAGACGGCGACCGCGGTCGGCCGGCAGATGGGTGTCGTGAACCGAATCGGGGAAAGTGGTGCCGAGCATCATATCCCCGGCAAAGGCCACAGTCAGCGTGGCCGTGTCGGGCGACGCGGGCTCGGGAGTATACACAGAGTCGGCCGGAGAGACTTGTCCGGAAGCAGCCGGTGCAGGCACAGCCTTACCGCAGGCTACCAGCAGCACAACTACTGCGAACGGAAGGAAAGATTGTCGCATGGTCGGAAATCATTGAATTCATGGTTGAAGGAAACACCCCGGTATACCCGGTCGAGGATACCCGAGGCGGCAATCCCGGAAAAATCGCCTGTATGCAGCTTTTCGTCAGCAATCACCCACAGGCGGTCGGCCACAGCCATGGCCGGAGCGATGTCGTGGGTCGAGAGCACCACGGCCACTCCCGAGGCCGCAATGGCATCGAGCAGCTGCATTATTTCGTAGCGGGCCGCCACGTCGAGGAAGGAAGTAGGTTCGTCGAGCACGATCAGACCCGTCTGCTGGGCCACGGCGCGGGCAATCATGGCTTTCTGACGCTCTCCGTCGCTGAGAGTGGCCACGAACGCATGGCGCTTGTGCGACAGACCGACTGCCTCGATCGCCTCCGCCACCGCCCTGCGGTCGGCATCGCCGAGCCGCCCGAAAACTCCTGAATAGGGATGACGGCCGACAGCCACAAGCTCATCCAGCCGCAGGCCGCCGCCACCGGTGCGGTCGGTCAGCACTATGGCCAGACGCCGGGCACGCTCAGCCGCCGACAGACGATGCAGATCGTCGCCGTCGAGCAGAATCCTGCCCGAGAGCGGAGCCTGCGATCCGGTGAGGGTGCGCAGCAGGGTCGACTTGCCGCTGCCGTTGGCCCCGATGAGTACCGTGAGCGTACCCGCCGCGGCCTCGACACAGACATCGGCCAGTACGGCATGGCGGCCATATCCCACAGTCAGATTTTCAGCAGTCAGAACCATATCAGTTGAAATAGAAGATCGAGCGGCGACGCACTATGATGTATATGATGACCGGCACGCCGATGACAGGCGTGACGGCATTGAGCGGTATGATGCCGCGGGTGCCGGGTGCTATGCACGCCAGCAGGCACACTACCCCGACGGCGGCGCCGGCAAGCGCTGTAGCGGGCATCAGCCGCCGGTGATCGGAGGTATGAAGCGCCAGGCGGGCTATATGCGGCACGACCAGGCCGATGAAACCGACCGGGCCGCACCAGGCCGTCACGACAGCCGTCAGTGTGCCCGACAGCAGCAGCAGCCCGCGGCGCGTGGACTGGAGGCTGACTCCGGCAGAAGCCGCGTACCGCTCGCCGAGCAGCAGGGCATTGAGAGACTTGACATATAGACCGGAAAGCAGCGCGGGGACGAGTGTGAGCACGGCGAACACCGGAAGCTCGGCCGAAGTGACCCCTCCGAAGCTGCCCAGACCCCATATGACAAAGGTATGGACACTCTCGCGGGTAGCGAAAAAGTTGAGAAGGGATATGGCCGACGAGGCCAGATATCCGATCAGTATGCCGACAATCAACAGCATGACCGACGAACGCAGCAGAGCCGACATGACCGTCAGCAGCAGCATCACGGCGAATGCGCCGGCAAGCGCTCCGGCCACCACCGCGGCTCGGCTCCACAGCCCGACCACGGCACCGAGCGCCATGACAACTATGGCAACGCCGAGCGACGATCCGGTCGAGATGCCAAGAATCGACGGGCCGGCCAGGGGATTGTCGAAAGTGGTCTGCATCAGCAGTCCGGCCACCGACAGAGCCATCCCGGCAAGGGCTGCCGTCACCATCGACGGCAGACGCGTCTCGAGTACGATATAGTCCCAGGCATGGTTGCCGGAGCCATGACCTGTGAGGATGTCGAGCACAGCCCGACACGGAATATCGGCCGCGCCCACGAGCAGGCAACCTGCGGCCGCGATGACGAGCACCGCGGCCATAGCCGTAAAAGCGAATGCCTGCCGCGTCCTGGCTGTCATTTCAGAGGTCTGTAATAACGTAATTTATAGTCCGGCATCAGTTCGGGATGGAATATGCATACCATGTCGGCGAGCACGCGCTCCGGATGAAAGGCTATGTCGCGGAACATCGGCGTGGCAAGCGTGTTGCACACGTAGACTCCATCGGGGAATGCAGCGAACGCCCGTGCGTGAGGCATGTCGGCCTCAAGACGTGCGGCATCGGTATCGCCGCCCTCGTTGAGCAGCCAGAAATCGGCTCCGGCCGCCCGCGCCACGACGGCCTCGACGGCAAGCTGCTGCGAGCCGGACGTAGGTTCGTCGGCCCAGGGGAATGAGGCTCCGGCATCGGCCAGCATGCGCGCCTTGTAGCTCGCTCCGCCGGGCATGTACCACACACCGGCATAAGGGCGCTCGGTGATGACCGCCGGACGCGTGGCGCTGTTGCCGGCCATCCGGCTCAGACGGCCGTATTCGGCCTTGACACCGGCGAATATCGAGTCGGCCGCCTGCGGCTCGCCGTAAAGGAGTCCGAGCAGACGCAGCCATTCGGCCCGCGCCAGCGGATCGGGCTCGAGATAGTCGGACATGTAAATCACAGGAATGCCGGCATTGACGACCGGACCGGGTTCGGCCCCTTCCATAGGCGAGAGCAGTATCGCATCCGGACCGAGCGATATGATCTTCTCCACCGACGGAGCCATAGACGAACCTATATCGGCAACCTGACCGGCGTCGAGGCGGATCTTCATCGGATCGTCAGGTGCAAAATAAGCGGCGTCGGCCACGCCGGCCACCGCATCGGTGCGGCCAAGTTCGTCGATAGCGGATGTATGCACCATCGAATACACGACCGAGCGTTCCAGCGGTACCTCGACGACCGTGAAACTGTCGGCCGGGACCTGCGGATGCGTGCCGCGGGGCACGAGGGCGTAGCGGCCCACGACCGTGCCTCCGTCCCAGGGAACGGAAACCTCAACGGCCACATATCCGGGGCGGTCGTCGATATTGAGCAGTGTGGCCGATTCGGCGACCGGCACGGAACTGTCCTGGGCGGTGCGCGAGCATGAGCACGACACCGACATCACCAACAGCATGGCAAGCAGACGCAATGCAATCTTAGTCATAATCTTTCAGTTTATCTGTGCAAATCTAACAAAATAATGTGTCACAGACAATTTTTCCACAAAATAGCGATAAAAAAACATGGGATTGCTTGCATTTACAAAATAAAGATTGTAGCTTTGCAACAAAATTCAACAATATGGAAAGCCTCATTGAACACTTCGAGATGCCGCAGCCGTCGGCCACCATGCTCGACCGCCTCAAATATCTTGTAAACTCATCGCACCGCTCGCAGGCCCAGTTCAGCCGTCTGATCGATATTGATCCGTCGTCGATGTCGCGTCTGCTCAGCGGCCGCATGCCCATCACGAACCATTTCGTAAACCGCCTCGTGGCCAATCTCGGCATATCGAAGGCCTGGTTCACCAAGGGCGAGGGAACGCCGTTTCCGCGCACCGAGACGCCCGACACCGTAGCCGCCTGCGGCTCGGCCATTCAGCCGGCTGACGCGTGCCGTCCAAAGGGAGCACCCGTCTACGACATCGACGCCACCGCGGGCGCCACACCTCTGAGCAGCATGTTCGCCGAAGACCGGATCATCGGCTATCTCGACATTCCCGGCATAGTTCCCGGCTACCCGGTAATCCAGGTGTCGGGCGATTCGATGACGCCGATCGTACCCAACGGCTCGTACATCTCGATCCGCGAGATCCGCGACACCTCCATCATAGCATGGGGATCGATCTATCTGGTGGTGCTCGAGGACTACCGCATGGTCAAGTATCTGCGTCGCAAGGCCGATGACAGCGACATCGTGATCCTCCACAGCGAGAATCCGGCCTACGACGATATGGAAATCCGGCGCAGCGACATCAAGAAACTCTTCCTGGTGGAGCGCGTCATAGATCTGCGGACCATTGCGTAACGCACCGTCGCCGCTGCCTTCGTGCCTCGAAGCCGGGCGCTTCGAGGCCGGATGCGACGAAGCCGGGCGCGGATGTCTGGCCGGCCCCGTCGTCGCGGCAGCCGTCATCCTGCCCGACGGCTACTCGCATCCGTGGCTGATCGACTCGAAGAAACTTACCGAACACCGCCGCGACGAGATGCGCCTGATAATCATGCGCGACGCTCTGGCCTGGGCCGTCGGTATCTGCTCCCCGCAGGAAATCGATGAAATCAACATTCTCAATGCCTCCATCGAAGCCATGCACCGCGCGCTGCGGGCGCTGACGGTGCGTCCCGGCGCAATCATAGTCGACGGCAACCGCTTCAAACCGTTCGAGGATATCCCGCACACCACTGTAGTGAAGGGCGACGCCCGCTTCGCCAACATTGCCGCGGCCTCGATCATGGCCAAGACCACCCGCGACGCCATCATGTCAGAACTTGACGCCGAATACCCCGCCTACGGCTGGGCGGTCAACAAAGGCTATCCGACGGCCGCGCACCGCGCCGCGATAGCCGCCGCGGGCTCCAGCCCTCATCACCGCCTCTCATTCCGCCTGCTGTAGCGGCGCGGCGATTGTACCATTAAGGGCGGCGGTACGGATTCTTTCCGATGCGGCGGCAATAAATATGGCAGGTGTCCGTTATTATGCTATAGATTCATCGATTATGAAAAAAATTATAATTGCTTTCGCGGCGGCCGCATGCTCTCTGACGGCCGCCATGGCACAGGAGACGGACAAGGCGGTGATATGGGGCGTGCGCGCCGGATTCGACGTGAACATTCCCGGAAAATGGCACGGCAACGGCGTGTCGACCGAGATGTTCAGAAACGGCTACGGCGTCACGGCCGGCGCCGTGTGCAACATATGGCTCGGCCGGGGCTTCTACCTCGAGCCCGGACTGTCGCTCTTCTACGATTCGTATTCGTACGACGACCTGACGATCATGGGCGCGGACAACGAGCAAACCCAGCAGGATCCGTCGCTCTACAAGGTAGGCCTGCGGCTGCCGGTAGTGGCCGGATACAGTTTCAACATAGCCCAGCGGCTGCTGATGAGTGTCTATACCGGTCCGGAATTCAGCTATGCCTTCGGCGGCAAGGTGCGCCTCGACGACGCGGTGAAACCGGAGAATTTCGGCGACACGTCGTTCGACCTCTTCGGTCCGGCAGGCCAGCGGCGCTTCGACTGCGCTTGGAAGATCGGCGTGGCCGCCCCGCTGGGTGCGGTGACGGTCAGCATCGACTGCGCGCTTGGTCTGACGAATCTCAACCGAAGCGAGATGTCATTCCACGAGTACCGCGTGACCGTCGGCGCCACCTACTATTTCTAAAGCGAGATTTCATAGGATCATATACACGAAAAGAGGCAGTCTCACGATTGCCTCAATCCGTAAAAACCTTAAAAATCTAATCCTATGAAAAAACTAATTCAAAATTTGTACTTCTTTCTGCTGTTGCTTTGGTAATATTACGTCTGCGGGCGTCAAAAGTTGCATCAAAGGCCCCTGTAGAGCCTATTTTAGCAATATTTCACGGTGTAGAATAAGGATTGTTAACAAATGGCGGTGTTTGTCGGCATTTTCAGCCTATTTGTCTATAAAAGTTGCACAATACGACGGACGCGCATAACTTTGCAGCGTGATTAACATACAACCGACATATCTGATGAAAATACTTACCCTGGTATTGGCCCTGGCAGCCGGCGGCACTGTCGCCGCGGCGTACACGCTGAACGGTGTCGTCACCGACACAAACGGCGAGTCGCTGCCGAGCGCGTCGGTACGGCTGCTTGCAGCGGCTGACAGCGCGGCAATCACCGGCACCGTATCGTCGGAGGACGGACGCTTCAGCTTTTCATCGGTAAAATCGGGCAAATATATTGTCGAGGTAAGCTATGTAGGATTCGCCACACAGGCACGCGATATCCAGATAAAGAACGCTTCGGTCACGCTCGAGCCATTCCGGCTGGCCGATGACGCCATAATGCTCAAAGAAACAACCGTGGTAGGCATCAAGACGCCGATCACGGTGAAAGAAGACACCATCGAATTCAACGCCGACAGCTACCGCACGGCCCCCAACGCCGTGGTAGAAGACCTGCTCAAGCGCCTTCCGGGCGTGGAGGTCGGGACTGACGGATCAATCACCGCCAACGGCCAGACCGTGACCAAGATACTGATCGACGGCAAAGAATTCTTCAGCGACGACCCGACCGTGGCGTCGCGCAACCTGCCCGTAGAGATGGTCGACCGCCTGCAGGTGGTCAACCGCAAGAGCGACCTCGCGAGAATCACCGGAGTCGATGACGGCGAGGACGAGACCGTGATCAACCTGACTGTAAAGAAAGGGATGCAGAACGGCTGGTTCGGCACGGTCGAGGGCGGCTACGGCTCCGACGACCGCTACAAGGCGCAGTTCAACATCAACCGGTTCTGGAACGGCAACCAGATCACCTTCATCGGGGCGGCCAACAACGTCAATGACCTGAGCTTCAACGACGGCACGGCCTCGCGCTTCCGCCGGTTCGGCGGCGAGAACGGCGTGACGACGTCGCAGGCCCTGGGCGTGAACTTCAACGTAGGACGTGGCGAGACGCTGCGCGTCGGAGGCGACATCATGTACTCGCGCAGCGACCGCGACACGCGACAGCAGTCGTCGCGCAGGTATCTGCTCGAGAACTCCTCCCTGTACTCGTCGACGGGCAAGATCGCCCGCGACCTCGGCAACAACTACCGCGCCGACCTCCGCATACAGTGGAAGCCCGACTCGCTGAACACCGTCGACTTCCGTCCGCGCTTCAGCTACAACCACAACAACTCATGGTCGCGCGACTCATCGCTGACTTCGGGAGGGGCCGACGGGGCCGATCCCTACACACGGTCGGTGAACCGCTCGGCATCGCGCGGCGACTCGTGGGAAGCTTCGGGCGTGCTGATCTACAACCACCGCTTCCGCTCCCGTCCGGGCCGCTCGATGTCGGTATTCGCCAATTACAGCTACAGCAATGTCGAGGAACAGAGCGACACGTATTCATGGAACCAGTTCTACAACTACAACGACTCCGTGGATCTCTACGACCAGTTCTCGACCTCGCGCACGCTGACCAACAACGTATCGGCGCGTCTGAGCTGGACCGAGCCGCTGGGCAATCCGGCCAACGGAAATTTCCTGACAGTGGCCTACCGCTTCCAGTACCGATGGAACGACGCAGACAAACTCGTGTACGACCATCCCGTATCGTTCCCCGAAGGGTGGGACGGTCCTGCGATCGTCGACCCGTCGCTGGTGTTCAGCGACGACCTGTCGAACCAGTTCCGCAACGAATACATGAACCAGGACATCCGCGCCGGCTTCAAGCACGTGTCGCGCAAGCAGACAATCGACGTGGGCCTGTCGCTGGTACCGCAAAGCTCGAAGTCGACCGACCTGATCAACTCCGAGCGCAACATACCGCGCCGCAATGTGCTCAACTACGCGCCCTACCTGCGCTACCGGTGGAAGCCGTCGAAAAGCCAGGGCCTCAACGTGGACTACATGGGACGCTCGTCGCAGCCGTCGATGACCCAGCTGCAGCCGGTGGCCGACGTAAGCGATCCTCTGAACATAGTGATCGGTAACCCGGACCTTGACCCGACATTCACGCACAACCTGCGCGTGCGCTACAACAACTTCTCGGCCGAGGCGCAGCGCTCAGTCATGGCAATGCTCGACGCCCGGGTGGTGCAGAACTCGATCGTGTCGAAAACCTCATTCGACCCCACTACCGGCGGCCGCACCACGACGTACGCCAACGTCAACGGGGTGTGGAACGTCAGGGCCATGAACATGGTGTCGTTCCCGTTCCGCAACAAGCACTGGACCTTCAACAACCACGCCATGCTGTACTTCTCGAACGCCGTCGGCTTCACGAACGGGCAGCGCAACCGCTCGCAGTCGTTCCAGTTCGACCTGCGGCCGGGGCTGGCGTTCCGCCCCGACTATTTCGAGGCCGAACTGCGCCCGCGGTACACCCTGCAGACTGTCAACAACTCTGTACAGGACTCGGGCGACCGCACCGTGCACTCCTACGGAGGCAATCTCTACCTGTCGTACACGGCGCCCTTCGGCATCGTCCTCAACTCCGACCTGAGCTTCACCGCCACGCGCGGCTATGCCAACGGCTTCGACGAGAACCGCTGGCAGTGGGATGCATCGATCAGCTACGAGATGCTGCGCGACCGCTCACTGACGCTCTCGCTCAAGGCCTACGACATACTGGGGCAGCAGAGCAACATCCGCCGCACGGTCACGGCCAACTATATCGACGATATCCGCACCAACTCACTCGGACGATATGTGATGGTGACGCTGAGCTATAAGTTCAACACCTTCGGCAAGGGCAACATGCCCCAGGACCGCAATGAATTCCGCAGAGGCCCCGACGGGCCCGGCGGCCCGGGCGGCCCACCGCCGGGAGCACCGCGAGGCGGACGGCCTCCGTTCTGATACAGACTGAAAGCAAAACCGGCGGCACCTATGGTTCACTTTAATCCGCCGGGGATAGAAACAATAATTTTTCATAAGTTGATTTGTGTGATGGGGTCGGTCTTCGTGAGAAGGCCGGCTCTTTTTTTATGGAGCGCTACCGGTGACGGGCGACGCAATTTTAGCGTCCGAATTGCGCATTAGGAAATTTATGCTTAAATTCGCGACCATGAAAATAACGGCCTCAGGTTACCGGAAACTCCGCCTCTGCCGCATAGCCATCTCACTGCTGGTCATGATCAGCTGCGGCGTGGCCGTGGGGCTGGGCTACGACTGCCTGTTCAGCCGCTGGCAGATAGTGCCGGCATTGCTTGCCTGCTCGTTCGGGTGGCTGCTTCTTTGGTCGGTATCGGCACTGCTGCTGGGCCGCATCTACTGCTCAACGGCATGCCCGCTGGGGACACTCCAGGACTGCCTGACCGCCGTGAGCCGGCGGCGGCGTCTCGGATTCTTCTACCGGGCGCCATCGACGACGCTGCGGCGGTCGGTGGTGATAGTGGCCATAGTATGCCTCGCGCTCGAATTCCCGGCAGCGGCCTATCTGGCTGACCCCGCTTCGGCTTTCAGCCGCATCGCCTCGTACCTGACACTGCCCTTTGTACGCCCAGCCGCTTTCAGCGTGCTCGGCGCAGTGTTCGCCGCCGGGACCCTGCTTGTGGTGGCCTGGATCGCTCTCACCCGCGGACGGCGACTATGCAACACCATCTGCCCGGTGGGTACCGTACTCGGGGAGCTGTCGAGATATTCGCTCTTCCACGTCGACATCAACACTGACAAATGCACGGGCTGCGGGCTGTGTGTGAGCCGCTGCAAAAGCGAGTGCATAGATCCGTCGGCCCATACCATAGACCTGAGCCGCTGCGTGGTGTGCATGGACTGCACGGCCGCATGCCCCAACGGCGCCATAACCCTGCGCCGCGGACGCCACAAACTGCAGATGCCGCTGATGCAGCCGACCGTGGCTGCCGATGCCACCGTAAAGACGCTTGACCGGCGCGCCTTCCTGGCGGCGATAGCGGCTCCGGCGTCGCTGCAGGCCATGGCCGGATGGCCAAGCGAGAGACAGCTCAACGCCGTGACGCCACCAGGCACACAATCGCGGCGCGACTACCAGATGCGGTGCACAGGCTGCGGAATCTGTGTGTCGGCCTGTCCGACAGGCATCATCAAGCCATCGGTGAGCGAGCTCGGTCTGCGCAAGATGCTGCATCCGGTGCTTGATTTCAGTCACGGCGCCTGCCTGTACGACTGTGTCAAATGTACCGACGTATGCCCCACGGGCGCCCTTGAACGCCTGACTGTCACAGAAAAGCACCGGTGGATAATCGGCAAAGCCCGCATCATAGCCTCGGACTGCATCGAATACAGCCGGGGAGAGGCATGCGGCATCTGCGAGCGACGGTGTCCGGTGCGCGCCATACGCATAATCCCCGACGGACACACGGCCGATGACCGTCCACGGCGGCTCCCCACCCTGCGCTTCGACGACTGCATAGGCTGCGGCGCCTGCGCATACTACTGTCCCGCCGACCCGGTCGCGTGGGTGATAGAAGGCGAATAAAAACAGCCAACGAAAGCCGCAGCCGGAACCGCCGGACAGTCAAAAAAACAAAAAAGCTTCTGAAAACTTGCCAGCTAACGCAAAATTGACTACCTTTGCAGCGCCGTCCGGTCATACGGCGGCATACACAGACAGTCTTATGGTGTAATGGTAGCACTACAGGTTTTGGTTCTGTCTGTCCAGGTTCGAATCCTGGTAAGACTACTGTCATCCCCAAGCGCCGCGGGCACGTCCCCCCGGCGCTTTTTTATTCAATACTCCCGTGATATGCAAAAAGCCGACGGCCTCACTCACTCTCCGCGGGGTGGTACCCGAGGGTCGCACGGCCCGGCAGCCATGCGGGTTGAGGGCGCAGGCGTGGACGCCTGCTTTCCCTGTAAAAGCAGCTTTTTATCATGCGCCGTTTTTATGGATCGGACGGGATGGAGGGGCTGAAATGAAAAAAAGCCAAGTTTCACAACTTAGCTTTCCAATTTAAACCTTTATCTTAATCTAATACTATAAAAAACACACATGCAAAGGTAATCACACGGCGCATAATATCAAAACGCCGAAAGGGTGATTTAGCATTTATTAGTATTTATTAACCAATGTTTAAAATGCTGTATATGTGGACCGTTCAACCTGCAGTGATGCGGTCGAACAGATCGATATATTTCCGGGCGATCACAGGATAGGAATAGCGCTCGGCGGCGGCACGCAAGGCAGCAGCGGGCAGCGGATGCCGCAAGGCCAGCCGCAGAGCCTCACCGAGAGTGCGGATGCCGGGGCCGACAGCATAACCTGTGACACCGTCGGTGATGATGTCCGCGCGGCCGTCGTGGGCGGGCGCGACCGGCGTGACGCCCATGGCCTGGGCCTCGAGGAGGGTGGCGCCGAACGACTCGAACGCCGATGATGACATTACGACGGACGCATAGCCGAAGATATTGCGCAGACGTTTACGGTCGTAGACAGGACCGAGGTGGTAGTGAGGAATGCGCAGGCCGTCGAGAGCGCGCGGATCGCGGCACGCTCCTACGAAGACTGCAACCGCATCGGTGCCGACAAGGGTGTTAAGCGCCTCGACGGCTTCGGGAAGATTCTTCATCGGATCATCAATGCGGGCGGCGCAGAAGAGAATGATGCGGCCGTTCCACGGCAGGCCGAGTTCGCCGCGGTTGACCGTCGACTTGAAGCCGAGCTCGTCGACAGCATATGGATTGTTGATGACCGAAATATCGCGGCCGCGAAGCAGCGCCGAGCGGCGAGCCACATCGGCAAGCCAGTGACTTACGGCTACGAAATGTATCGGCACGCGGTCGTAGAGGTCCATCTTGGCATCGAAAGTACGGGCCGAAGCGTCGCGACCGCCTGCCGCGGCACCAAGCAGAGGCCCGCGGCGGCAGTGGGTAAGGAAGTTCTGACAGCTGTAGGCATGGTGGCAGATGCCGGTCATGTTCCACATGTCGTGCATGGTCCAGACGACAGGTTTCCTGCGCGCAATTTTTTCGATCTCGGCCAGCGAGAGCATTCCCTGGTTGATCCAGTTGAGCACAACGACATCGGCATCCTCAACCAGCGGATGTGTGCTCAGCGGAAGTCCGTCCGTAGCAAGGGACACCTGAAAGAGATTCCTGCGGGAAAAGCGGTTGGCGGTCCATATGCGCAGATGTTCGGCCAGGAACGGGATGCGGGCACGCCAGCGGGGCGCGGCCAGATGGACATACGGCGAGCCGGTGCCTTTGTGCACGACAAGCATGCGCGCGTCGACTCCGGCCTCGCGCAAAGCCTGCATGAGGCCAAAGGTGACGGTGGAGGCACCGCCAAGCATGTCACTGTGGTTGATGAGGGTTACTTTCATTTGCGCAAAATGCGTTTAAGCCGCGCAGGCACGGGTATCGGCTCGAGCCTCAGCACGACGGCCACGAAACCGGCAAGTATGAAGAAGCGGATGATATAGTTGACTACCGGCCAAGGGCTGAGACAATACATGCCCAGCACATAAAGCAATGCGGCTATGCCGAAATAGACCAAGAGCCGCGGCAACTGATAGTCGATGGGATATTTGCGCTGCCCGACGATGTAGCTTGTGACCATCATGACGCCGTAGGAGCAGAACGAGGCCCATGCACAGCCCATGTAGCCCATGACGGGGACGAGCACACAGTTGAGCGCGACGGTGACGGCCAGGCCGATGAGCGAGAACCACATGCCCCAGACGGTGCGGTCGGTGAGCTTGTACCAGACGGAGAGGTTGAAGAATATGCCGAAGAACAGCTCTGCCATCATGACCACGGGCACGACCCTGAGACCGCTGAAGTAGCGCGGCGAGATGAAATACTTCAGGAAGTCGATGTAGAACATGACGCCCAGGAAGAGCAGCAGTGCGAAGATGACAAAGTATTTCATGGCGTCGCGGTAGGCAAGGAACTTACCTGCGGCGTCCTCCTTGTTGCGCGAGAAGATGAACGGCTCGTAGGCGAAGCGGAATGCCTGGATGAACATCACCATGACGATGGCGATCTTGTAGTTGGCACCATAGATGCCGAGTTCCTCCATGGCGTTGCCGCGGGCGGCAGCCAGGGTCGGGAAAAGCAGTTTGTCGATAGTCTGGTTCATGATGCCGGCCACGCCGAGCACAAGCAGGGGGGCGGAGTAGACAAGCATCTCGCGGAGCAGGCGCCCGTTGAAACGGTAGCGGAATCCACGAAGCTCGGGAATCATGAGCACCATGTTTACGACAGATGCAATGAGGTTGGACAGGAATATGTAGCCGATGCCGAAGGAGGGATCGTAGAAAGCGGACGTGAACTCAGGCCAGCGGACCATCAGCACGCGCGGACAGAGCAGAATGAAGAACAGATTCAGCCCTATGTTGACACCGATATTGATCAGACGGAGCGTGGCGAAGCGTACGGGGCGCTTGCGGTAGCGCAGGTAGCTGAACGGGATGGCCAGGAACGCGTCGATGGCGACGCATACCGCCATTATCATGACGTAGGACGGATGGGCGGCGCACTCCATCGCCCGCGAGACAGGATCAAGAAACAGGGCCACGGCTATGACGAACAGCAGGGAGGTGGTGCCGAGCGAGATGAGCGAAGTGGAATACACTTCCATGGGATCCTTCCAGCGGTCGTGATTGGCGAAGCGGAAGAATCCTGTCTCCATGCCGTAGGTGAGGATGATCATGGCCAGGGCGACGACGGCGTAGACGAAGGTGACGACGCCGTACTCGGCCTGGGCGAAAGTGAATGTATAGAGCGGGACCAGGCACCAGTTGAGGAACCGCCCGATGATGGACGACACGCCGTAGACGGCGGTGTCCTTTGCCAATGACTTTATACCTGCCATATCATCCGAATAATCCGAGGCCGTCCATGCCGTGGCGCGCGGCGCCGAGGTGCTCGTAGGCCAGTGTGGTGACCTCGCGGCCGCGGGCGGTGCGCCTGATGAAGCCTTCCTTGATGAGATAGGGCTCGTAGACCTCCTCGATGGTGCCGGGATCCTCGCCCATGGCCGTAGCAATTGTGGTGAGGCCTACGGGACCTCCCTTGAACTTCTCTATGATGGTCCGCAGCAGCTTGTTGTCGACCTCGTCGAGTCCGTAGCGGTCGATGTTGAGCGCCTCGAGAGCGTAGCGGGCTATGGCGATGTCGATGGCGCCGGAGCCCTTGACCTGGGCGAAGTCGCGCACACGACGCAGGAGGGCGTTGGCGATTCGCGGCGTGCCGCGACTGCGCAGGGCTATCTCGCCGGCGGCCTCGGATGTGCAGCGGATGCCCAGCAGCGAGGCACTGCGCAGGATTATGCGGCGCAGGACCTCATGGTCGTAATATTCGAGATGGGCGTTGATGCCGAAACGGGCACGGAGCGGGGCCGTGAGCAGACCGCTGCGGGTGGTGGCCCCGACGAGTGTGAAGGGACTGAGCGAAAGCTGCACGGAGCGGGCACCGGGTCCCTTGTCAATCATTATGTCGATGCGGTAGTCCTCCATGGCCGAGTAGAGGTATTCCTCGACCACGCGGCTGAGGCGGTGGATCTCGTCGATGAAAAGCACGTCGTTCTCCTCAAGCGATGTGAGTATGCCGGCCAGGTCGCCGGGCTTGTCGAGCACGGGGCCGGAGGTGATCTTGAATCCGACGCCGAGTTCGTTGGCAATGATTCCGGCGAGGGTGGTCTTGCCCAGGCCGGGAGGGCCGAAGAGGAGGAGGTGATCCAGAGCCTCATGGCGCATGCGCGCCGCGGCCACGAACACCCGCAGGTTCTCCACGATCTTGTCCTGGCCCGAGAACGACTCGAAGCGGCCGGGGCGGAGCGCCTTCTCGTAGTCGCCGTCGGCCTGATTCTGATTGTCGCGTATGTCGAAGTCTTCTGCCATTTCTATAATTTTTCGTTAATGCGCGCCACGACAGTCTCGGGCTTTATGCCGTTGAGGCATAGATAGTCGCCGCGGTGGCAAGGGCGGTCGCCGAAAACGGAGCACGGACGGCATGTCATGGGCATCTGTATCATGTCGGCATCGCTCTGACGCCAGCCCTTGAAACCGCAGTAGGGGTGCGTGGCGCCCCAGACGGATACGGTGGGGGTACCGGCGATGGATGCCAGGTGCATGTTGGCCGAGTCCATTGTAAGCATCACGTCGAGATGATTGAACAGGGCCAGCTCGGCACCAAAGCCGTAGCGCTTGCCGGCGAGGCTCTGCGTGCGCGGGAGTCGCGCGGCCCACGACTCAAGAATCTCCTGCTCGCGGTGGCCACCGCCAAGAAGAAATATCCTTACGTCAGTACGGGCGGCAAGCTTCTCCACTACCTGATACATCAGTTCGGGCGGATATACCTTGCCGGCATGTGCGGCGAAAGGCGCGATGCCGATCCAGCGTACGGCGGCTTCCTTGGGCGGCGTGATGGCGCCGAAGAGCACGGGGTCGGCCTTGGCGGGACCGCCGAACAGGCCGTCGAAGCGGTCGGTGAGCGGCAGGGCGGCCCGGAAGAACACCTCGCGGTAGCGCGCGCGCTGCGATATGAGGGGGAGCATCACCTTGTTGCGGCGGCGGGTAAGGGCGCGCTTGCGGGCGCGGCCCTTGTTGATGCGCGCCACGGGTATGCCGCGCAGCCGGCAGAAGAGGCCCATGAGGCGGGTGCGGATGACGTCGTGGAGATCTACGAAGGCGTCGATGTGATATTCGCGCACAAGCCGGCTTACCAGGCGGTACATGCCGCGGGGGCCCTTGTAGTCGGTCTTCACGTCGGCACCGACGACGGTAAGGTTGGCGGGAGCGTTGACGAATATGGCCGTCATGGCCGGACGGGTGACCATGATGAAGCGTACGTCGGGATAGCAGCGGCAGGCGCTGTAGATGACCGGAACGGTCATGGCGACGTCGCCGATGGCCGAGAAACGGGCCACCAGCACCGACATCAGTCCGGAATCGTTGCCTGTAGTGACGTTATTTCGCGCCATATAGCACCGGATTGGTATCGGTGTCGTTGTACATCTTCATCTGGCGGTATACCTTCATGAACTTGCGCCCGGCGGCGATATCGTCGAGGAGCGCGTCGATGGCCTGCGAGAGGTCGGTCCGCTGCTGCAGGAGCACGTCGAGCTTTGCGGCGCAGCGTGCGCGGTGGTCGGGAGCTGCGTCGGCGCGGTTGGCCTCAAGGCTCATGTGATAGATCTTCAGCGCCAGGATCGACAGACGGTCGATGGCCCAGGCGGGAGTCTCGGTGTTAATCGTGGCGCCCTCGACGGTAGCCACGCCGGCATATTTGTGGCGGAAGAAGTCGTCGATCTCCTCGACCAGGTCGGTGCGTTCCTGATTGGAACGGTCGATGCGGCGCTTGAGCTCAAGGGCTGCGACGGGATCAATGGCCGGGTCGCGGATGATGTCCTCCATGTGCCACTGGCGGGCGTCGATGAGGTTCTTCTCGAACAGGGTGTGCTCGACGGTGCCGGGGGAGCAGGGATTGGCGACAGGCGCGTCGATGTCGTCGGTAATATGGTAAGCCTCGACGCAGCGGTCGAATATCTCATTGCATTGCTGTGCGAATGTCATAAGTCAGTCGGTGATTTATGGTGAATGATGGGTTGCGGATTATTCATGGCCGGTACGGAGCAGGCGTCGGTAGCGGACGGGATCGTTGATCAGCTCAAGGGCCGCCCGGAAGTCGGGATTGAGCGGATTGGTCGAGCGCACATAGATGCCGTTCTCGTACAGGTCGCGGGTGAACAGGCCCTTGAGGACGGCGCGGATCATCTCGCCGGAGCGCTCCCAGTCGGCCTCGCGGAATTCAATGCCTTCGGCGGTGGCGGCATCGATGAGTCCCTGCATCATGGCTTCGTCGGGATTGAAACCGGCGGCAAAGGCCTCTTCAGTGGGATACTGGCGCAGAAGGGCCTTGCGATGGCCTTCGATGTAGTTGAGCACATACTTATAGATGACGCCCTTGGCAACAAGCTCGCGGTAGTAGACGGAGGTGCGCGAAGTGTCGACGGGCACGAACACATCGGGCATGATGCCGCCTCCGCCGTAGACCACGCGGTGGTTGCGGAGAGTGTAGAAGGGCTCCGACTTGTCGAGCCTGATGCTGTCGGCATGCCAGAGCTCGCCGCTGTTGTAGCGGTTGAGCATGTCGAGCTGGTATTCCTCGCCGTGGCCTTTCTCGTAGGGCTTCTGTATGCAGCGGCCCGTGGGAGTGTAGTAGCGCGAGGTGGTGAGGCGGATCATAGAGCCGTCGGGGAACGGGAACGGCCGCTGCACAAGGCCCTTGCCGAAGGTCCGGCGCCCGACGATGAGGCCGCGGTCGTTCTCCTGGATGGCGCCGGCGAAGATTTCGGAGGCCGATGCCGAGTACTGGTCGACCATGACCACAAGACGGTCGACCTTGAGCTGGCCGGGCTCCTCGACGGAGAAGTAGCTTGCGGGCGAGTGAAGGCCACGGGTGAATACGACGGGGTCGCCGACCTCGAGAAATTCGCTGGCCATCTGATAGGCGGAGCCGAGATAGCCGCCGCCGTTGCTGGACAGGTCGATGATGAGGTTGCGCATGCCGCAGCGGATGAGCGAGTCGGCGGCCTGGCGCACCTCGCGGTCGGTAGCCTCGGCGAAGCGTGTCACGGAGATGTATCCGGTGGAGTCATTGACCATGTATGCGGCATCGACGCTGTAGATAGGGATATCGTCGCGCACGACACGGAATACAATCGGCTCGGCGACGCCCTGGCGCTTCACCTTCAGGTCGACCACCGACCCTTTGGGACCGCGCAGGATCTTTATGATTCCGGAATTGTTGAGTTTCTGACCGGCGATAAGCGTGTCGTTGGCGCTGATGATGCGGTCGCCGGGGCGTATGCCTACCTTTTCCGACGGGCCGCCGGCGGTGGGCTGTATGACGTAGACGGTGTCCTCGACCATGCTGAACTGGACGCCGATGCCGCTGAACTTGCCTTCGAGGGGCTGATTGAGTTCGTTGGTCTCTTCGGGCGTGGAGTATGCCGAATGCGGATCGAGGGTCTTGAGCATTGCCGTGATGGCCTCGTCGACGAGGGTATCGGCATCGACATCCTCCACGTAGTAGGCCTGGATGACGGCAGCCGCCATGCGCAGCTTCTGATCGGGGGTGAGTTCTTCGCGGGCGCTGACGGAAGCTCCGACGATGCCTGCGGCGATCAGGACAAGGATGAGTAATTTCTTCATGATGTATGCGGAGAGTGTTGGTTCGGATTATGAATGTTTATGAGGGAGAAACGGGGTGACGTCGCAGCCGTAGGAAGCCAGTTCGCGCACGGCACTGGATGAGACGGCGCCGTGTTCGGGCAGCGAGAACAGAATCAGGGTCTCGATGCCTGAAAGGCGGCGATTGAGGTCGGCCATGTCGCGTTCGTACTCGAAATCGCGCACGGAGCGCACACCGCGCAGGAGCCAGCGCGCACCGATACGGCGGGCGAGGTCGACGGTGAGTTCGCCGCTGCAGGCGATGACCTCCACGCGTGGATCGCCGTCATAAACGGCCCTGATGGCCGCGAGGCGGTCGGCGGCCGAGGCGGCCGAGGTTTTGTCAGCGTTGATGCCGACAGCGATCACAAGGCGGTCGAACAGCGGAAGGGCGCGGTCGACGACCGATGCATGGCCCGCGGTGAAGGGGTCGAACGAACCGGCGAAGAGCGCCACGCGCGCGGGGCTGTCAGAGGATATCCGTGTCATCTTCGGTCACGAGGTTGTTGATAATGAATTCCTGACGCTCGGTGGTGTTCTTGCCCATGTAGAATTCGAGCAGGGCATCCACGCCGTCGTCCTTGCGCAGCGTGACGCGGTCGAGACGCATGTCGGGGCCGATGAAGTCGCGGAATTCGTCGGGCGAGATCTCGCCGAGGCCCTTGAAGCGGGTGATCTCGGCCTTGTCGCCGAGCCGGGCGATGGCGGCGACGCGCTCCTCGTCGTTGTAGCAGTAGTAGGTCTCGGCATCGCGCGAGCGACGGCTCCGGGAGCCCAGCTGGCTGTTGCGGACGCGGAAGAGCGGGGTCTGCAGCACGTAGACATGGCCTTCCTTGATCAGATCGGGGAAGAACTGGAGGAAGAATGTAAGAAGGAGGAGGCGTATGTGCATGCCGTCGACATCGGCATCGGTGGCTATGATGACATTGTTGTAGCGCAGATTCTCGATGCCGTTCTCGACATTGAGGGCGGACATGAGCAGGTTGAGTTCCTCGTTCTCGTACAGAGCCTTCTTGGAGGCGCCGTAGCTGTTGAAGGGTTTACCCTTGAGCATGAACACGGCCTGGGTGTCGGCGTCGCGCACCTTGGTGATGGATCCGCCTGCCGAGTCGCCCTCGGTGAGGAAAATCGATGTGGCGTCGCGCTTCTCCTGGGTGCCGCGGGTGTCGGTGAGATGTATGTTACAGTCGATGAGCTTGCGGTTGTGGATGCTGACCTTCTTGACACGGTCGCGGACAAGCTTGGTGACACCGGCCATGGCCTTGCGGTCGCGCTCGCTCTCCTGGACCTTGCGCAGCAGGGCCTCGGCCACATCGAGGTTGCGGTGGAGGTAGTCATCGAGTTCCTTCTTGATGAAGTCGCCGACGAACTTGGCGACGGTCGGGCCCTGAGGAGCCATGTCGCGCGAGCCGAGCTTGGTCTTGGTCTGCGACTCGAATACGGGTTCCTCGACCTTGACGGCTATCGCGGCGACGATGCCGTTGCGGATGTCGGAGTACTCGAAGTTGCGGCCGAAATATTCCTTGACGGTACGCGAGAGAGCTTCCTTGAAGGCCGTGAGGTGGGTGCCGCCGAGGGTAGTATGCTGGCCGTTGACGAATGAGTAGTATTCCTCGCCGTACTGATTGGCGTGGGTGACGGCAACCTCGATGTCGGTACCTTTCAGATGAATGATGGGGTAGAGCGGATCCTTGGCCATGGACTGCGAGAGCAGGTCGAGCAGTCCCTCGCGCGAGACGAGGCGGCGGCCGTTGTACATGATCACGAGTCCGGTATTGAGATACGTGTAGTTGCGCAGCAGGGCCTCGACATACTCCTCGCGGTACTCGTAGCCGGTGAAGATCGATGCGTCGGGACGGAAGCGGACATATGTGCCGTTGAGTTCGTCGCTCAGCTCGACGTCGCTCTCGAAGAGCAACTCACCGGCCGAGAAGCGCGCGAGCTTGGACTGCCCCTCGCGGACGGCCATGATCTCGAACTCGCTCGAGAGGGCGTTGACGGCCTTGATGCCGACGCCGTTGAGGCCGACCGACTTCTTGAATGCCGCGCTGTCGTACTTGGCGCCGGTGTTCATTGTCGACGAGCAGGCGATGAGCTTGCCCAGAGGAATGCCTCGGCCGAAGTCGCGGACGGACACCACGCCGTCGGCAATCGTCACGTCGATGGATCGTCCGAAACCCATGGTGTACTCGTCGATGGCGTTGTCGACCACTTCCTTGAGCAGCACGTAGATGCCGTCGTCGGCGCTGGAACCGTCGCCCAGCTTGCCGATGTACATGCCCGGGCGGGTGCGGATGTGCTCCAGCGGGTCAAGGGTGCGGATGTCATCCTCAGTGTATGTGGTGGAGGGCACAGCGGCAGCGGCGTCCTCCGGCTCGAAATTCAGCGTATCACTCATATTCCGCAAAATTACGCAATTTTCTCGTTTTTCGCAAATATTTTCGCAATGTGCGCCGTCATGCCGCGACGGAGGACACCGTCGCCGTCGCCCCATCTTACCCGGGTGGCCGAAGCGAATACGGGGGAGGCTTAGACCCATTTTAATTTTTTTTAATGAAAATAAATGTCTACCTTTGCACACAATCCGAAAAGGCGCGAAGCGCCTTACACTAAATGACCCTAAATCAATATGTTAGAGAAAACAAATGTAAAGGTTCTCGACAAGGTTGTAGTGCGGTTTTCCGGCGATTCGGGCGACGGCATGCAGCTTGCGGGTAACATTTTCACCAATGTCTCAGCCGGCGTGGGCAATCAGGTGTCGACCTTCCCCGACTATCCGGCCGAGATCCGCGCCCCGCAGGGGTCGCTCAGCGGTGTTTCGGGCTTTCAGGTGAGCGTCGGTGTCGGCGTGCACACCCCCGGCGACCGCTGCGATGTTCTCATTGCCATGAATCCGGCCGCACTGAAGCAGAATGTGAAGTTCCTGAAACCGGGCGGCGTGATCATCGTCGACATCGACTCGTTCAAGGAGGCCGATCTGCGCAAGGCCCTGTTCGCCACCGACGATCCGTTCACCGAACTCGGCATCAGCGCCCAGGTGGTCGAAGTCCCCGTCACCTCCATGACCAAGGCCGCCCTCGAGGGCAGCGGACTCGACAACAAGAGCGTGCTCAAATGCCGCAACATATTTGCCCTGGGCCTCGTATGCTGGCTGTTCGACCGTCCGCTCGAAGCGGCCCTGCGGCACCTGAAGAAAAAATTTGCCAAAAAGCCCGCTATCTACGAGGCCAACGCCAAGGTCATCGAAGCGGGCTACAACTACGGCAGCAATATCCACGCCAGCGTGTCGACCTACCGCATCGAGAGCGACGAGCCGGTGCCCGGCGTGTACACCGATATCAACGGCAACACGGCCACAGCGTGGGGTCTGATCATGGCCTCGCAGAAGTCGGGCCGTCCGCTGTTCCTGGGCTCCTACCCCATCACCCCCGCCACCGACATACTGCATGAGCTGGCCAAGCGCAAGGACCTCGGCGTGAAGGCCATCCAGATGGAGGACGAGATCGCCGGCGTATGCTCGGCCATCGGCGCCTCGTTCGCCGGTAACCTGGCCGTCACATCGACGTCGGGCCCCGGCCTGGCGCTCAAGAGCGAGGGCATCGGCCTGGCCGTAATGGCCGAGCTGCCTCTGGTAGTAATCGACGTGCAGCGCGGCGGACCTTCGACCGGCCTGCCCACCAAAACCGAACAGACCGACCTGATGCAGGCCCTCTACGGCCGCAACGGCGAGTCGCCCGTGGCAGTGGTGGCGGCCGCGACTCCGACCGACTGCTTCACCATGGCTTTCGAGGCCGCCCGCATCGCCATCGAGCACATGACGCCCGTGATCCTGCTTACGGACGCCTTCATAGGCAACGGTTCCAGCGCCTGGCGCGTGCCGACCGACGACGAGTATCCCGAGATCAAGGTGCCTTACCTGCCGGCCGAACGTATCGCAGAAGGCGGCTGGCGTCCCTACGAGCGCGACAGCCACACACAGGTACGCTACTGGGCAATTCCCGGTACTGAAGGCGCCATGCACCGCCTGGGCGGCCTGGAGAAAGACACCGTGACCGGCGCCATCTCCACCGATCCGGCCAACCATGAGAAAATGGTGAATATCCGCCGCGAGAAGATCGCACGCATCGCCGACAACATCCCGGCCCTCGAGCTCGACGGCGACACATCGGCCGACACCCTGCTCATAGGCTGGGGCGGCACCTACGGCCACCTGCGCACCGCCACCGAAGAGCTATGCTCCGAAGGCACACCGGTGGCCCTGGCCCAGCTGCGCTACATCAACCCGCTGCCGGCCAATACCCTCGAGACAATCCGCCGCTATAAGAATGTAGTGGTGGCCGAACTCAACACGGGCATGCTCGCCGACTACCTGCAGAGCAAGCTCCCGGGAACCGACATCCGCCGCATCAACAAAATCCAGGGCCAGCCGTTCACCGTAGCCGAGGTGAAGGAGCAGCTCAAGTGTATCATCGAAAAGGCATAAGAGATGGAAAACAACTATACAGCAGCTTCATACAAGAGCGATCAGTCGGTGCGCTGGTGCCCCGGCTGCGGCGACCACGCCATCCTCAACACCCTGCACAAGGCCATGGCCACGCTGGGGATAGCACCGCACATGACGGCCGTCATCTCGGGCATCGGATGCTCCTCGCGCCTGCCCTACTACATGAATACCTACGGCTTCCACACCATCCACGGACGCGCAGCCGCAATAGCCACCGGCTTCAAGGTAGCGAATCCGGAGATGACCGTGTGGCAGATCTCGGGCGACGGCGACGGACTCGCCATCGGCGGCAACCACTTCATCCACGCCGTGCGCCGCAACATCGACATCAACATCATCCTGTTCAACAACAAGATCTACGGCCTCACCAAGGGTCAGTACTCGCCCACGAGCGACCGCGGCTTCGTGTCGAAGTCGTCGCCCTACGGTACGGTCGAGGATCCGTTCATCCCCGCCGAACTCGTATTCGGCGCCCGCGGCAACTTCTTCGGCCGCTCGATCGACGTAGAGCTGGCCACGTCGCAGGAAGTGCTCGTAGCGGCCGCCCGGCACAAAGGCACCGCCGTGACCGAGATCCTGCAGAACTGCGTCATCTTCAACAACGGCATCCACAACCCGATCACCGACAAGGAAGTCCGCGCCGAGCGCACCATTCATCTGCGCCACGGCGAGAAGATGCTCTTCGGCAAGAACGGCGACATGGGCCTCGTACAGGACGGTTTCGGACTTAAGGCCGTGAAGATCGGCGAGGACGGCTACACCATCGACGATGTGCTGGTCCACGACGCCCACACGCCCTCCAACTTCCTGCACCAGCAGCTGGCCATGATGGACGGCCTGACGCTGCCGCTGGCCGTGGGTGTGATCCGCGACGTGGAGGCACCCACCTACGAGACCGGCGTAAGCGAGCAGGTCGAGAAGGTACGCACAGCCAAGGGCTTCGACTCGCTCCGCGACATGATCCTCGCCGGCGAGACCTGGACCGTGGAATAACATCCCGCATCCGACACCACACACAATACCTGCCCGCGGCCGGAGGCTGCGGGCAGAGTTTTAACCAACCGTTCCGCTATCGAGGTTTTATAGCCACGTAGCTATCACAGCAACCGACGTATGCCTGCAATTTCAAAATCCGACGCTCTGCGCGTGCTCAAGAACTTTTACGGCTACAACAGCTTCCGCGCCGGACAGTGGGAGGTGATCGACGCCGCCTGCCGCGGCCGCGACTCGCTGGTGATCATGCCCACCGGCGGGGGAAAGTCGCTCTGCTACCAGATGCCGGCCCTGCTGCTGAAGGGAACGGCAATCGTAGTGTCGCCCCTGATTGCGCTGATGGAGGATCAGGTGCAGGCACTCATCGCCAACGGCATACCTGCGGCCGCCGTCCACTCGGGCAAGGCCGAAGGCGACAACCGCGCAGCCGCCGAAGCCGCGATAGCCGGAAAGATCAAGATACTGTATCTGTCGCCCGAACGGCTGCTGGCCGACGCCGACACATGGCTCGGACGCCTTACCGTGCCGCTCGTCGCCATCGACGAAGCCCACTGCATCTCACAATGGGGGCATGATTTCCGTCCCGTGTACACGCAGCTGGCGCGGATCAAGGATCTGTTTCCGGCGGCGCCGGTGATGGCGCTGACGGCTACCGCCGACCGCGACACACGCCGCGACATAGCCGCACAGCTCGGTCTCGCCGATCCGCTCGTGTGGCTCGGATCGTTCAACCGCCCCAATCTGTCGCTCACCGTGGTGCAGGGCGCATCGGCCCGCGACCGCCAGAAGGCCATCGAGGAGCTGATACGCCGCTATCCGACGGACACGGGCATCGTGTACACCCTGTCGCGGGAAGGCGCCGAGAAGATGCACGCGGCGCTGAGCGCCCGCGGATTCCGCTCGGCAGTGTACCACGCCGGCATGTCGGCCACCGACCGCGAGACCGCGCGCCGGGCCTTCTCCGACGGCGACGTGCAGGTAGTGTGCGCCACAATCGCCTTCGGCATGGGCATCGATAAGAGCAACATCCGCTGGGTCGTCCACAACAACCTGCCGGGCACCATCGAGAGCTACTATCAGGAAATAGGTCGTGCGGGCCGCGACGGGCTGCCGTCGGAGACAGTGCTGTTCTACTCGCTGCAGGATCTGATCATGCGGCGGAAGTTCGCCGATGAAAGCGGACGGCAGATGGTGGCCGCCGAGAAACTCGAGCGGATGAAGGAATATGCCGAGGCACGGGTCTGCCGCCGGCGCGTGCTGCTGAGCTATTTCGGCGAGGAGGCCGTGGCCGACTGCGGCAACTGCGACGTATGCACCGATCCTCCCGAACGGTTCGACGGGACGGTCCCCGTACAGATGGCCGCAAGCGCCATATTGCGCACAGACTCGCAGATCGGGCAGCTGATGCTGATCGACATACTGCGCGGGAGCGCCCGCGCCGAACTGCGCCAGAAAGGCTACGACCGCATCCGCACCTACGGCGTGGGCCGCGACCTGCCCGCAGCCGAGTGGCGGTTCTACATCCAGCAGATGGTGCAGCTGGGTCTGCTCGATGTCTCGATCGCCGACGGCGGCCTGCTGTCGGTGACACCATACGGCATGCGTGTGGTGCGCGGCGAAGCCCGCGTGGAACTGCCGCGCTACCAGCGCGTGGAGTACACCGCGCGCCGGACGTCGGCAAAGCCGATCAGTGGCGAGGCAACCGCTCCCGACTACCGGCTGTTCGAACATCTCAAGACCGTACGGCGCGATCTTGCACGCCGTGCCGGCATTCCCGCCTTCATGGTACTGAGCGACGCATCGCTGCTCGACATGGCCCACCGCCGTCCGTCGACGTTCGACAAACTATTGGACGTAAGCGGTGTGGGCCGCGAGAAAGCACGCCGCTTCGGTGCCGAATTCCTCAAAGCAATCAAAGACTACCATGGCCGACAACTATCTTGAAAAGCGCATGGCCGACTACCGTGCCGGGCGAAGCGCCGGGCCGGTGCGCCTCGCCGGACGGCGCCCCGGCACCGCCGTGATAAAATACGCCCCGCGCGCAGTCATGCTCCACCAAATCCCGCATGAATTCGCCGGCGACATCATCGACATTTTCGCCGCAGCCTCGTGCCGCATCATCACCGTGGCCGATGCGGATCCGGCCCCCGGACGCGGCGCCCGCTTCTATCGGACTGACGCGGGCATAGATGCCGTACTCGCCGACATCGCCGACCGCGGCGAGACCGTCGACACCGTCATCGCCCGGGCCTATGAGCCGTGGATGCACGGCCGACGCATCATTCTGCTCAACTCCGAGGCCGACACCGGCGACGGCAACGCCATCCGGATCCGAGGCAACGACAGCCGGCATGCAGCCCTGCTTTGCCTCGCCCTGGCCGCTGTGGATGCCTCGATCGATGGTCAGAATCTCCGTTTTTGATGCAATTTTGATGTTTTTTGCCGTCCGAAGCAAAAAAAGTCGCCAAAAATTTGCACAATTCAAAAAATGGCCTTAACTTTGCACCGCTTTCGACGAGAAAGGGCGCTTAGCTCAGCTGGTTCAGAGCGTCTGCCTTACAAGCAGAGGGTCGGGGGTTCGAATCCCTCAGCGCCCACTCTTTTAAACCGATCTCGTCGCAGGGCGCTTAGCTCAGCTGGTTCAGAGCGTCTGCCTTACAAGCAGAGGGTCGGGGGTTCGAATCCCTCAGCGCCCACCACCAAAAGCCTTCCCTTTCCGGAAGGCTTTTTTGTTTTCCCGAATTAGCGTCGCGGGCGGCGCCGCGTCACTACAGAGGGCAGCCGGGAGCACGGTCCCGTAGGCTTTGCGGGTGACCTTGCGGGCCGGAAACGCAGGCGAGACGCCTGCTTTCCCTGTAGACTCAGCTTTTTACCGGTGCATGGCTGCACACGGCGCCCGGGTGCTCGGCATCCAAGCGACCAGTACGCGTTGACCTTGCGCCTTGGAGCCGCAGGCGAGACGCCTGCTGTCTTTGCGTTGCAAAGCGACTTCGTCGGTTGCCATGAAATGTGAGACAAATTGACTGATTTAACATTTATTAACTGGGGGGGTAATTTATTGAGCTGATTTGCTTAAATTTGCACAATTATCCATCATGATAAACCAATGCTTTACACGCAGGCGCGCCGCTCGGCGGCAACGCCGCATAATACGGTCGAATCACATAAAAACTCCCCGAATATGAACAAAATTTTTTACAGACGAGTCCTATGGCCACTGGCTGTCGGGCTGCCCGCATTATTGTTTCCGGCACTGACGCAAGCCGAAGACAATGTCAACACGCTCTATTTCCAAGGCAGCATCAACGATGATTATTTCGGCTACCGCTTCTTCCTGGCCTCCAGTCCGGAATGGACACCTTCCGAAGAAATACACACGGTAGAATACCGCGGCACAAGATTCGAGATACCCAACAGCGCCGACCTCGAGGTATTGCTGTTTTACGATAGCCAAGAAGGTATTGATGATTTTTGCCCAATGGAAACTGAAATAGATCTTCAGGATGAGAAAATCGTAATCAGACATGCCAACGGTGCGATCAAGGCGACGATATGCGACACATCCGGAACGATCATCATATCGGAAAATATAACAGATACCGACGAGTGCGAAATAGATCTATCGGCTCTCGGCAGAGGTATCTACATAATCACAGTCGGCAACCAGACGTTTAAATTCATCAGAAAATGAGCAGCAAAATTCTCCGCTATGTCATAGCACTGGCAGCGCTGTTTCCGCTGCTGGTATTCTCGGAAGACACCGTCAAGAATAAATATTTGTTCATAAGCAACTCAGATATAAGCGGCCAGTCAAAAATCATAAAATACGACAATGCCGGAACGATAACATTCCGGAAAATCGACGGACATTACGAAATGAACGTCGCAGGTGAAACATTCAACTGCGATGAATACTGGTATCTGGAACTGACTCCCGCTAAAATACAATTCAGAGACAGCCAGCTGCACGTGGACAAGAGCGGCAGGACGGATTCTGACAACGAAGAAATTCACATTGAGATCGAAGGCGGTCCATCACTCTATCTGCCCGTAGAATGCAGATCGGCCCTTCCTGACTGGGTCAAATATAAAGGATCTGTAGGCACGGCTCTCGTAGTCGAAATCCAGGAGAATAACGATGGAACGCCACGCGAGGCCGATGTCGACTTCGGATATACGGGCAGCCTGGAAACGACCACTCTGCATATCCGCCAGGAAGCAGACATATTCTTCGACACCCATCAGTATAATACAGGGGCCGTACTATATGTTGACACATATTACATTCCTGCCGAAGGGGCTGACTGCCAACTTAAATTCCTAAAAGGTGTCGAGCTAAAAGATCTTGAAGTCTACATACCTGACAACGCCGGTTTTTCCGTAAAGACAAATGTCGACAATGAAAACGGCACGCTCACATTATCGTTCAGCAAAAACACCGGTGAATCCGCTCATCCTTATATTTCATTCTCTATAGGCAGCACGTATTACGGGTTGAATTTCACAGTGCTTGCTCCGAATGATGTCATGCCGGGTACACCAGTAGTGAGTCTCGACAGCTATGAGCTAACCATAGACCGCAAAACGGACCGCGACTGGTGGATACATCAGGACGAAGGCCTGATGTACGACCGCAGGCTGGAGACGAAGTCCGTACTGCCTGAATGGCTCTCGGTGCGGTTCGACCGCAATGGCATAATTTTCAGGCTCAACGAAAATGAGTCAGGACAACTGCGCGAGGCCGATGTGGCAATCGGATTCGAGGGCTACAGCGAATCAAAGACCGTACATGTGAAACAATATCCGGAAACATTCTTCGAAGAAGAACAACCAGCCGCCGGAGGCAAATATTTCGGACGCAAATACTATATGGGGCCAGAAGGAGCAGATTTCGCATTCAATGCTCACAGCGGCGTGGAAATCAAAGATCTAACAATAAGCCACTCGGTAATCGAAAACGGAGAAAGCCGTCCGCTCGGCGACAACGAGAAAGTGGCCCTCTCCGTGAACACCGACACCGAAAATGGCCTCATCACTTTTGCGTTCGGGAAAAACATAGGCAAACGTACCGAGACCAGCGCCGAATTCTCTATGGGATCGAAGCGCTACAGACTGAATTTCGTGTCGCTCGACAACATCGACGATATGCCCGAAACACCTCGGGTGAGTCTCGACAGCTATGAACTGACCGTAGACCGCAAGGCTTATAAAACTGACGACGGCGAAGACCGTGACTGGTGGATACGTCAGGACGAGAATCTAATGTACGACCGCAGGCTGGAGACGAAGTCCGTACTGCCTGAATGGCTCTCGGTCCGGTTCGACCGCAACGGCATAATTTTCAGGCTCACCGAAAATGAGTCGGGGCAACTGCGCGAGGCCGATGTGGCAATCGGATTCGAGGGCTACAGCGAATCAAAGACCGTACATGTGAAACAGTATGCGGATGTATTCATCACGGACGAAATGCAGGAACCGGGGCATATCATCTTCGAACCAGGGCCTAAGAACTTCGTACAGCCGGCAGGCGACACATTAACATTCCACTACCTCAAGGGCGCACCATTCACATACAATTTCAACCGCCAGTTTGTGAACGACAACGGAGAGGAACGTGACCTACAGGGCGACGAACGCATACCGATAGACGTGGCGGTCGACCACGAGGCGGGAACCGTGACATTCACCCTGGGCGAGAACCAGGGGCTCCGGACCACAATCGACACCGAATTCCATATCGGCAGCCACACGTACGGCATACGCTTCACACAGATGGAACCCGGCATGCCATCGTTCGCCGAACAGAAAGCCGCTCTGGAGGAACTTTACCGCGCCACAGACGGCGACCACTGGAAAGACCGCACCAAATGGATGAGCGACCAGCCGCTGGCCCTGTGGCACGGTATCACCGTAATGGGAAAATATGTGACAAAGATATATCTCAGCGAGAACAACCTCTACGGTGAAGTACCAAACGAAGCCCTGATGACGCTGATGCTCGTGCCGGTACATTTCGAAATATACGGCAACGGCATTTACGGACATATCAGCGACGAACTGCAGGCTACGCCTCAATGGCAGAGGAACGGAATGTCGCTGCTGTGCCAGAATCCATACTTCACCAAACTGCAGCGCTTCACCAACTACAAGGAGAACCTGCGCATTCCCGACGAGACCGTCGAGTATCTCTTCGAGGAAGAGGGCACATCGACACTGTACGAGATTCTTAGCCGACATCAACTCAATTTCTTTACAGTGGGCGACCCGTCGGAATTCGAAGCGAACACACAGCTTTCCTATCCGGGCAGGTTCCAGAACGTCGTAACCTCGTTCCCATATTTCGAGAGCCGCGAATCGATCAAGGAGCGCGTGGCGAAGCACCCGTTCAGAGATCAGACCGTAAATCTGTTCAGAGCGCTGTACAGCACTATCATCAGCTCATGGTTAGGCACCACCTTCATTCTTGATAACAACGGCTATGTAATCAACGTTTCATGCCGCGACTGGAGTGTCGACCAATCCTACTACGACAACATCGTCGCCGAGACAGCCCGGCGCAAGCTCGGCGAGCCGACCGAACACGAATGGCTGAAATATCCGGAGGACACCGGCAAAGAGGACATGACGGACGACGGCAAATACAAATGCCTCCACAAAGCCTCCACAGCCAAAGGATTCGACATCGTGCTGATGGGCGACGGCTTCAAGGCCGCGGCTAACGCCGAGGGCGGTGAATACGAACAGCTCATGACCCGGGCAATGGAACACCTGCTGGCCACGGAGCCGCTGAACTCGCTGCGCGAGCGCATCAACGTGTATATGGTCAACGTAGTGTCGCAGTCGAGCATCGTCGGCGACGGCAACACTGCCCTCAACTACGATGACGCCAAGTGCCGCGAATACGCCTCCAAAATACCCGGCGTAGACATGACGAACGTAGTGATCGTAAACATAACCAACCGCCTGGAGTGGGAAGGAGGCTCTTACTGCAACGTTAATCCCGAAGGATGGGCAGTGGCCCATATTGCCAACGGCGGTGTGTCGCCCGTGCTGAACCACGAATGCATAGGCCACGGCATCGGACGCTTCCTCGATGAATACATCATCGGCGGCTACAGCGAGAACAAGGTGAACGAGGACGATATGGAAGAATTCCGCGCCTGGCTCGACGGCATGCACGCCCTCGGCATGGGTCTCAATGTCGACTACAACGGCGATCCGACGAAAGTATACTGGAGCCGGATGCTGGCCGACGAACGCTATAAGGGCCACGTCGGCATCTATCAGGGCGCACACCAATATCCGTTTGACCTGTACCGGTCAACCGAAAACTCTCTGATGGGTACGGAGAACTCGGCCCCGAGCGCTGTGCAGCGCATGATCATCTACAAGCGGATAATGAGCCTGACGGAAGGTCCGGACTGGGAGTTTGACTACGAAGAGTTCGTAAAATTCGACTCGAAGAACCTCAAATAGTCCTTACCTGCCGAGATAAAGAGACCGGCGGCGCGCAGGCAACTGCACGCCGCCGCGTTGTTATGGCGGGAGGCCCGGAACGAGATGAAAAGACCGTCCGCACAGACGGATCATCCTTTCTCTTTCTCCTTCCCGTCTTTTTACACACGTATAATATACTCCTCCACCCGGTCCATTCAAGGCCATAAAACGCCCGGCACGCCTATACCCTCGGCCACGGCATGAACCTGCACCGCTGTAAAGCGGATTACTCAATAGAACGCGACCTGTACTGTCGCTGGCCGGGGGGCATTGTAATGATTATATTTTCCATCGGCCATAATAACCTGCATCACCTCTTTACGGTCACTCTGAGAGTGGGGGCGCATAACGAATCAGGCCCGCGGTGCGTGACTGCGGGCCTGATGCCGTATATCGTGGGAGCGGGGGTATTACTTGCGGCCGAAGAGGCTCTTGAGGCCGTCCATGTCGAAGGTGAGGGTGAAGCGCAGGGTCTGGTCGAGGGGCGACGACTGCGCGGTGGCGAGCATGTAGGAGGCGTCGAGACGCACTACATTGAGCGAGAAGCCGGCGCCGGCGGCGAAGTACTGTCGGTTGCCCTTGAACTCGTTCTCGTAGAAGTAGCCTGCGCGGAGGAAGAACTGATTGTTGTAGGAATACTCGGCGCCGAGCGACCATGTGATCTCGCGCAGTTCTTCCTTGAAACCGCCGGGGGCGTCGCTGAACGACTTGAAGATGCCGGTGAACGACGACATGTTTTCCCAGTCGGCCAGAGCGTCGGCGTATTCGGCCTGTCCCTCGGGTGTATCGGTGTCGTAATCGGCCTGGCGCGGACGTGCAGGCACGAGGAGCTTGTTCAGATCGAGGTTGATGGCAAGGTTGTGGTAGTCGGCCAGCGGGAAGGTGAACGAGGTGCCCAGGCGCAGATTGGTGGGGAGGAAGGCGGGGTTCTCGCCGTCGTTGTAGGCGACTTTCGTACCGATATTGGAGATGTTCCAGCCCCAGGCCCACTGGCATTCATTGCGGCCTACCATGGGATAGGTCACGAAGTAGCCCGAGATGTCGGCCGAGAAGGCGGAGGCGCCGGTGGTCTGGTCGCCGGCATATGAATCGGAGAAACCGAGGTCGGAGTAGATGTATCGGAACACGACGCCCATCGAGAACTTCTCGGACAGCTTGCGCGAGTAGCCGACATCGACCGACATCTCATAGGGATTGAGCGACTGGGTGATGTCGTCGATACCGTTGTTGGACGTCACCTCGCCGAGGGAGAAATAGCGCAGCGAGGCACTGAGGGCCTGATTGTCGGCCGAGCCTATCTTCCAGTAGCCGGAGAGATTGGCCAGGAAGATGTCGTTGACGAGTTTGCGCAGCCACGGCGTGTAGCTGAGCGACACGGCTGCCTGGCTCCAGGCGAAGGCGTACTTCGACGGGTTCCAGAACTGCGAGTTGACGTCGGGATCGGTGGCCGCGCCGAGGTCGCCCATGGAGGCGCCGCGTGCGTCGGGCGCGATACCCAGCGATGTGACACCCGTCTGGATAGGGTTGAATTCGTTCTTTTGGGCGAATGCGCCGCCTGCGGCGAGCATTATGGCGAGGAGAAGAGATATTATGCGATATTTCATATTCAGAAATGATTGGCCTTGTTATAGCATTACTATTCTATAACTTGATTTTTGCCGAAATATTGCATCGGTGCGCCGATTTTTTCGACGGCCGCGACCGGGACGGCTCACTCGGAGTAGTTGGCGAGGGCATCGCCGAGTTCGCGCTTCATGCGCGCCCGCAGTTCGGGCGGCTCCAGCACGGTCACGCTGGCGCCGTGCGAAAGCAGTTCCTCGACGAAATCGTCGGTGATGCGGAGCCACATGGTAAAGAGCGAGTAGCTGTCGGACACGGTCTGATACTGCGAGTGGTGGAGCGGCAGGGCGGCAAAATACTTGGCCTGGCGCGAGCCGACCTTCAGCACCACTTTCTTCACGTCGCTCTGAGTGACGACGATGCCGTAGGAGTCCTTGAAATATGTCGCGGCGTCGAAGTCGGGATCGGGCGTGAAGGTGTCGCTGAGGGCCGTGACGTCCTTCATGCGGTCGAGGGCATAGGTCTTGATGCGGTCTTCGGCCGTCACACGGCCTACAAGGTACCACCGCTGCTTGAAAAGGCGCACGAAATACGGCTCGACGGTGACCGCCTTGGGCAGTACGCGGGTATATGACTGATAGCTGACTCGCACGATATTGTTGCGCTTTATGGCATCGATGATGATTCCCAGGTATTCGCGCGCCGAGGGGATGTCCTCGACGAATATGCGGTCGGACACCTCGCGCGAGTCGGTAAGCAGGCGGTTCATGCTGAGCGAATTCAGCATCCAGTTGGCGATACTTTCGCGCTGGGAGCTGTCTTCGGCTATGTAGTATTCGTAGGTCGACTGGTCGCATTCGATGCGCAGGTTGAACAGCTGCTCGACCATGTCGCGGTAGTTGTAGAACGTGCGCCGCGACAGAGTCGTGCCGTCGCTGAGCGGGGATGACAGCCACAGGCGGTCAAGCTCGCCGCGGGTGAGCCGCTTGTAGCGGCGCAGCGTGTCGACAAGCCACACGCACCGGTTGATCGTCTCGCGGGCCATCAGTCGCGGGCCGCAACCTTTTCAACGGCCTGTGCGGCAGGGGCCTTGACCTTGCCGGCCGAGAGCAGCTCCAGGCCGATGAAGGTGATGAACGCGTTCAGCAGAAGCAGCTCGAAGCTTGTCTGATATGCGAAGAAGTGGTCGAGCGCCCACTGTACGCACCACGACAGGACCGGAGCGGCCACGCACACAGCAGGCACCCAGCGGTCGTGAACGGGCTTTTTGCGGAACATGCCGTAGACGAACAGTCCGAGAATCGGACCGTAGGTGTACGATGCCAGGGTATATACAGCCGAGATAGCATCCTCTTCGCTCAGATAGTAGAACGCTATGATCACAAGCCCCATCATGCCCGACATGGCCATGTGCACGATCTTTCGCGTACGGGTGAGGCGCTCGGCGCTCTGTGTCTTGTGAGCTCCGAGGATATCGACTGTGAACGATGTGGTAAGCGACGTCAGTGCCGAGCCTGCGGCGGAATAGGCGGCGGCGATCAGGCCGAGCACGAAGAGTATGCCGACAATGATCGGCATCGAGGGATGCGTGGCGACCATGCCGAAGATCTCGTCGGTCTTTTCGGGCAGAGCGATGCCGTTGCGGTCGAGAAAGATCACCAGCAATGTGCCCAGAAGCAGGAACAGGGCGATGACGAAGAACTGCATGATGCCGCTTACGATCATGTTCTTCTGACTCTGGCGCGAGTTCTTGCAGGTGAGATTGCGCTGCATCATGTCCTGGTCGAGGCCGTTGGTGGCAATGGCCATAAACACGCCGGCCAGGAACTGTTTCCAGAAATATGTCGCGCCCTTGGGGTCGTCGAAGAAGAACATCTGCGACGTGGAGTGCTCGCTGATGGCTGACACCATGCCCGTGAACGAGAAGCCGAGGTTCTGCGCCACAAAGTAAATGCACAGGATCACAGACATGATCAGGCAGAAACTCTTCAGCGTGTCGGTCCAGATCAGCGTCTTCACGCCGCCCTGCACCGTATAGAGCCATATCAGCGCGATCGTGACGATGACATTGAAGATGAACGGAATGTGGAGCGGCGCGAACACAAGCAGCTGGAGCACGGCGCACACGACAAAGAACCGCACTGCCGCACCGAGCATCTTCGACACGAAGAACAGCCATGCGCCGGCCTTGTAGGTGTTGGTGCCGAAACGCTCCTCGAGGTAGCCGTAGATCGATATCAGATTCTTTTTATAGAACAGCGGCACCAGAACGAAGGCTATCACGAAATAGCCGACAATGAAGCCGAGCACCATCTGCAGGTAGGCATACCCCTTGCCGACAACCATGCCGGGCACGGAGATGAACGTCACGCCTGATATGGCGGCGCCGATCATGGCGAAGGCCACGACAGGCCACGGGGCCTGGCGGTTGCCTGTGAAGAAAGTCGAGTTGTCGCTGCCGCGCGATGCAAAATACGAGATCGCCATCAGCAGCGCGAAATATCCTATTATGGTGATGATGACTATTACCGGAAGTGACATGGCAATTATGGATGGGATTATTCGGCGTACAGAAGATAAGGTTTGCGCTGCTCGCGGAAGCGGCGGACGTCATCGGCCCAGGTGGCCTTGATCTCGTCGGCCGACTTGCCGGCCATGATCATGCCGCGGATATCGCCGCGACCGATAAGCTTCTCGAAAAACGGCGTGAAAAATTTTTCGCCGAGATTCGTGTGGCGGTAGGCGTCGATCACATAGCTCAGGTCAAGCCCGGCTGCTATGATCGCCTCGTCGTCGAGACCGCGCAGGTCGACACCCTTGCACTCGACATCGAGCAGCGGCGGATTCTTCGCACCGGGCACGCTCCGCGGCGTGAAGGTGAATACGTCGCCATCGGCCTTGTAGTCGGGATGGCCGTAGATCTCGAACGGGGCGTCGGTGCCGCGGCCGAGACTCACCGGAGTGCCCTCGAAGTAGCATATCGACGGATAGAGGTATATCGCGTGGTTGTTGCGCAGATTCGGCGACGGCACGATCGGCAGCTCATAGCGCATCGAATGCGTGTAGCCGTCGCAGGGGATCACATCGAGCGCCAGGTCGCGGTCGCTCTTCAGCCATCCCTCTCCCTTGATCATCAGCGCCAGCTCGCCAAGCGTCATACCATGCACCACGGGGATCGGCAGACGCCCCACGCCCGACTCGTATTTCATGTCCAGAATCGGGCCGTCGACGGTCATGCCGTTGGGATTCGGACGGTCGAGAACCATGAATTCCTTTCCGGCATCAGCTGCCGCGTTCATCAGGTCGAACATGGTGCAGTAATATGTGTAGAACCGCAGGCCCACGTCCTGAATGTCGCATACTATAACATCGAGGCCATCCATGACCTCGGGGGCCGGTCCGCGGCGCTTGCCGTCATATAGCGACGCGATGGCGATGCCCGTCTGCGGATCGACTCCGCTGCTCACATGCTCGCCGGCATCGGCACTACCACGGAACCCATGCTCCGGAGAAAAGATCGTGACGACGTTCACGCCGTTTTCGAGCATCAGATCGAGCGTGTGCTTGTCGCCCACCATACCGGTATGATTTGAGAGGAGCGCTACACGTTTGCCCTTAAGACGGGGTACATATTCAGTCGTACGCGCCGCGCCGACTGTCACCTCAGCAGCTGCCGTAGCCGCTCCGCCGAGCATCAGTAATATTACAAAGACAAATAGTTGTTTGATATTCATGGTTTTGGATTTGGTGTTATCTCGAAAGTTCGCATTATTCCATGCGTTGCAAAGATAGAGAAATCAACCGAACCACCAAACTTAATTTCATTTAATAGGTATTAACTAATATTAAATTAATGCGAAAATTTTGCAGAACAAAAACTTCTTCTTAACTTTGCATCACACAAACGGGGTATTAGCTCATCTGGCTAGAGCGCGACACTGGCAGTGTCGAGGTGAGCGGTTCGAGTCCGCTATACTCCACCAACGACAGATCTGGAAGCAATTCCAGGTCTGTTTTTCTTTTCCCATTCCACGTACTCTGCACATCATAATAAAAATAAGCTGAATTTAGGCGTACATGTGTTCATCTGCACCTCATGAGGCCGTGCGCACCACATCAGCGGTCAGCCGGAAACCGTAACCGCCTTCACACAGCTACATGGCTGGCCAATCGCTGAAATCACTTTGCACAAAGCAGAAAATGCGGAGGAAGCAGACTATATGACCCATGCATTACCGGGAGAGGTGACATCTTAGTCTGCCCATCGTGGCGTGTGGAAATACCCCATCAATTATAACAATCAATTTGTAGTACAGACGAGACGCCATAACTATACCCCTCCTTCCTTGAACGTACGTAGAGCAGGCGAGGACCGCCGCAGGCGCTTTGCAAAGCAAAGGCCACTGCTTTCCCGGACATTGCCTCCAAATAAGCTACATTAACTAGATAAGCTGCATAAACCACTGCCCTCTCACTACAACAGCGCGCAGCACAGGGAAAGCAGGTGTCTCGCCTGCGCCTCGGCTGCACGATCTGCGGCACCGACCTATGCTGCGCCTCAATCCGCTTGCCTCCGCCGCCTGCGGCTGCGCCGATTACCCTGGCTTGATTAATAAGTATCCATACAAAGAGAGCGCCCCGGGGAATCGGATTCCTCGGGGCGCTCGTAATAGGGGGCGGTTACCTACTCTCCCACTTTCGCAGTACCATCG